>DVIT01000018.1 GCA_018711005.1 Candidatus Scybalocola faecigallinarum | reverse complement strand
ATGTCCGGAATGTGGAGCAGAACATGAGAGGGATATAAATGCAGCAAAAAATATACTGGCAGAAGGATTAGGACAAATAGCATAAAGAAACATATAGGGCAGGGACTGCCCGAATTAACGCCTGTGGAGATCGTAGGGCGCACGATGTCCAGTGGACATCGGCTTTTCGCGGACCGGAGCGGAAGCGTAGAAGCGAGGTCGATGAAGCAGGAAGCCCATTGACTTTAGTCAATGGGTAGTTCACACTCGACAGAAAACAGTATATGATATGAAAAAGCATATTTGCCCCGGGTCCGCCATTGCCTGTACGGCATATAAGACCCGGCAGCTTATTTTTAATCAGGAGCAATAACATGGTATTTTCAAGTTTGTTTTTTATTTATTTCTTTTTGGCACTAAACCTTTTTATTTATTCACGGGCCCATAAAATAACAACCAAAAACGTTATTATGCTGATCTTTTCCCTGGTATTTTATTCCTGGGGCGGCCCCAGGTATCTGATCTTACTGATCGCAATGACGCTGATCAGCTGGAGCATGGCCCTGGCCATGGAACGCTATAACGATCACAGGAAAGTATTTCTTATCCTTGCCTGCGTTTTAGAGCTGGGACTGCTGGGTATTTTTAAGTATACCGGTTTTATCCTCGGCAGCCTTCAGGCTGCGACAGGCTTTCCGGAAGTGATCCCTCAGATCGCGCTTCCTATTGGAATATCCTTTTATACATTCCAGCTGCTGTCTTATGTCATTGATGTATATCGCGGTGAAGTCCGTGCCCAGAAAAAGTTCTGGCTCCTCCTTTTATATGCCAGCCTTTTTCACCAGTGTATCGCCGGACCTATTGTCCGCTATAAGGATGTGGAAAGAGATATACACCACCGGATCATTAAGATCAACGAAGTCAACCAGGGGATCAAGCGGTTTTGCGTCGGACTTGCCAAAAAGGCAATCCTGGCCAATGGCTGTGCTGCTATTGCAGATACATTTTTAATTACCAATGATGTGCGGGCATTAGCCAATGTTTCTGCCCTTGGCCTTTGGCTTGGCATGCTGTGCTTTATGCTGCAGATCTATCTTGATTTTTCCGCTTATTCCGATATGGCCATTGGCATGGGACTTATGATCGGCTTTCATTATAAGGAAAACTTTAATTATCCTTATATAGCCTCATCTATTACGGATTTCTGGCGAAGATGGCATATTTCATTAAGCACCTTTTTCAGAGACTACGTTTACATTCCCTTAGGCGGCAGCCGGAAAGGAACCGGACGCATGATCCTGAACCTGTTTATTGTATGGTTTCTGACAGGCATGTGGCACGGAGCCAGCTGGAATTATATTTTATGGGGACTTTACTTCTTTGTTTTCCTTGTGATCGAGAAACAGTTCCTGCTGAAGCATCTATCCGCCATCCCTAAATTTGTGGGACATATTTATGCTTTGGTCATTATTTATTTTGGATGGATCCTATTCAAATTTGAGGATCTGACGGCCCTTGGCACGGTGTTTAAAGGATTGTTTGGCCTTAACGGCAATAATATTTTCGACCTTCAGACCGGACTTATGTTTGAAAATAATATATTTTTCCTGATCTTTGCCGTGATCGCTGTCACACCGTTTTTCAAATGGATCCGTCAGCGGCTGATCCAGTGGTTTAAAAAACGCAAAGACATTCCTTATCCCATTTATGCCTATGAGATCATCCTTCCGGTCGTCCTGCTGATCCTGTCCACCATGGCTTTAGTGGGAAACAGCTATAATCCGTTTCTTTACTTCCAGTTTTAATAGGAAAGAAGGTGTTCTTCATGCGAAAAATGCAAACGGATAATAAGAAAAAGAAAATTCATAAAACCTACTTATATTTAAAAAAGAATGTGTTTTTTGGCGTATTTTTCCTCATTGCTATTATTGGGCTTATCCTGCCCCTAAGGCCAAAGACCTCTGAAATTGAAAAAAGGGAGCTGACTCATTTCCCAAAGTTTACTCTGGCCTCATTTTTAAATGGCGATTATTTTTCCGGCATATCCACATGGTACGCTGACACCTTTCCTTTCCGGGAAGCTTTGCTGGCTGCCAATTCCGGACTGAAAAACCTTTACGGCCTTCAAAATGAGCAGATCGTCTATAACTCCAACAAGGTTGGGGACGAAATCCCGGAAGGCGGCAGCATGGTCGTTTTAGAAACAGAAAGCACTGAAACAAATACACCGGACACCCCTGCCCAAACAGAGACCAGTACGTTGGAAAGTAATACCGCAGAAAGCAAAAGTGAAAGCGGCGCTTTGGAAAGCACGCGTACAGAAACCGATACCGCTGCAGATGAAACTGCCGGGCAAACAGATGAAAGTGACGGGCAAGCGGTGGAAAGCACCGCTCAATCCGACAGTTCCCCACAGCCGGAAACCTATGCTGACGGGGCGATCCACAACATTCCGGAGGCCTCCGGCGATGTATATGTCTCGGGAGACACGGCATTTGGCATATACTACTTTAGCCTGGATGGCGCCAATGCCTACATTAAGATGATCGACAAAGCCCAAAAACGGCTGGACGGGGTCGCCAATGTTTACGACATCCTGGTGCCCACCAGTGTTGGCGTGTGTCTGGATGAAAATGCCCAAAAGCAGATCAATTCCAGCAATCAAAAGGACGCCATTCAGTATATTACATCCAATATTAATGCATTAAACAGCAAGGTTACGACAGTGGATATTTATGATACCCTGAAAAATCACAACAGTGAATATATTTATTTCAGGACAGATCATCACTGGACTGCCCGCGGCGCCTATTATGCCTATGTGGAATTTTGCAAGGCCCGGGGACTGACGCCTGCCTCCCTAAGCGATTACGAAACCGTGGAATATCCAAACTTCCTGGGATCCTTTTACGCCAGCAGCAATCAGGCCCAGTCTTTAAAGGAAAATCCTGACACGGTCATTGGCTATATTCCTCAAAGCACTAATGATATGTTCTACATTGATGAAAACCAGCAGACCATCCGGTGGCGCATTGTAAATGATGTATCCGACTACAGCGCCGGAAGCAAGTACAGTGCATTTTCCGCAGCGGATCAGATGTATGCCCAGATCGATAACCCCCAGCTTTCCGATGGTTCTTCCTGTGTTGTCATCAAAGAATCGTTCGGAAATGCCTTTATCCCATTCCTGGTGGATCATTATGCGCATATCTACATTGTAGACTACCGGTATTTCAGAAATTATGCCAAGTATGACAATGATATTTATAAGCTGATCACGGAAAATAATGTTTCTGATGTCATTTTTATTAACAACGCTGATGCCATGACCAATCCGAATCAGGTGGCGTTAATGAGCGCAATGTTCGACTAATACAAAGCGGTGCAAATCCATGCCTGCTGCCTGCAAGGGCTGCTGTCTCATGGATTTGCACCGCTTTTATGTATAAGGATCCCTTTTAGAAGGTTTCCATTATCCTACTTTTATAAAATGATACAGCCGGCTGATAAAATCGCCAAAAGGCCGCTGTACAAGAAAACCTCCGTTCATCAGCCATTCCCCGCTGTAAATCTCGTCTGTATCTTCCAGCTGATATAAGCCCCGGGGATCCAGCCCCTGAAGGCGGAGCCTGCGGCTCCTGAAGCTGATCTGGGAAAGAACCTGGACATAGGTTACTAAAGTCTCTGTCCGGTCTTTGGAAACAACCTGCCAGCAGTCATATAAATGATTTTCATGCCAGGAGGCGATCCGATAGTAATCCCCCTCTCTCACTAACGGATGATATTTGTGATACAGCTTTGTCTGTTCTTTGATCTCATCCCGGTCAGCCTGAGAAATTTTTGTAATATCCAGTTCATAGCCAAAGGTGCCTGCCAAAGCCACATGCCCCCGGGTGGTAAAGGGTGTGACCCGTCCCAGAGCATGGTTGGGGCAGTCGCTCACATGGGCGCCCATACAAGACAGAGGATAGACCAGAGCCGTACCTTCCTGGATCGCCAGCCGCTCCACAGCATCTGTATCATCCGAACACCAGATCTGAGGACTGTAATAAAGCATTCCCCCGTCAAAGCGTCCCCCGCCGCCAGAACAATTTTCCAAAAGCAGGTGAGGAAATTGAGTGATCAGGCGCTCCAAAAGCTCATACACACCAAGGACATAGCGATGCATCAGCTCGCCCTGGCGGTCCGGCGGCAGGCAGGCGCTTCCCAGATCACACAGCTGCCGGTTCATATCCCACTTCACATAAGAAATGTCTGCACTGTTTAAAACGGCAGAAATGCTTTCCCATACATACTCTACCACTTCAGGTCTGGACAGATCCAGCACAAGCTGGGCCCGCATAAGCCCCGGCGCTCTCCCGGGAATTTGGATGGCCCAGTCCGGATGGGCCCGGTAAAGGTCTGAATCCGGCGATACCATTTCCGGCTCTACCCAAATACCAAACTTAAGTCCCTGGGCTTTTACCTGATCCACCAGATTTTTAAGGCCTCCCGGAAGCTTTTCTTCATTCACCGTCCAGTCTCCAAGGGAACTGTTATCATCATTGCGCTTTCCAAACCATCCGTCATCCATGACCAGCATTTCAATACCGCAGGCTTTAGCTTCTTTAGCAATATCCACCAGCTTTTCCGTATTAAAATTAAAGTATGTGGCCTCCCAGTTATTAATTAAAACAGGCCGGTCCTTATGAACATAAGGGCTGCGGATCAAGTGCTCCCGGTACAGGTCATGGAATGTACGGGTCATTTTTCCAAGGCCCTCATCTGAATAAACGCATACAACTTCCGGCGCCTGGAAATCCTCTCCCGGCATCAGCTTCCAGCAAAAGCCCTCTGGATGGATCCCCATGGCCATGCGCACAGAATCGTACTGGCTGGCCTGGGCCACTGCCAGGAAATTTCCCGAATAAATAAAGTTCATGGCATAAACCTGACCCTTTTCCTGATCAGTCCCGGGAGTCAGAAGGGCCATAAACGGATTCTCCTGATGGCTGGATTCGCCCCGGATGGAGCTGATCACATGGCGGCCATACGTCACCGGGCAGCGGGTCATATGCCGCTCCCGGGCCCATGCTCCGGTCAGGGACAGCATTTCAAAAGCTTCATTATCCATATCCCAGGACGCACTGAGTACCCGGTCAATATATAACGGTGCATCCCCTTCATTTACAAGGCGCACACTGCGCATGATTCCGTCATTATCATCAAAAATACTGTAGCTTAAGATCACCTTTAGACCAATGCACTTGTCCCGGCATATAATATTCAGCGTCCATGCCGTGCCTTCCTCTTTTGCAAAAGTCGCCGGAAGTCCTTTTAAGCCCGTTTTTTCCCGAAGAATCTCATAGCTGTCATAATAAAGCTCGCAGGCGCTGTATCCTTCCATGGTCCGCACCTGGATACTGCTTTCCCGGTAATCCCCCGTTCCCCATCCGGCATATTCCCATGGAAAGTTATCCATAAAACGGCACTTTTCCCTGAGATTTTCCGAAGGGACAAAAGGATGCTCCCCGGTACGCATCAAACGCTGCGCGCCCCGGCAGTCCCCGATCTTTTTCCCGTAATAGATATGTCCCACATACTTTCCGTCAGCGATCCCGATCAAATAGGTTGTTGACCGGGTATCGATCTGAAATATCCCCGCATCTTTATCATACTGGATTCCCATAAAAAATTCCTCCTGTCAATCATTTTATTTTGCGGCCTCAATGACCACCCCGTGGGCAATCCCCGGCACGCTTTTTCCTTCATTAAAGCTGATGGGCGATAAAAGGGCGCCTGTAGGTACAAACAGCACCTTCCGCCATGTGCCATCCATAAGCCGCGGAAGGATCACTGATGCCAAAACAACGGCGCTGCATCCGCAGCCGCTTCCGCCGGAATGGGTATCCTGACTCTCCCGGTCAAAAATTTCAATGCCGCAGTCCATATGCACCTTGTCTATGGCATAGCCCTTTTTTCTCATAAGCTCTGTAAGAATGTCCTGGCCCACATATCCCAGGTCCCCTGTGATCACAGCGTCATAATCCTCCGGCCCTGTCCCGGTATCTCTGAAATGAGCCTCTATGGTATCGCAGGCCGCCGGAGCCATACATGCCCCCATATTCATAGAATCCCGGACGCCCATATCCACGATCCTTCCCGGTGTGGCCATGGTGATCCTCGGGCAGCGCCCCCACCGTTTCCCCATTTTATCGCTGTGAGCGCCGGAAGGCTTTGCAACAATAAATGCGCCGCTGCCGGTAACGGTCCATGTAGCTGACAATGGCCTCTGGTTTCCATATTCCAAAGGAAACCGGAACTGACGCTCAGCGCTGGCAAAATGGCTGGAGGTTACAGCCATGACCTTTTGGGCAAAGCCTCCGTCCACACACATGGCGGATAAGATCAGCGACTCTCCCATGGTCGAGCAGGCGCCGTAAAGGCCAAAAACGGGACGATGGAAGGCTGCCAGTCCAAAGCTGCTGGCAACGATCTGTCCCAGAAGGTCTCCGGCAAAAAAGCAGTCGATCTCCCCGCAGGTGACTCCGGCCTTTTTCAGCACAGCTTCAACAGCCTTCTTCTGCAGCTCGCTTTCCGCTTCCTCCCAGGTCTTTTTTCCCAACATAGGATCTTCCCATACCTGGTCAAAGCATTTCCCCAAAGGGCCTTCCCCTTCCTTAGGCCCGGCAATACCGGCGCCCTCCAGGATCACCGGAGGCTCCTCAAAAACAAATGTAACATTTCCTTTTTTCATCATGGCCCGCCTCCTTTATATTGCCCGTATTTCCAAAAGGATAAAATACAGGGCGCCAAAAAATCCGGAGGTTACGATCCCGTAAAGGATCACAGGGCCGGCAATGTTAAAGATCTTGCTCCCAACGCCAAAAACATAGCCTTCCTGCTTATATTCAATGGCACAGGCGGCCACTGAATTGGCAAAGCCGGTGATGGGTACTAAATACCCGGCTCCGGCCACCTTAACAATAGGCACAACCAGATTAAAGCCGGTAAGGATCACGCTGGCCGCCACAAGGCACAGGATCGTATAGGCTGATGCCATTGTCATGGTCATTCCCATATAAACAAAAAAATTGGTCAGCGCCTGACCAATAACGCAGATCAAACCGCCGCAGGCAAATGCTTTCAGCGTATTGAGCCGGCAGCTATGCTTGGGCGTGATCTGCTCCACATAAGCATTATACTTTTTCGCATCCATGGCATACTCCTTTTCCATAAACAGACTAAAGCTGTATTTTCGTTACTGTTTACAGTGAAACAGTAATCTATGCTCAAAAACAGTATGCCAACAACTGCGAAAAACATGTATTTCTCATTTAGAAATGTAACTAAACATTCCCCTAAACAGTTTCCGTGCAAATCCCCAGCTTTACCTCCAGACAGTGGAGGATCATCTGTACACAGCCTTCAATCCCCATACGTTCACTATTTAGGATAATATCATAGTTTACCGGATTCGTCCAGTAATTCCCGCCAGTATAATACTGATAATACTCTGCCCGGTATTTATCTGTATTTGAAATGGACAAATCGGCAGTTTGGGCATTAACGCCCATTTTCCTACAATAATGCAGGACTGTGTATCTGCCAGGCGCATAATAATATCCTTTTGGACTTCCCATCAAAAGTCAAGTATTTTTTAACAGCTCCAGCAGCTCGTCCCTGCTGATATGGTGCTGTGCCGCCATATCGCCTTCAATAATATTTTCTGCCAGCTTCGCCTTTTCCTCCTGAAGCTTAAGGATTTTTTCCTCAATCGTATTTTTAGCCACCAGCTTAAGGACGGTCACTACATTTTTCTGGCCAATACGGTGGGTCCGGTCCGTGGCCTGATTTTGGGCCGCCACATTCCACCACGGGTCATAGTGGATCACCACATCGGCAGCTGTCAGGTTCAGTCCGGTACCTCCGGCTTTCAGTGAGATGAAAAATACCGGTACATCGCCTTTTTGGAACTGATCCACCATTTGGCGGCGCTGCTCCTTGGTGGACTTTCCTGAAAGATATAAATAGCTGCCCCGGTCTTTATAGGCATCAATAAGCTTTTCCAGCATTTGGGTAAACTGGGAAAACACAAGAATACGATGGCCGCCGGAAATGGCATTGTCTATCAGCTCCATACAGGCGTCCATCTTTCCCGAACCGCCGCTGTAGTCCTCCAGGCACAGATCCGGCGCACAGCAGATCTGGCGCAGCCGGGTCAGCTCTGCCAGGATCCTGATCTGCTCCTGCATAAAATCTTTTTCGCTAGTGCCTGACAGCTCCTGCATCAGACGGCTGGCCCAGGCCCGGTAAACAGTTTCCTGCTGAGGGGTCATCGTTGTATAAATAGTCTTTTCCAGCTTATCCGGAAGATCTTTAAGCACATCCTGCTTTCTCCGCCGCAAAATAAACGGAGAAACCATGTGGCGCAGGCGCAGTGTTACGGTTTCATCCCCGTCGGTGACTACGGGATGCTCAAACTCTTTTTTAAACTTCTGATACGTATACAAATAGCCGGGCATAATAAAATCAAAAATACTCCACAGGTCGCTGAGACGGTTCTCAATGGGCGTTCCGGTCAGGGCAAAATGCAGCGGCGCATCAATGGCCTTAACACTGCGGGCTGCCTGGGTTCCGGCATTTTTAATATACTGGGCCTCATCAATAACAACGCAGCCAAAGCTCTGGGTTTTATATGTATCTACGTCCCGCTTCAGCAGATCATAAGAGGTGATCACCAGATCTGCCTGCAGGGCATCTTCCATGATCTTCTCCCGAAGGGCCGTATTTCCCGCAACCACTACGGTTTTCAGATCCGGCGTAAACCGGGCGGCCTCACTTTCCCAGTTATAGACCAGAGATGCCGGGCAGACAATCAGTGTCTTTACCTTTTTATAAGCAATAAAGGCAAGCATCTGCAAGGTTTTCCCAAGGCCCATGTCATCTGCCAAAACACCGCCAAGGCCATACGCCGCCAGGGTACACAGCCAGCGAAAGCCTTCCTTCTGATACTTGCGCAGGCTGGCATGGACACTGTCCGGCACATCAAAATCACTGTCGGAATACTCCCGCATTTCCCGGATCATCTTCCGAAAGTCTGTGTCCCGGTGAACCTGGTTGCTGCCGCTGTGCTCCCGCACCATTTCATTCACATAATTGGCCCTAAACGCCGGAAGGGTTACCGTGCCTGAAGCCAGCTCCTTTTCAGACAGCATCAGCCCCTCAGACAGCTCAGCCAAAAGTCCCAGGCTGTCCTCATCTAACGAAAGAATATCCCCGTTTTTCAGGCGGAAATACCGTTTTTTCTTTTTGTAAGCAGACAGCACCTGGGCAATTTCTTCCGGATCCATAAGATCTGTATGAACGTCCAGCTCCAGCAAATGACTTTGCAGACCAATGCCAATGGTTACTTTAGGCGCTGGCCTGAACTGGATCCCCCGGATCTTTTCATCCACAAACACCTGGGCCAGCTGCTGCATTTTTAAAATACCTTCCCGGACAAGGCCAAACACCTTTGTCTCGTCGCTGCAATAACGGTCCCCGTCCCTCTCCAGTGTAAAGTACCGGTCAATGATCTGCTTCAGCTCAAATTCTTCCCCAATGTCCCGGTATTCCATCCCTTCATTGCCATACAGGTCAAAGCTTTGCTCTCCGGCCTGGGCCTGGGCCCTGAGGCGGATCCGCCATGCCCCCTTGTCATCCATGTCCAGATAAACATTAAGAACCGTATTGGAAACATACTCATCAAAATCAATATTTTCCACAGCCACATCCAAATATTGCTCCAGCACCGGAAGCATGGTCCTGCAAAACATACGGTAATCGCTGCGGTTTAAGTAAAGAGGGATCACCGGATACTCCCTGGCGCCCTGAATGGCCTGCATGGCCTGCATTAACGGCTTAACGTTTTCCCCAAAGCCGGGGTCGCACTTATAGATGCACTCCTCCCGGACAATAAAAACCGACTGGCTGCCGTAAAATGCCCGGACCGGGTCCATGGACAAGGTTGCTCCCTGTATACGATCATCCTGGATGGTCAGCTTAAGCCTTGGCGTGCCATCCTCCACACGGTAAACCTTTCCTGTGATCTCCACCGGCTCCCCGGTCTTTATATAATGGTCCATACATTTCTGGATGCCATAGCTGTTCAGGTTAATGGTGCGGAATGTATTGTTATAATAGGGCTGGCTGTAGGACTCAAAGGAATCGATCTTAAAAGAAACCTTTAAAATATCCCGCATCATATCCAGCCATTCCAAAGCCTCCGGCGTAAATACGGTCCGGTCATGGATAAAGCTTAAATTTTTGCCATAAGCATAATTGGACACCGTGTCCATGGCGTACAGCACGGCGGCAATATTTTTGACCACATACATTTTTTTACAGCCGATCTTAAATTCCACAGAAAGGTCTCCGCTATAGGACCACAAAAACTCCGGTTCAAATCGTATATCCTCGTGATACTGGTCAAAAATATAGCCCTTCCCCTGATGGCTGAAACGGTCCATCAGCGTGTTTAGCACGGCGCTTGTGGCCCGGGAATGATTGATGCCGCTCCTTATGTTTTTTTCAAAAGCTGCTCCTTCCTTTTCCCGGCTGCCCAGGATTCGTCTTTCTTCCCGGTACTCCAAAGCCAGGGCCACACAGTGCTTGCACATGCCAAAATAATTTTCATAGGCCGGGCATTCACACACATAGTCCTGGATCTCCTCATCCTCATCCAGATCCACAGCAACATTGTACCAGCGGTTTCCGCTGCCCTTGACCTCGCCCCGGATCCGGGTGACCCAGTCGCCGTCCTCGTCCTCCATATCCCGGATCTCCACATTTCTAAACTTTTTTTCTAAAAACAATTCCCTTCCACGGGTATAGGAAGAAGAAAAACAGTTTTCCTTGATCTCATTAATGGTCAGCATTTTTTACCTCCTGACATTTATCCTTTACAGTATAGCAATTCGGCCAAAATACTGCAATATGACGCCAATAAATTTACCCACCGCCAACGCGGCAATAAACAGGGCAATGCCGGTCTTTAAATTCAGGCGATGCAAAAAGATGGGAAATGCATTTAAGATTTCCGCAATGGCGCCAATAAAGCATCCTGTAAAAACGCCGAACAAAAGCCCGGAAATGGCAAGGCCCACAGCGCCCGTGGGAACGGAAATATTAAAGATCCACATAAGATTTCCCAGGATCCCGCCCAGAATAAAGCTGTTTTCATACCAGTGGATCCAGGCAGCGGTACGGGTCACCTGAGAAAGGCGGGTAACGATCCCCAGGGTTGCAATAAAGGTAAAAAGGCCGGCAGCCACAATGGTGCCGGCACAAAGTCCGAAAACGATCTGCCAAAGTATATTTAAAACAGACATTTGCATTTACTCCTTTGGTTTTTCTATGATCTGATCCTTTCGTGAGGCTTCTTTTACAAGGGTATTGGTAATATCGGTTTCATATTTTTCCATTTCAATTTCCATAGGCGTAGGTTCATTGGTCAAACGCCGTTTTCCAAAATGGTTAAAAAAGATAATGATCCCAAAGGCCACCCCAAATGCATAGGCCCACTCTAAAATCCCGGGGGATGTGCGGACTGTGCCGGTAATGACCTGGTAGACCCGGTCAAAGACCCCGGTCACATCCACATCCTGGTTATAGGTCATAATGGCAAAAATACTGCCGAAAAAGGTAATGAGCATTACTGAGGCCACTTTGCCCCAGACCACCAGCCGGGCCGGCTTTTTTTCAGCCGCGCAGACAACAAATTCACTGGCGCCCATGTTCTGTATAATAAGATTTTCCTGGATCCCTGCGTCAATACAGGCGATCAGGGCCATAGACGAGACGACGGCCTTTTTCCCGGCAGTGCCGTCCATTTTAAAAAGCGGCAGCGCCCGTATCTTTTTGCACAAGGTACGGTTCCTGCAAAAAACCTCCGTCACATCGCCGACGCATACGGTTTTTTTACTGCATTCCACACTGTCCTCCGGGTTAATATAAACCACAAAGACCTGCCGGTTATCCTGCGTGCTGTTCGGGCTCATTGGTATCCTTCCTTTCCCCAAAATATCTTTTGCCTTATTATTCCTTGTTAGGACCTGCTTATTCTGGTAAATTAATCCGTAAACCGATTGCGCATGCCCTGCAGGATCTTTTTTTCCATGCGGGAGACCTGGACCTGGGAAATGCCCAGCTTCCTGGCAATCTGGGACTGGGTTTCCTGGTCGTAGTAACGCCATACAATGATCTTTTGCTCCTCCTCATTAAGGCCTTTCAGCATATCCCGGACAAAAAACCGGTTAATGACCCGCTCATTTTCATCCTTTCCGTCTTCCAGCTTGTCCATAAGCTCAATACTGCTGCCATCCCCCTGATAAATCACCTGATGGAGGGATTCCACCTGGGACAATGCTTCCATGGCAGTGACAACATCCTCCAGGGAAAGGCCGCTGGCCCCGGCAATTTCCGACGGCGTAGGCTCCCGGCCCAGCCGGTCTGAAAGCTCCTGGGTACATTTTTTTATGCACATCCCGTGGTCTTTAATGGTCCGGCTCACCTTGATCATCCCGTCATCTCTTAAGAAGCGTTTGATCTCTCCGGTGATCATCGGAACGGCATAAGTAGAAAATTTCACATCATAATCCACATTAAAGTAATCGATGGCTTTTAATAGTCCGATGGTGCCGATCTGAAAAAGATCTTCCGGCTCATGTCCCCGGCCGCTAAACCGCCGGACAATGCTCCACACCAGACCTGTATTTTCCTCTACAAGGGTATTTCTTGCTTCTTTATCCCCCTGCTGTGCCCGTTTTAACAGTTGGAAAATACGCTCCATAGGCGCCACCTATAACGCTTCATCCATGGCCGCTTCCCGGCCGATCATTTTTTCCATAATGATCCGGGTACCTTTTCCGGGCGTGGACTGTACGCTTAAGCTGTCCATAAATGCTTCCATAAATGCAAACCCCATGCCGGAACGTTCCAGCTCCGGCCGCGTGGTGTATAACGGCTCCATGGCCTTTTCAATATCTTCGATCCCAACGCCGTGATCAATGATCTCAATGGTGACCACATCATCCTCCCTGCGGCAGGTCATATAGATTTTCCCTGGTCCTCCGTTATATCCGTGGATCACACAGTTGGTCACCGCCTCGGACACTGCGGTTTTTACATCCGCCAGCTCGTCCATGGTAGGATCCATGTTCATAATAAAGGCAGCTGCCGCCATGCGGGCAAAGGCCTCATTTTCCGATAAGCTGTCAAATATCAGGGACACCTGATTGACCCGCGCCCCGCGCCTTCCTGTTCCCGCAGCTTTTTTTGACGGATTCATATTTGATGGATTCATAAAAGAGCCTCCCTCCTACAGATTTTCCAACGCTTCCTTCAGATCTGTGTATTCATAAACAAGCTTATAGAGCCCGGATATTTCAATAAGCTTCTGGATGGAATGACCGGCATGGATCACACACACCTTTCCCCCGCGCAAATTAGCTTCCTTGTACCGGCCGATGATCATGCCGATGCCTGCGCTGTCCATAAAGCTTGTCCCGGAAAAATCCAGGATAATATTCCTGGCTCTGCTGCGGCGCAGCTGCTCATCGGTGATCCTGCGGATTTTTCCGGCCGAATGGTGGTCCAGCTCCGGACCAATAGAAAGCACAAGGTTCCGATCAATGACTTTATAGCCTGTATCCATAGGGGACGTCCTCCTTCAACCCAAAAAGAAAACGGGAAATATCCAAAAGCTTTTTCTCTGCGGCCCCATACTTTTTTGGAGGCTGTGCTCTTGTCTATTTCCCGTAAATTATTAATTTCCATATTCGTTCAGACGACTGAACGGATGCTAATTTTCACTTTCCGATTCATCAGAACTGCTCTGTCCTGTACTGCTGCTTCCATCGGAGCTGCCGCTTTCATCCGTACTGCTTTCCTGGCCGCTGCCATCCTGTCCGGCATTGTCCTGGATCTCCTGAACAGCCTCCGCTGCATTTGCCGCCTGGGTGCTTGTAGGATAATCATTGATCAGCCGGTTATAGTATGTCATGGCATTATCCAGATCCGCCATGCGCTGGTAGCTGGCGCCAATATAATACAGCGCGTCCAGATTTTCACTGTTTAAGTTCAGTGCTTTTTGATAATAATCAATGGCGTCCATATATTCGCCGTTATTAAAGGCCTGATAGCCGTCCGATTCCAGCTGGGATTCTGCTGCCGACCGTGTCGCCTCATAAATGGTGCGGTAAATCTCCTGGGCGGATTCACTGGACAGGCTATCCGGATCCACATCTGCCAGATAAACGCCGGCTTCGCCATAGGAATCTGATCCGCTGATATAAGCCTGGATGGCCAGGTAAAGATTTTCCTCACTTGTCCCTGCTTCCTGGGAATCGCTGGCCGCATCCACCTGAGCCTGGAGCGACTCATTTTCAGAGGACAACGACTCATTTTCCATTTTATAGGAAGAAATCAGCCGGTTATTTTCTGAAATAAGGTTTCCGTACTCCACCACAGCCTGGTTATATTCCAGCGCCAGGTTCCTGCGCACGGATGGCACTAAAAGCAGCCATACTACCGCTGCCCCGATAACCACGCCAATGATCACGTTGACAATGGACAGCAGTCCGGTACTAAAATCCGTATACTTGCCATCCTTCTTTTCCTCCACAACGACAGGGTTCGGGTCATTGATCTGGGTAAAGCCATCCTTATGCCGCGTCCTTGCCCTTGCCCGGTCCCCGGCCACAGCGTCGATTTCTTTAATGTAGCGCAGGCTTGTAATGTTGTTCCTGTCGATCTTTAATGAACGGACAAGAACCTTGCGGGCCGCTGCGTACTGTTTTGTCTTAAAATATAAAAGGCCCATAAGCTGATAAGCCCGGATATAGTTGGGATTTAAGTTAATGGCCTTTTTCAGCTCAATAATGGCCATGTCCATATTTCCCTGTTCAAGAAATTCCAGGGCCATATTATATTTTTGTATAATACGATTAGCCGCCTGAAGCTTTCCCGGATTGTTCTGGATCGATTTAATATATGTATTGGCAACATTGTCCTCCGGCTGAAAATGGACGCTGATGACCCATTCTCCCAAAGCATTGACAATCTCGCCAATCTGATAGTAGATCAATCCGAGAAGATTTCTGGCCTGTGTATTGCGCTTGTTATATTTCAGGCTCATGAGCAGTGAATTTGTTGCCCCTGTCATGTCCCGTACCTTTGCCTTTGCCAGTCCCTGGTTATAATGCCAGTTGGAGGCATAGATGATCTTCCTGGCAAGCTCATCCTTCTGACCGCATCGGGGACATACATACGTGTTGATCAGGGGTGTATTGCAGTTGGTGCAATTCATTCCTTATCCTCCTAGCGTTTCTGGTACATGGAATTGTCTTTTTTCATCTCCTGGAGCATGTCCTCTACAATATCCATAACGTCTCTCAGATCATTTTTATAGATAGCATCCTCGGCCTGGTCAACCTCAAGACTTGGCTGAAACTTTTTCAATTCCTCATCAAAGTTTATCATCCGAATTTCCTCCTGCGAATTCCTTAATACTGCCTACAAGATACAGGGAACCAACGCAGCACAAAATCCCGTCATCTCCACGCATGTCAAGCCCTGATTTTATGGCTTCTTTAATATTATATGTACTGCAGATCATTCCATTCCAATTTTTCTTAAATACTTCCACAACATTCTCCCTGTGGCATCGGCGTCCGTTTTCAATCTCTGTAACAACAACGCCGGAAAGATTGGGAAGCTCAGTCAGGCTCCGGACCATGGACTGGTAATCCTTATCCTGAGCCACAGCAAAAACAATATACAATGGACGGTCGCTAAAGCCATGCCTGATCGTCCTGGCAAAAGCTTCCATGCCGTCGGCATTATGGGCCCCGTCCACAAAAACTCCCGGAGCCACTTCTTCCATACGTCCCGGCCAGCGGGCTGCTTTAAAGCTTTCCTGCAAAACCTCCTGAAAATCCGCCATATCTGATTTTCCCTCAGATGCCATACTTCCGGATTTCTGCCAAAGCGTCTCAAAGGCTGCGGCGGCCAGCGCCGCATTCTCTACCTGATATAAGGCTCCGGTCTCTATACTTAGTGTACATTTACCATGATACCTGGATTCCATGGAAAAATCAATGGTTTTGCCGGTATGGGAAATAATTTCAACAGCACTTTCATCTACTGCTGTCAAAGGAACGCCCACGGTCTCTGCCCGGTGCTTAAGCACTTCCATGACTGCAGGCTCCTGGACACAGGTAAGCACAGGCGCTCCCGGCTTTATAATCCCGGCTTTTTCCCGGGCAATCTCTGCTGTGTTTGTCCCAAGCAAAGGCACATGATCCAGGCCAATAGATGTAATCACCGTCAGATAAGGGTGGGAAACCGCATTGGTAAAGTCCCGCGCTCCTCCCATACCCGCTTCAATGATCCCGTAATCGATCTTTTGCTCTCTGAAATACACCATGGCCATGAGATAAATATATTCAAAAAATGTGGGCATATCCCATCCTTTTTCCCCGCCCTGGCATGCCAGGTCATAAATCTGATGAAACAGCCTTACAAAATCATCGTCAGAGATTTCCTCCCCATTGATGCGTATACGCTCATTGGCCCGGACAAGATGGGGAGACGTAAAAAGGCCTGTCTTTTTATGACAGAGCCTTAAACAGCGTTCCATATACGCACAGACCGAGCCTTTTCCATTGGTTCCGGCCACATGGATGTACTTAAAACTGTCCTGAGGATTTCCAAGGGCCTCCAGCAATTTTTTTACATTTTCCATATGTCCGCCTTTTGTAAATCTGGGGAGATGAAATAAATAATCTATAATTTCTATATAATTCATCGTCTTTCTCCTAAAATTAAAGCCTGCCCCGCAAGTTCTTCCGGTCAGGGGCATACAGAAGCCCGGAAGATAAAGCAAAAGCCCCGGACACTTCTGGAAGGAAAGCGTCCGGGGCATTATTTCAATATGCAAACACCTGGGACCGCATATGCTTCGCGGCTTCCAGTGTTTATTTTACACACTTTTGTATGGTTGTGCAAGTGCTTTTATACTTCAAAAATACCCGTCAAAGGATTTATGCTTCAAAATTCTTTACGGTTTCAAAGAAAGCGTCAATATTTTCCCAGCGGGACATGGGCGGAATATCGCAGCCGGAGGAAATCACAAAGTTTTTATATTCCCTGCAGTCCTCAAGCACTTTTTTCGTTGCTGCGGTAATAGATTCCACAGTGCCGTTTTTAAATTCCCCTGCAGGGTCCACATTGCCGGCCCCGATAATATGCGGCGGGATATGGGTCATCATTTCTTTAATATCAATGGCATTTCCAAAATGCAGGATGGGGCTGCCGGTTTCCAGAATAGAGTCGATCTGCTGGATCGTACAGTTTCCGCAATTATGGTACACAACAATAAATTCATCATCCTGTACCTGGTCAATGATCTTCTTCACATATTCTGCTGAAAATTCTTCTGCCAGTGCCGGGGATAAAAGTCCGGCCAGAGGCTCAGCCATAACAACGCCATTGGCTCCGGCGGCCTTAAATGCAAGAATATACTTTGTAATAAACCGGGATACCTTCTCTAAAACAACATGGACCATATCCGGATCATCATAGCAGTAGATCATGGCTTCAGATACATCTAAAAGCCGTCCTGCCAGAGAAAAAGGTCCGATCACGCCAGCCAGCACCGGGCGGTCCTGGATCAGCTCTACTGCTTTTCCAATAGCATCCACATAAATCTGTGTTCTTCCGCTGCCAACCTCAGGTACCTGAAGCGCATCTGCGTCATCTTCATCCTTAACAATGGATCCGATCACAGTTGGCACCTCGTCATCGGAAACACGGATTGTAGAGCCAAAGCATTCAGCTTCTACGGAAAGATCCATAAAGCTTACCGATGCAGCAGAGTCTACCCGGTCTGCCACAGCCTTCATACACCGGGCCTGAAGCTCGCTGCTGCTGATCAGCTCGCGGACAGTAATTCCCATCAGCTGGATCCCCGGGAATGAAAGTACCGGAAGGGGTTTCTTTTTGGGCTCATTTTTCAAAGCTTCGATCCACTGTTTCATATTTCTTTTCATGTGTAATTCCTCCCATAAATATAGATTTTTCAATGTCAGGCACAAGCATCTGACGTTTACCGACCTCTGTGGTGTATATATAGATTATCTCATTTCCGTGATTTTTTTCTATAATTTTTCATATTTTTTTGGCAATTATTTTGCATCCATAAAAATTAATTTAAAAATATTTGACAACCTCAGCCAGCTACGGTACAATTTTTAAAGGTAGGATTTCCTATCAGATTTTTACAGTTTAGGAGATGATTTTTTGGACGCAGACGCGGTCACTCAGCTTATAGTGATTTTTATTCTTATTATTCTTTCAGCATTTTTCTCATCTGCCGAAGGGGCTATGGCCAATGCCAATAAGGTCCATTTAAAAGAGCTTGCAGATGAAGGCAATAAAAAAGCACTTCTTATTCAAAAGCTTACAGCCAGGCCCGGTAAGCTCTTAAGCGCTGTCCTGATGTGCAATACCATTATTAAGCTTACAGCCTCGGGAGTAACCGTATTTTTAGCTGCCAATCTGGCATCGCAGCATAATGCTGCTGCCAGTATTCCGTGGATTGCAGCGGCAGCAATAGGGATTTTGGCTATTATTATTCTTATTTTCGGTGAAATTTTTCCCAAAATGCTGTCAGCTTCCGCTCCGGACAAGCAGGTTTTAGCTTATGCACGGATTTTATATATCATCACCACAGTGCTGACGCCGTTTATTTTTATATTTACAAAATTATCTCAGCTGCTCTTACGGATCCTCGGAAAAGAACCTTATACCATCAATAAAAGTATGACAGAAAGCGAACTGCTGTCCATTATTGATGTGAGCCATGAGGACGGGGTCATTGAAAGCGATGAAAAGGAAATGATGGCCAATGTGGTGGATTTCGGAGATTCCCTGGCAAAGGACGTTATGGTTCCCCGTATTGATATTACCTTTGCTCCTGTTAATATGAACTATGAGGATCTGATCCGCCTGTTCCAGGAGGAAAAGTATTCCCGTATGCCGGTTTATGAAGACTCTAAAGATAATATTATCGGTATCGTTAATCTTAAAGATGTTTTTTGCTACCAGGGACGCAAGGAAGATTTTGTTTTAAGAAATATACTCCGTGAGCCATTTTTCACTTATGAATATCAGAAAATTTCCGATCTGCTGCTCCAGCTGAGAGGCCAGTCTAAAAACATGGCCATTGTCCTGGACGAGTACGGCGCTACTGCCGGACTGATCAGTCTGGAGGATCTTCTGGAAGAAATCGTCGGCGAGATCCGGGATGAGTACGACGACGAGGAAGAAGATGATATTCAGAAAATAAGTGATCTGGAATATGTGGTGGACGGTTCTGCCCGTCTGGATGATATTGACGAATTGCTTGGTACGCATTTTGAATCCGATGATTATGATTCTATTGCAGGCCATATTATCCATGTCATGGAACGTATCCCCCGCACCGGTGAAAGTATTGTCACTGACGAAGGCATTCGTTTTGTTGTTGACTCTATGGAGAAAAACCGGATTGAAAAGATCCATATTTATATTCCCGAGAAAATACCGGAAACAGCGGATTAAATCTGTCCAGCCTCTCTTATGGAGGCTGGCGTACACATAAGGCGACGGCCCTGTGCCGTCGCCTTATGTGTACGCAAAAAGAAGGAACCGCTCCTGAACATCTCATGTATCTAAGAACGATTCCTTCATTGCTGAACTGGTTCAATCATTTTTTTACCTCTTTTTCTTCTAAACTTCATTTCTTCTTTGAAATCCAGCTTTTCTCTATTCAGTTTTTCTTCTCTTATATACCTTTCTCGTCAGTATATAAACTTCTTATGATCCACTGTCCGATAATTTATAATTCTATCTTTTTCCGTTTACTTTTCACTGTTGTTTTTCTCTGCAGATCTTTCATCCTTTGCTTTAATAAGCTCTTATTAAGAAATCTTATTTAGCTTATGGACTTTAAAATCTGTTTTTTAAGAAAAAACTTTGTCAACAGTTTTAATTATGTCTTATCTTTCAGTTTCATCTATATTTAATCATCCTGTGATGCATCCTTTCGTATGCTTTTAAGAAAAGCTTCCTGCGAACTCATAATCATCAGATACGAAACTCCTGCTGTTTGTAACTTCTTCTTTTGAATCAACTTTTCTTGTGATAAATTCTTTCGTTGAACTTATCATGTGAAGCCTTTACTTAATGCTTTTTTGAAAGTCATCACTCACTTACTTTTTCAATGGAATCTCCTCCTTTTTCCTTCTCTTAAAAAATAATGGGATTTAAAAGAAGTTGTTTTTGTTTTCTTTTGATGGTTTTATTATAACCGCAGTCTATTAAAATGTCAATACAATTTTATAATTTTATTCTTATTTTTTGTTTTTTATTAAATATGTTGCATTTAATCACTCTGTTTTTGTACATAATTTATATTTTCCATCTTTTTATGCCAGACAGCGTTTTTTTCAGTCTCATTACTGTTGACACAGCAAATTATCCCCCGTTCCGGCGTCTGCGGCCCGGCTTTGTTAAGCGGGCACAAAAAGAAGGAACCGCTCCCGATCTGCTATGTATCAAAGAACGATTCCTTCACTGCTGAACTGGTTCAATCATTGTTGTACCTCTTTTCTTGAAATTTAAGGATGACTTTCCAAACTCAGTTTCCTTATTCACTTTTCCCTGCATGACTTATATACCTTTCTCGTCAGTATATAAACCTCCCCGATAAGCTTTCCGATCATCTATAATCTTTTAAATTATAAATCTTCTTTCAGCTCATCTATCAAATTTAAAACCACTCCCTGTGATACCTATCATACTTTGCAGAATGGATAATATCTGTTTTTATGATCCTGAAATATATCTGCTATAAGCAAATCTTTTCGGATTCATATAAGAATGATCCTTTCCGGAGAATCAATCTTGCAGAATACTTATCGTTCTGCGGATATAATAAAGATCACTTCATCAACTTTTCAATGGAATCTCCTCCTTCAGGTATTTCCAAATCTTTTTGATTTAGAAATGTGTTTCTCTTTTGATGGTTTTATTATACCTCACGGGCCAAATATTGTCAATACAATTTTTAAAAATATTTATTTTTTACTTATTATTCAGTGATATATAATTATACATCTGAGTATTTATTATATCACACAAAATTCACCTTTAAATTCTTTTTTCGTTTTTCAGCATTCAGACAGTTCTCCTTAAAAACAGGCGCCGGTGCAAGATAAACGATCCGCACCGGCGCCTGAGCCTTTTTATTTAAAGTATTCTACACCAGATTCAAAGATCATCTGATTCTGATTGCCGCTGATATTTTCAGCCACAGCCTCTCCAATACGCTCGGAGTGAGCCATCTTTCCTAAAATACGGCCGTCCATGCTTGTAATACCTTCAATAGCATAATAGGACCCGTTAGGATTAAAGTCCTCATCCATCGTAGGATTGCCGTCCACATCCACATACTGAGTGGCTACACAGCCATTTTCAAACAGCTTTTTGATCCATTCTTCGCTGGCAACGAAGCGTCCCTCACCGTGGGATGCAGGAATGGAATAAACGCCGCCCACTTCAGCTTTGGAAAGCCATGGGGATTTATTGGACACAACTTTTGTATAAACAATTTTTGAAATATGACGTCCAATATGGTTTGTAGTCAATGTTGGTGAATCCGGTTTCTGAGGTGTGATCTCGCCATAAGGCACCAGTCCCAGCTTGATCAGCGCCTGGAAGCCGTTGCAGATACCAAGGGCAAGGCCATCCCGCTGATTTAAAAGATCCATCACCGCTTCACGGATCCGCTCATTTCTGAACGCTGTAGCAATAAACTTACCGGAGCCGTCCGGTTCATCACCGGCAGAGAAACCGCCGGGGAACATAAGGATCTGAGCCTGACGGATACCCTTTTCAAAAGCTTCCACAGAATCCCGGATATTTTCTGCATCCAGGTTGCGGAATACGCATGTAGAAACATCGGCACCTGCGCGTTCAAAAGCTTTTAAAGTATCGTATTCACAGTTGGTTCCAGGGAACACCGGAATAAATACCTTTGGCCGGGCAACCTTATTCTTGCATACATATACGCTGCCCTTTGTATAAATTGGAGTGTCAATTTTCTGCTGCTTTACGCCGGAACGGGTAGGGAATACCTTTTCCAGTGTCTTTGTCCATGCAGCCAGCGCTTCGTCCATGGCAACGGTCATATCCCCGTAAGTAAATTCCGCAGCTTCCTTAACCTGACCGATCATGACAAGGTTTTTATCAAGTCCGGCGGATGCTAAAGCGTCTTTCAAAACAGCTTCACTGCCGGAAGGAACTTCCAGAACAAGATTTCCGTAAGAAGGTCTGAACAGATCCTGAACACTCAGCTGGTCATTTAATGCTACGCCCAGCTTATTACCAAAGGCCATCTTGCTCACAGCTGCTGCAACACCGCCAAAGCCTACGGCGTAAGCGGAAACAATGGCTTTCTTTTGGATCAGTTCATGGATGGCAGCATAAAGCTTCATGACCTGGGCATATACAGGAATGTCATTCTGATCTTTATCAATAGTCACCATAGCCAGAACATTCCCTGCAGCCTTTAATTCCGGTGTAATGATCTGAGGATGTTTTGCCACATCCACTGCAAAGGATACAAGGGTTGGCGGAACATCAATATCATTAAAGCTTCCGGACATGGAGTCCTTGCCGCCAATGGAAGGAAGGCCAAAGCCGATCTGGGCATTGTAAGCGCCAAGCAGGGCAGCCAATGGTGTTCCCCAGCGTTTTGGATCCTCACCCAAACGTTCAAAATATTCCTGGAAGGTGAAACGGATCTTTTCGTAATCTCCGCCGGCAGCAACGATCTTAGCTACAGATTCCACAACTGCATAAACTGCGCCATGGTATGGGCTCCAGGAGGACAGGTAAGGATCATAGCCATAGCTCATCATGGTCACTGTTTCTGTGCGTCCTTTAAGAACGGGCAGCTTAGCCACCATAGTCTGAACCGGTGTCAGCTGATACTTTCCGCCATAAGGCATATATACGGAAGCGGCGCCGATGGAACTGTCAAACATTTCCACAAGGCCTTTTTGTGAGCATACATTTAAGTCGGACAGATTGTCCAGCCATGCCTGCTTCATATCGGTAACTTCTTTTTCCTGTTCAAAATAATTATCTTTCCGTGAAGGCGTAGCAACGACAACATCCGTTTCCTGGTGAGCGCCGTTGGTATTTAAAAATGCTCTGGAAACATTAACGATCTCTTTGCCTCTCCAGGACATAACGAGTCTCGGGCTTTCGGTAACAACAGCCACGCATACGGCTTCCAGGTTTTCTTCATTGGCATAGGCCAGGAACTTGTCTACATCTTTAGGATCGATAACAACAGCCATACGCTCCTGGGATTCGGAAATGGCCAGCTCTGTACCGTCCAGGCCTGCATACTTTTTAGGTACTTTATCCAGGTCAATATTCAGACCGTCAGCCAGCTCGCCGATGGCAACAGATACGCCGCCGGCGCCAAAGTCGTTGCACTTTTTAATCAGACGGCTCACATCCGGATTGCGGAATAAACGCTGAAGCTTACGTTCTGTAGGCGCATTACCTTTCTGAACCTCAGCGCCGCATGTATCAATAGACTTTACATTATGAGCCTTGGAGGAGCCTGTAGCGCCGCCGCAGCCGTCACGGCCGGTACGTCCGCCCAGTAAAATGATAATGTCTCCCGGATCGCTTGTTTCGCGGATTACATTACGTCTTGGAGCCGCACCCATAACAGCGCCGATCTCCATACGCTTTGCTACATAATTGGGATGGTAGATTTCATTAACAAGTCCTGTGGCAAGACCGATCTGGTTACCATAGGAGCTGTAGCCGGAAGCTGCTCCGGTCACGATCTTACGCTGAGGCAGCTTGCCTTCCAGTGTCTGATCCAAAGGTACTGTAGGATCAGCAGCTCCGGTCACACGCATAGCCTGGTAAACATAGGAACGTCCGGACAGGGGATCGCGGATAGCACCGCCAAGGCAGGTTGCTGCACCACCAAAAGGTTCGATTTCTGTGGGATGGTTATGGGTTTCATTTTTAAAGCTGATCAGCCATTCCTCAGTCTCTCCGTCAATTTCCACAGGAACTACAATACTGCAGGCATTGATCTCGTCAGACTGCTCCATATCTTCCAGCTTGCCTTCTTTTTTCAGCTTGCGCATAGCCATCAGGGCCACATCCATCAGGCACACATATTTATCATCACGGCCCGCATAAATTTCATTGTGGGTATCTTTGTAGGCCTGATAGGTGGATTCTTCAAGTTCTTTATAGTCGCCGTCTTCAAAACGGATATTTTTAAGCTCTGTCTGGAATGTTGTATGGCGGCAATGATCCGACCAGTATGTATCCAGTACACGGATCTCAGTCATAGACGGATCCCGTTTTTCTTCACCGGCAAAGTATTCCTGAATAAACTGGAAGTCCTTAAAGGTCATTGCCAGATTTAAAGACAGATACAGCTCTTTAAGAGCGCCTTCTTCCATAGAAATAAATCCATCGAAAATCTTTACATCTGCCGGCTCATCATAAACCGTTACAAGAGTCTCCGGCTTCTCGTCATTATTTTCACGGGAATCTACCGGGTTAATGCAGAAAGATTTGATCCGGCCAAATTCCTCATCGGAAAATGTTCCTGCGATGAGATATGTGGTTGCGGACTTGATCACCGGTTCTTCGTCTTCGTTCAGCAGCTTTACGCACTGCTGTGCAGAATCTGCCCGCTGGTCAAACTGTCCCGGAAGGGCTTCTACAGAAAATGCCTTTTCACCTTCGCGCACCGGCAGCTCCTCCTCATAGAGAATATCTACCGGAGGTTCGGAAAAAATAGTTACTTTGGCGTTCTCGTAGGTTTCCTCTGAAATATTCTGTATATCATAACGGATCAACACACGTACACTGGAAACGCCATCAATGCCAAGATAATTCCGGATATTCTCCAGCAGATCCTGGGCGGCAACGGCATAGTCGGGTTTCTTTTCAACATAGATTCTTTTTACCTGGCTCATACGATACCTCCATTTTTATCGATGATGGGCATGTTATCCGGCAGCCCCTAAAATCAGGCAGCCGCCTTATCTGTACGCCACACAAAACAACTCGCCACCGGCGCACAACACCGCCGCATGACTCTATCATAACCTATTATACCATCCCTCCGTTTATAATTGAAATTAATATATTTAATCTAAATAATTAGATACAGTAATATGTCCCTCTAGTCCGGCCATGCGGCCGTCCAGATAAAGGCACCGTGCAAGCTTGCTTGCTAAGGGGACTTTACTTGGACGGACATAGGGCCGACAGGCCCAGCGAGCGGTCTCGCCGCGAGCTGCATGGACGGACTTTACTTCCTCTCACCCGGCCATGCGGCCGTCCAGATAAAGGCACCGTGCAAGCTTGCTTGGTTCTTTCTCAAGTTTGGGTATTCTTCGCAAAGAATCATTCATAATACGAATCAGATATAAGTATAATAGGCTGCCCATTTATGGCGATTTCGACTCCAATCGCAGTTTTATCCTTGGAAGTCATAGAATTTAGGTAAACTTCGGTCAAATTTGCTGTTTTTGACTGTATAATTTAGTCCCAAAATACCCCCAAATAAGAGAAAACTTCATTTTTAACCGTACAGTTCAGTTAAACTGTACCCTCAAAATAAGAAAAATTCCATTTTTGACCGTACGATTGAAGTGGTAAACTAAAACTGGACACAGGGGTGCAAAAACTGGACACGATGATATAATCTATGTACAGAGAAATATCATCCATGAACAGGCAACAGCATCCCGTGGACAGGAGGTTTGTAAATGAAGTA
>DVIT01000017.1 GCA_018711005.1 Candidatus Scybalocola faecigallinarum | reverse complement strand
AAAAGAAAGGTGCAATAAAAAGGCAGAGGGGAAGTTCGGCTTTTTTGAGGACTGTCAGTCAGATACAACGAGCAAAAAAGCCAAAAAACGCTCTTTATATAAACAGAATATATTTTGCTCGTCAAAGCTGTAAATCAGGAAATCCCGGTTGACGTTAAAGTTTATATTTTGCTATAATAAGTTTGATAACGAACAATTTATAAGTAAACTGTATATGCATGAACAGTATTAATTCTAATTTTAAAGGAGGTAACGATCCATGATACGTTCGCTGGCAAAGCACATCAATGGATTTAAAAAAGACTCCATACTGACTCCGGTATTTATGCTGCTGGAAGTTGCTATGGAAATGGTGATCCCCCTGCTTATGGCGTCCATTATTGACGATGGCGTGGAAGCGGGAAATATCCGCCACATTTATATGGTAGGAATCTGGATGGTCCTTGCCGCATGCGTCAGCCTGACCGCCGGTGTGTTAGGCGGAAAGTTCGGCGCCAGAGCATCTACAGGTTTTGCGCGGAACCTGCGTAAGGCCATGTATGACAATATTCAGACATTTTCATTTTCCAACATTGACAAATTCAGCACCGCAGGTCTTGTAACCCGTCTGACGACAGATGTGACAAACATGCAGAATGCTTATCAAATGATCCTGCGTATGTGTACCAGAGCCCCGGCCAGCCTGATCTGCGCCATGGCCATGTCCTTTTTCATTAACGCCAGACTGGCATGTGTTTATCTCATTGCCGTCATCGTCCTTGGCACATGTCTTTTTCTGATCATGAGCCGTACCACCAAGTATTTCCAGCAGGTTTTTCGCAGATACGATGACCTGAATGCCAGTATCCAGGAAAATATTAATGGTATCCGGGTTGTTAAGGCATATGTGCGGGAAGATTATGAAAATAAAAAATTCACCCGGGCCAGCCAAAACCTGTACAACATGTTTGTTAAAGCAGAAAGCATTTTAACATTAAATGCACCGTTAATGCAGCTGACTGTATATTCCTGTATTTTGCTCATCAGCTGGCTGGGAGCAAAGATGATCGTCAACTCCACATTTACCACAGGCGAGCTGATGAGTATGCTTACATATTGCATGAATATCCTTATGAGCCTTATGATGCTGTCCTTTGTATTTGTTATGATCACTATGAGCTATGCCAGCGCACAGCGTATTTCCGAAGTGCTTAATGAAAAAAGCGATATTGTGAATCCGGAAAATCCTGTAATGAAGGTGGATGATGGCAGCATCGTATTTGACCATGTAAACTTTGCCTATAAAAAAACAAGCGAGGAGCTTGTCCTTAAAGACATTGACCTGAAAATTAAATCCGGTGAAACCATTGGTATTATCGGAGGTACCGGCAGCGCCAAGTCCAGTCTGGTGAACCTGATCAGCCGTTTGTACGACGTTACAGATGGGGCGGTTTACGTGGGCGGCAAAGATGTGCGTTCTTATGACATAGAAACCTTGAGAAATGAGGTGGCTGTTGTCCTCCAAAAGAACGTCCTGTTTTCCGGAACGATCCTGGAAAATCTTCGCTGGGGGGATAAAAATGCCACAGAAGAAGAATGTATCCGGGCATGTAAACTGGCCTGCGCCGATGAGTTCATACAAAAGTTTCCTCAAAAATACGAAACCTATATTGAACAGGGCGGAACCAATGTTTCCGGCGGACAGAAACAGCGCCTGTGTATTGCGAGAGCGCTTTTGAAAAAGCCTAAGATCCTTATCCTGGATGACTCCACCAGCGCCGTGGACACAGCAACTGATGCGAAGATCCGCAAGGCATTTGCTGAAGAAATTCCGGGAACGACAAAGCTGATCATTGCCCAGCGTATCAGCAGCGTGCAGCATGCGGACCGGATCATTGTTATGGAAAACGGACAGATCCATGGCATTGGCACCCATGATGAGCTGCTTGCCGGCAATGAGATCTACAGAGATGTTTACGAGTCCCAGACCAGCGGCGGCGGGGACTTTGATGAAAATGGAGGTGAGCAATAATGCCGGGACCAGGAATGAGAGGGCCAAAACCTAAAGTAAAAAATCCGGGAAAGCTGTTAATGCGTATCCTGGCCTATGTGATGAAAAGCTATAAATTCAGCTGCATTATTGTGGCTGTATGTATTTTTGTCAGTGTTATTGCCAATGTCCAGGGAACCATGTTCATGCAGACATTGATTGATGACTATATCCTTCCCATGCTCAGCTCATCATCTGCAGCAGACTTCGGGCCACTGGCAGGCGCTATTTTCAGAGTCGCCATATTTTACGCCATTGGCGTGTGCTCTACGTTTACCTACAACCGGATCATGGTCAATGTGACCCAGGGAACGCTGCGCAATATCCGGGATGATATGTTTACCCATATGGAAAGCCTGCCTATCCGGTATTTTGATACCCACGCCCACGGGGATATTATGTCTGCCTACACGAATGATATTGATACCCTGCGCCAGATGATCAGCCAAAGCATGCCTCAAATGCTGTCCAGCGTGATTACCATTATCAGCGTCCTTGTAAGCATGATCATTTTAAATATCCCGCTGACCATTATCACTTTACTGATGGTAGGGATCATGATCATTGTGACACGGAAGCTGGGAAGCTTAAGCAGCCGGTATTTCATGGCCCAGCAGCAGGATCTTGGCGCCTTGGACGGTTTTATTGAGGAAATGATGGAAGGCCAGAAGGTTGTTAAGGTTTTCTGTCATGAAGAAGAAAGCAAAAAAGAATTTGACCGCCGCAATGACCGCTTATTTGAAAGTGCGGATAATGCCAATAAATTTGCCAATGTGCTCATGCCGGCCAATGCTCAGATCGGAAATATCAGCTACGTGATCTGCGCCATCGTAGGCGGTGTTCTGGCCATTAACGGCGTCTTTGGATTTACCCTGGGCGGCCTGGCCAGCTTCCTTTCTTTTAATAAAAGCTTTACCATGCCCATTAACCAGGTGAGCCAGCAGTTTAACAGTATTATCATGGCTTTAGCCGGCGCAGACCGTATTTTCCGCCTGCTGGATGAAACACCGGAAGTGGATGACGGCTATGTGACCTTGGTCAATGTGGAGAAAAAAGACGGAAAGCTGGTGGAAACGCCAAAGCGTACCGGACACTGGGCATGGAAGCATACTCACCAGGCCACAGGCGAGACGGATTATATTGAGCTGACCGGAGATGTGGTGTTTAATGATGTGGATTTTGGATATAATCCAGATAAGATCGTTCTTCACAACATTAAGATGTTTGCCACTCCAGGACAAAAGATCGCTTTTGTCGGCTCTACCGGCGCCGGAAAAACGACTATTACCAATCTGATCAACCGTTTTTACGATATTCAGGATGGCAAGATCCGGTATGACGGCATTAATATTAATAAGATCAAAAAGGCAGACCTGCGCCGGTCTCTGGGCATCGTACTGCAGGATACCCAGCTGTTTACGGCAACGGTTATGGAAAATATCCGCTATGGCCGTCTGGATGCCACAGACGAAGAAGTTATTGCCGCTGCAAAGCTGGCCAATGCGGACAGCTTTATCCGCCATTTGCCGGACGGATACCAGACTGTGATCACAGGCAATGGAGCCAACCTGAGCCAGGGCCAGAGACAGCTTTTGTCCATTGCCCGGGCTGCCGTAGCTGATCCTCCGGTACTGATCCTGGATGAAGCCACCAGCTCCATTGATACACGTACAGAGCGTCTTGTGCAGGACGGTATGGACAAGCTCATGGCCGGCCGTACAACCTTTGTCATTGCCCATCGTTTGTCCACCATTAAAAACAGCGACTGTATTATGGTCCTTGAAAACGGCCGGATTATCGAGCGGGGCTCCCATGACCAGCTGATTGCTGAAAAAGGCAGATACTACCAGCTTTACACAGGAAACAGTATTACCCAGTAAAATCCCCTGTGCGGTCTGAAATACAGTAAAAGTTTTCTTTAAGACTTATATAAGTCAAACTAATATAAAGTTAAAAATAATTTAATAATGTTAATGAATGCCTTTCCGTTGACAAACCTATATAAATCAGTTAAGCTAGTTTTATATGAATGGCTGAAACCACACGGAGTATGGCATGAAAAGCGTGTCAACCGCCCGGGCCGGATAAAAGATTTGGTAAATTCTGAACTTTTTCACACAGCCCGGGCGGTTTTTGTTACCAAACCTCCAGGAGTCTGGTGTTTTTGCAGCACGGACTTTTGCTGATTCAAAAAGATGAAAGGAGATACTATCATGGAAAAACTTTCGATTGCTAATGAACTGTCATCAAACGCGTATCCGGGACGCGGGATTATTTTAGGCCGGACACCAGACGGAACCAAGGCTGTAGCTGCCTATTTTATTATGGGGAGAAGTGAAAACAGCCGCAACCGTGTCTTTGTCCAGGACGGAGAAGGGATCCGTACCCAGGCTTTTGATGAATCAAAGCTTGTTGATCCCAGTCTGATCATTTACGCGCCAGTGCGTGTCCTTGGCAATAAGACCATTGTCACCAACGGAGACCAGACCGATACGATTTATGAGCTTATGGACAAGCAGATGACCTTTGAGCAGTCTCTCCGTACACGGGAATTTGAACCGGATGCCCCCAACTACACCCCTCGTATCTCCGGCATCATGCATATTGAAAATGGAAAGTATAATTATGCCATGTCCATTTTAAAGAGCAACGAAGGCGATCCTTCAAGCTGCAACCGCTTTAACTTTGCATACAACAATCCGGCAGCCGGCGAGGGACATTTTATCCATACGTACAAGTGCGACGGCAACCCTCTGCCAAGCTTTGAAGGCGAGCCAAAGCGTGTTAATGTGGAAAATGACATTGATGTCTATACAGCATTGTTATGGGACAACCTTAACGAAGATAATAAAGTTTCTTTATTTGTAAGATACATTGACATTGAAACCGGCAAATACGAAACACGGATCGTAAACAAAAACTGCTGATCCTGCAGCCGCAAACATGCGGCGCCGGGCGCGGAAGCACTGCAGATGAAAGCGTATCACAGCCCACGATGTGCTGTAGCCGTTCACTGGCTGAACGGTTACTTATGAGCAAAGTAATGATGGAGGAAAGACGATGAAAGAGTTTGAATTAAAGTACGGATGTAATCCAAACCAGAAGCCTTCAAAAATTTATATGAAGGACGGAGAACTGCCTATTACTGTATTAAACGGAAAGCCGGGATATATTAACTTCCTGGACGCATTTAACGGATGGCAGTTAGTTCGGGAATTAAAAAATGCCACAGGACTCCCGGCGGCAACTTCCTTTAAGCATGTATCACCTGCCGGAGCTGCTGTAGGTCTGCCGCTGACGGACATAGAGCGCAAGATCTACTGGGTGGATGATATGGGTGAGCTGACACCTATGGCCAGCGCTTATGCCAGAGCCAGAGGCGCAGACCGTATGTCCTCTTTTGGCGATTTTATTTCCTTATCTGATGTATGCGATGTGGCAACAGCAAAGCTGATCAAGAGAGAAGTTTCCGACGGTATTATCGCTCCCGGTTACGAGCCGGAAGCTCTGGAAATCTTAAAAGCCAAGAAAAAAGGCAATTACAATGTGATCCAGATCGATCCGGACTATACACCGGCGCCTGTAGAGCATAAGGAAGTGTTCGGCATTACTTTTGAACAGGGCAGAAACGAGCTTAAGATCGATAAAGAGATGCTGAAAAACATTGTGACAGAAAACAAAGAAATTCCTGAGTCCGCTCAGATCGACCTGATCATTTCCCTGATCACTTTAAAATATACTCAGTCCAACTCTGTATGCTACGCTAAAGGCGGACAGGCCATCGGTATCGGTGCCGGACAGCAGTCCCGTATCCACTGCACACGCCTGGCCGGACAGAAAGCCGACAACTGGTTCCTGCGCCAGTCTCCTCAGGTACTTGGTCTCCAGTTTGTAGATAAGATCGGCCGCGCCGACAGAGACAATGCCATTGACCTGTATATTGGCGAAGATTATATGGACGTCCTTGCAGACGGCGCATGGGAAAACATCTTTAAAGTAAAACCGCCGGTATTTACAAAAGAAGAAAAACGTGCATGGCTGGACAAGATGCAGGATGTTGCTCTTGGTTCAGATGCATTCTTCCCATTTGGCGACAACATCGAACGCGCTCATAAAAGCGGCGTAAAATATGTTGCCCAGCCAGGCGGATCCATCCGTGACGACAATGTAATCGAAACCTGCAACAAATATGGCATGGCTATGTGCTTTACAGGTATCCGCCTGTTCCATCACTGATTTTTAATAACGCTTCAGCCACAGGGCCGGTCGCTCAAAGAGCCAGATCCGCGCCGGTCGTCCCAAAGAGCCAGAGCCGCGCCAGCCGCCCAAAAAGCAGGGCCGGCGGCTTAAAAAGCGGAGCGGCGCCAGCTTTCTGAAAAGTACCGTCAGCCGGGAATTCCGGCTGGCGCGGCTGAATCGTTATGATGCTTAACCGAAACCAGAGGAAGGAGAATATACCATAGTGATCCCAGGAGGAGACGCTATATAAGTTCCTTTCTCTGGTTTTATTTTACAGCAGTTCAGGCAGTCCTGCGCGTTTCTTTGTAACAGTTCAGCCAGCTGAGCTGTTACGTTTCTTTGACTTTTATTGCGAAAAGGTATTGCCACACTCAGGCTAAGTAGTGTAAAATAAAATACTATGGAAGCCTGTCCGGCATTTGTATCTGCAGGCGGCTTTCATATGAAAGAGCTATGTGGAAATGCGGCAGTGATCACTGCCGTTACAGTATAAACCAAATGAGATGGAGGAAGATCCTGTGAAAAACGAAATGATCATAGTTTTGGACTTTGGCGGACAGTACAATCAGCTCATTGCACGGCGTGTAAGAGAGTGTAATGTTTACTGTGAAGTCAAGCCATATACCATGTCTTTGGATGAGATCAAAGCATTAAATCCAAAGGGTATTATTTTTACCGGCGGTCCCAATAGTGTATATGACGAAACCTCACCCCATTATCAGAAAGAAATTTTTGAATTGGGCATCCCAATTCTTGGAATTTGTTATGGATCCCAGCTTATGGCCTACACCCTGGGCGGTGTTGTAGAAACAGCTCCGGTAAGCGAATATGGTCACACGGAAGTGACGGTAGATACCGGCGATGTGATCTTTGAAGGCGTATCCGAAAATACAGTCTGCTGGATGAGCCATACAGATTATATTGCAAAAGTGCCGGAAGGCTTTAAGATTACTGCCCACACTTCCGTATGCCCGGCAGCTGCCATGTCATGCCCGGAAAAGAAGCTTTATGCGACCCAGTTCCATCCGGAAGTTATGCATACAAAAGAAGGCATGAAAATGCTTTCCAACTTTGTATATAAGGTGTGCGGATGCGCCGGCGATTGGAAAATGGATTCTTTCGTAGAAACCACCATTCAGTCTCTCCGTGAAAAAATCGGAAACGGAAAGGTTTTATGCGCTCTCTCCGGCGGCGTGGATTCTTCTGTGGCAGCAGTTCTTCTTTCCAAAGCTGTAGGCAAGCAGCTTACATGTGTCTTTGTGGATCACGGACTTCTGCGTAAAAACGAAGGGGACGAAGTAGAAGCCGTATTTGGCCCCGAAGGCCCATATGAGTTGAACTTTATCCGTGTCAACGCCCAGCAGCGCTATTACAGCAAGTTAAAAGGCGTAACCGATCCTGAAACAAAGAGAAAGATCATCGGTGAGGAATTTATCCGCGTCTTTGAAGAAGAAGCCAAAAAGATCGGTTCCGTAGACTTTCTTGTCCAGGGAACCATTTATCCCGATGTGATCGAAAGCGGCCTTGGAAAGTCCGCAGTGATCAAGTCCCATCATAACGTAGGAGGACTGCCGGACGTTGTAGACTTTAAAGAAATCGTAGAACCTCTGCGTATGCTTTTCAAGGATGAAGTGCGCAAAGCCGGCCTTGAGCTTGGTATGCCGGAATATCTTGTATTCAGACAGCCGTTCCCGGGCCCGGGACTTGGCGTGCGTATTGTAGGCGAAGTAACGGAAGAAAAAGTCCGCATTGTCCAGGATGCTGACTACATTTACCGGGAGGAACTCCATAAAGCCGGCGTAGATAAAGATCTTGGCCAGTACTTTGCAGCCCTGACCAATATGCGCTCCGTAGGCGTTATGGGAGATTTCCGAACCTATGACTATGCCATTGCCCTTCGTGCCGTAATGACATCTGATTTTATGACCGCCGAAGCCGCCCAGATCCCCTGGGAAGTTCTCGCAAAGGTCACCAACAGAATCGTCAACGAGGTTAAAGGGGTTAACCGGGTGCTCTATGACTGCACAGGGAAACCGCCGGCGACGATAGAGTTCGAGTAGTAAACAGAGAGCCGGGAAGCCGCATAAACACTGGGTTTCCCGGCTTATCATATGCTCCGTGGTACTATTTTGGAACTAAAATTACAATGAGTAAAAATGAATAAAGAGATAGAAATGTGCAGAAAGCCGTTTGTTCTTTTAATTGAGAGCAGGCGGCTTTTTTGCGTTCTATAATATATGGCTGCCTGCCAGATCAAAAAGAAAGAGAGGAATTATTTATGAAGAAAACGAGAAAAGCCGCAAGTAATGTAAACAATGCTGTTAATCTGATCTCCGGAGCCTATACATTGCCCCTGATCGACAAACTGTTTTCCAACAGCCCGAGAATTGGGGATATGGATGATATTTATTTCTCCATAACTGCATTGGTGGATACAGACAGAATCAGCGAGGCGTTCCATATGATAAGAGGATTGTTTGGAATTGCCGGCATGGAATATCCGCAGGAGATCGCACAGTTGGAAAAATCGGAAGAACTGCAGGAATCTTTCGTGTCGGAATTTATTTTTGATTTTTATGACGTGATTGAGGATAAGAGGTTAGAAACAGAAGAACAGGAAATTCCCGTTTAATAGACGGGAATCATACATAGCCATTTCCTACACGGGAAGATGGCTATTAAATTTTTAGGAAAGGAGGGAACCGTTATGGCGAATTGCAAAGTAATTGCGATTGCCAACCAGAAAGGCGGAACGGGGAAAACCACCACAACCGTCAACTTAGGGATCGGGCTTGCCAGAGAAGGGAAGAAGGTTCTTCTGATGGACGCTGATCCACAGGGCGATCTGACAACCTCACTGGGATGGCCGGAGCAGGATAATCTTTCTGTGACACTTGCCACACAGTTAGAGGGGATTGTGGCTGACCGGGAAATGGATAGCCACGCCGGAATCTTACACCATGAGGAAGGCGTTGATCTGATTCCGTCCAATATTGAACTGGCAGGACTGGAAGTTATGCTTGTCAATGCCATGAGCCGGGAACTCACTCTGAAAAACTATCTCAATGAAGTGAAAAGAGGATACGACTATGTGCTGATTGACTGTATGCCGAGTTTAGGTATGCTGACGATTAATGCACTGGCAGCGTCTGACAGTGTGATTGTACCGGTACAGGCCCAGTATCTTCCGGCAAAGGGAATGACACAGCTCATGAAAACAATCGGTAAGGTACAAAGACAGATCAATCCGGCGTTGAAGGTGGATGGTGTTCTTTTGACACTTGCGGATATGCGGACCAATCTGGC
>DVIT01000016.1 GCA_018711005.1 Candidatus Scybalocola faecigallinarum | reverse complement strand
TAAACTGGGCCAGGTGTTCCCTCGTTTCTTTTCTTGTGATTTTCTCTTTTGTTTTTGCTGGAAAAACCTCCCTTCTTTTGGGCTTGCGAAGAAAAACTTTTTTTCCTATTTTTATTATCTCGCAAATCCCTGAAAAAAGGGGGGTTTTTTTAATAATTAATTTTAATCGTCAGAGCTGTATTAATGAAAACAAAAGAACAAAACAAAGAAGTCGGTATTCTGATGAAGGATTTTATATCATCCACTGTTGATTTTTATAACCATATGGAAAGCGGCCCTGTGTTCCGTCCTGCCGGCAAAGAATGTCTTGCCGGGCTAAATGACCAGTCAATCCCTCATAAAGGCAGACCCTTAAAAGATGTGTATAAAGAAATGCTTGAGAAAGTGTACGCTTCCACACTTTTAGGGCAGCATCCCCGCAGCTTCGCCTGTGTGCCCTCTACAGCATCCCTTCTTTCCTGGATGGGCGATATTATGACCAATGCCTGGAATCCTCACGCCAGCTGTACGGTAAATGCCCCTGCAGCGAATCTTATTGAGAAAAAACTGATCCGATGGATGTGCGGCCTTGCCGGATTCCCGAAGGAAAGCGGCGGTCTGTTTGTTTCAGGCGGTTCCATAGCTAATCTTACAGCGCTAACTGCCGCAAGAGATGCAAAATTATCTCATGAGGAATACAGTAAAGGTATGGTTTATGTTTCTGACCAAACACATTCTTCTGTTGTCAAGGGCCTGCACATTATCGGATTTTCCAAAGACCAGATCCGGGTAATCCCTTCCGATGCTTTATTTGCCATGGATATTTCTGTCCTGAAAGCGGCCATTATTAAGGATATAAACGCTCACAAAAAGCCTTTTGCCGTAATTGCCTCTGCCGGCACCACCAATACCGGCAGCGTTGACCCTCTGCCCCAGATTGCTGCCCTTTGTCGGGAATATGATCTGTGGATGCATGTGGACGGTGCCTATGGCGCTTCGGCCCTGCTGTCTGACCAGTACAGAAAAAATTTATCCGGGATCAGCCTTTCAGACAGTTTAAGCTGGGATGCCCACAAATGGCTTCTGCAGACCTACGGGTGCAGTGTTGTCCTGGTACGGGACCAGTCCTGTCTGGTTCACAGCTTTTCTGCCCATCCGGAATACTTAAAAGATGCCCAATCCTCTGCCGACAGCGTCGAGTTTTGGGATCTGGGACCGGAACTGACACGTCCCGCCCGCAGCTTAAAGCTGTGGCTCACCTTGCAGGCTATGGGAACTGATGCCATGGAAAAAATCATCGATCACGGCTGTGCCCTTGCTCAGCTTGCCCAAAGGCTCATCAGCCAGTCTCCGGACTGGGAGATCGTCTCTCCCGCCCAGTTGGGAATCATTAATTTCCGCTATATTTCCCACAGACAGCTGTCTCCCCGGGAACTGGACCGGATCAATCAGAATATTGCAAGGGAAATCACCCAAAGCGGATTTGCCCAGATTTTCACCACAGAGCTTTGCGGAAAAAAAGTTTTGCGCATGTGTACCATCCATCCGGAAACAACGGAACAGGATATTTATGATACCATCCGATTTTTAAAGAACACAGACACGGTAAAAGAATCCTCTCTGACAGCCCGGACAGCTTAACAGGTGGCACCGTCTGCTGCTGTTCCTCTGTAAACAGAAAAATATTAAATTGCCCATACCCATATTCCTCCTGCTTCCGGCAGCATACCGGCCAATGTTCTTCCTAAAAACCGTTAATTCCTGTGATAAAATAGTTTTTTTCCATAATTCCACCTTTTGTTCCTTTTGGCCGGACCACCACTTCATACCATGCGTTTCCACGGTTCCCGGGATCCCAAGGGCCCGGATCAGCTGGATCAGCTTCACGCATAAATGGTTCTGGGCCAAATTGGTGTTTGATCCTGTGCAGGATCCAGTTCAACCGGAATACATGTAAAAAAATTTCTTGGCGTTTCTTCTTTGAAATAAGGCCGAAGATTTACAGGGACTGCAATGCGGAAAATGCGGCCTTCCCGTACAGCTTCATCCCGGTATTCCAGCATCAGTCCATACAAGCATACAGCCGTCAGCAGCTCACACACGGTTACATCATATGCATTGCTCACTGCTTTCAGTCCTGCCAGAGGCATCCGCAGCAAATACTGTGGAGAAAATCTACAGCACCGCTGCCGTCGGTCAACGCGTGAAATGCTTCTAAATGGATTTTATTTTTCTCATATAAGATACGAAACTGTAAGTCAGACGGTTCAAAAGGCCTGGGCTGTGACTCGTATTCCGGCTCAACCTGAGGAAACAGATCCGCCGGCTCAAAAGTATACCAAAAAGTTCCCCGGGCCATGCTGACGCAAAATTCAGGAAAGAACGGCAGTATATCTCTCACTGCCGCCTTTAACAGCCCAGGCACCACAGCAGTGGCCATACTGACAGTAAGGCGGTATACCTGGGGATATGCCGTTGTAGCGATGGCGGGATAAATATTGGCGCTGCTGTCAAGTCTCATGGCGCATCACTTCCCATCCATTTAACCCAGACCATAGGTTTACTTGTTTAAAAAAAGAAATGTGTTGTTTCATAATGATCATCCCTGTCTTTTTAACTAATGGGCTTATTATGACAGGGATATATTTTTATTTTGTCTGAATAATGTTTATATAATGTTAATTTCGATCATCGGGGTACGCACAAAAGATTTTCATAAATCTCCCGATCTACATCTTTAAATACATTAAAGATCACCCGGAGATCCGGATTTTTCTCCGCTAAAAATTGTCTCACGGTCTCTACAGCAATCCTGGCGGCCTGCGCATTTGGGAAATGAAATTCCCCGGTGGAAATACAGCAAAAGGCAATGCTTTTGCACCCGTTTTCCACAGCCAGCTCCAGGCAGGATTGATAGCAGGAAGCCAAAAGCTCCCTGTCTTTTTTGGTAACATGCCCGTAAATGATCGGGCCTACTGTATGCAGGATATATTTACACGGCAGATTAAAGGCCGGCGTGATCTTTGCCCTGCCGGTCGGTTCCTCATGACCCTGCCGGTTCATGATCTCATCGCATAAAAGCCGCAGCTGTATACCGCTCCTGGAATGGATCATGTTATCAATACAGGAATGCAGCGGATGAAAGCATCCCCTTAATGCGCTGTTAGCTGCATTAACAATAGCGTCCGCCTTTAACGTGGTAATATCCCCCTGCCATAATACAATCCGCTCATCGGATGACAGCCCCGGCAATGCCCCGCAATCTGTGATCCCTCTGGCATCCCGCTCTGCTTTTAAATATTCGTCCTGTACTTTCAAAAAATCTTTTGAAATTGGCTTCGGCATACGCACATTCATCAAACTTCGCAGCAAATCTTTCTGCTCCTGCGCACCGGATGGAATAGAAATCCCAAAGTATCTTGAATCTTCCGCCAGTAATTCTTGAATTAAATAAAGCCGCTGTTCGCTATGTGTCATGACCATACGCTCCTCCTAAATATAAGTTCAGTTTTCATCAACGTTTTTCAACTGCGCCATAAGAACATACTGCCAGGCAGTTGCCGCAATGCAGGCAATGTTCCTGATGGATCACTGCCGGACGGACAGATATGTCAATACAGTTTTGAGGACATGTTAAAGCGCATTTTCCGCAGCCCCGGCACTGATCCGTAATCCGGTAACCGCCGGGAATCCTGTCGGCTTTTGTTCTGTCCCCAAGGACAAATGTATCCCGGAAAACAGGCTTTGCCGACAGATCAAAAAATTCTCCCTGTCCCTCGTCAACCTGGAAAACCTCCAGAGCCATGCGGCTCTCCTGGGAAGGATAAATCTGAGCCATATACGGATTTTCCCGAAATACCTCCAAAAGCTTTTGTGAACCGATGTTTCTGGCACGGCCCTGGATGGAAATGGCCTTTTTATTCATACTTCCCTCACCGCCGCACATACCGCTGATGGCCACATAAGGATCATCCATCAGCTGTTTATAAAATGCCTTTCCTTTTGCCGTAATAAAATACAGGCTGTTGTCATCCGCCAGCATAATGTCAATGACCCGGGCCGCCGGATGCCCTTGGCCATCCACAGTGGCGATCACTGCGGAATGAATCTCATCTCTTAAAATCTTTAAATAATCCTTTGTTTCCATGAAAACACCTCTGCTTCCTGCAGGTTATGCTGCTGCACTGTAATCTTGCATCGCCTCAATTGTAACTATTATTGTTACATCTATACATAAAATAACACACCTCTTATATCATGTCAAGAGGTGTGCCAAAGATTTTACGGCCTGCGTGGAACAGTTCAGCCAGCTGCACTGTTACGTCTTCGTCCCTCCAGGCCTACGGCCCATGTGGATATTCCAAAAGCCGCAAAAGCAGACACAGGGAACGCGTACCAAATGCCGTCCTGGCCCAAAGTATTGGCTAAAACAAGCAAACCGGGGATAAAGCACAAAACCTGTCCCAAAAGAGCAAGAAACAGGGACAGCGCTTTTTTGCCGGCAGCCTGAAAATAAACCGTTTCCATGGTCTGTATGCCACTAAATACCAGAGCGCTGCTGATAATGCCAAGCATATGGCTTCCCGTATGCTGCACCTGGGGATCCCCGGTAAAAATCCTCATCAGCCCTTCTGCCCCTGCCAGAACGGCCAAAAATGCGCCGATCCCATAGACCCCGGCCATGATGGCGGCTGTCTTTAACAGCTTTTTCGTCCGTACATATTTGTCTGCGCCTTTATTATATCCGATCACCGGAGCAAGCCCTTGGGCAAGGCCCTGAATAGGAAATGAAATAAAAACAATGATCCTATTAACAATGCCATAGGCGCTTATAGCCATATCTCCGCTATAAATTTTCAGAAGCCGGTTCACCAAAACCAGGGCCACGGACTGACCGCCCATTTGCAAAAAAGACGGCAGCCCAATACTGATCATTTCTCCCATCAGACTAAAATCCGGGGCAAAGTGCCTTCGCTGTATATGAAGGACACTTTTTCCTGAAATAAAAAAATAGTAAATACTCATGCCCATAGAGATACACTGGGCCGCAACAGTCCCAACCGCAGCCCCTGTAACGCCCATATGCAGGGCAAAAATAAACAGGCTGTCTAAAACAATATTGGCACACATAGGGATTACCCAAATGTACATGGCATACCGGCTGCTGCCTTCGGCCCGTATAAGGCTTGAAAAACCGGTGCTGGTCACTGCCCCCAGCAGGATGATCCGCGTATAGGCCCGGGCATAGGGCATAAGGCTCTGAGTCACACCCATGAACATCAGCAGCTCATCCAGCCAGACCAGCCCGCATACAGTGATCAGCAGGGCTGTGGCGTAAAACAGAGCAAATGTATTGGTCGCTGCTTTTGCCGCCAGGTTTATATCCCCTTTTCCCAGCGCCCTTGAAATCACTGACGCCGCCCCGCTGCCTAACGTGGAGGATACTGCCGATAAAAAAATAAATAATGGAAATGACACAGCGATGCCTCCCACGCCGCTGGCGCCTGTTCCCTGAGATACAAATAATGTATCAAAAATATTGTATAAATTATAGGCCATGACCCCTGCCATGGACGGGCCTGCCATTTTCCACAAAAGCTGCGGTTCAGGCATTTCCTCCATCATCCGGCGTTTTTGTGCATCTTCCATTGCCATCCCCCTCCAGATATTTCAGGCACTTTTTGATCTGGCTTTTGGCCCACATGCCCTGGAGCCTGCCATATAAAAATCCATACCGGAACGTTTCTGCGGCCATAATGGTCAAAATATACAAACGATACAGCTGATACTTATTTTCATCCGCTTTTGTATAGGCCGTTTTCCCCGTTGCTTCCATATATGCTGCCAGAAAGGCTTTTTCTTTTCTCAGATCATCCTTAAAAATAAATGCAGCCGGAAAATCCGCCGCAGGATCTCCCCAAAAGGCTCTTTCAAAATCCAGAATTCCTTCAATATGATAACCGCTGCCTGCATTTTTCACAAAAATATTGCCTTCATGGCAGTCATATTCCACAAGAGATGGCGTACCAACATCTTCCAGCAGCCGGGAATGCCTTTTAAGTGTGTCCTGGATTTCCCTATAAGGAAGCTTTACTCCATGGGCACGGCTGTCCTTAAGTATCTGAGAAAACATACGGAAAAAAGCCATTTTCCACGTTTTGTATTGCCGGCTTTCTTCCTTAGTGAAATACCCAAAGTAATCCCCATGGATATTATGGAGCTGGGCCAAATATCCGGCCATTTCCTTACGGATCCTGTCCACATCTTCCTGCCCCAGCTTTTTTTTGTCCCCGGAGCCACCCCGACCTTTAATATGAGCCCATCCTTTTCCCTGATCCGTTGGATCCGGTAAATGGCATTAAACATACCGCCTTTAAGCTCCGTGATCGCTCCGATCTCACAGCTGCTGCCAAAATGGATGCGGACCAGTTCTTTTATTTTTTCTTCAGACAGATGGTTTTTTGTTCTGCTTTTCATAAGCGATCTCCCCCTTTTCTTCCAAAGATCATACCATGTCCTTCCTTTATCCGGCAATGTCCTGACAGGGCATAGATTTGTCCTGAAACGACAATCACCGGCCCAAAAGCCGGTGATATACTGCTGTCACTGATTAAATTGTTTTAAAGCGCGGGCCCGGTATTCTCCCGGAGCCATGCCGTATATTTTTATAAAACCTTTGTAAAATCCGGAAGTGGTCTGATACCCGCACTCTCTGGCCACTGCTTCTACCGGCAAATGGGTATCCTGCAGCAGCTCTGCCGCCCTTTGGAGCCGTATCCGGGTTAAAAGATCAGAAAAGCTGCCGCCGGATGCCTCCATGATCTTACGCCCCATATGCCGCGGGCTGTATCCCATTTCATCCGCCAGGCCTTTAAGACATGCATCCGGAAGATTTTTTCGGATATAATTGGAAACTGCATAAAGAAAACCGCCCTGCCTGTGCTCCATTACGGTGCGCTCAAGGCTGACAAACAGCAGGTTCAGCAGACTGTCCACAACAAGCCTTTGGCATCCTTCCTTCCGGTACATTTCTTCTAAAAGGCCTTCCATTAAAAGCTTTAGCTTCATATCAGTCCCTAACACCGCCAGAAACCGGTACAGCTCATTGGGCATTAAAAGCTTTTGCGCCCACGCCTTAGCCCCATCGGTTTCAAAGCGTTCCATCAGACCTTTAAATACATTGCCGGGCAGGATCAGCTTTAACACAATATCATTTTCCGCTGCAGGCATCATTGCATGGATCTTTCCCGGCGTTAAAAGACACAGAGCCCCTTCGCCCATTTCCAAAGGTTCCTTTTCATCCGGCAAATACTGCCCGCCCCTGCCCTGATAAACATAGATCAGCTCATAAAAATCATGGGTATGGTAATAGGGCACCTGACACAGGGTATGCTTTCGCAGGCTTAATTCCGAAGAAACCCTTACCAGCGTTTTCTTTATGGAAAATGCCATAATTTCACCAGGCGTATAGACATTTTTTCCAAAGCCGTTTATATTTTCCGGCATATTATGAAATTCTTTCCGGACAGCCTGCGAAAAATTAACCGTCATACGGTCCAGATCTTCTTTTTCCTGGGCCGCAAAAATTCCCCGTAAATGGTCATTCATAAAACTCATACCGTATATACGCCTGCAGCTTTCATTTCCCGGATACTCTTTTTCCTTACATAATAGAAACAGATCACCTGCATGATGATCGTAAAGATCCAGGAGCCGGGATAGGAAATAAACAGGAAATACAAGGAACGATTATGTGGGAAAAAGGCATAAATCCATACAATACGGGTTCCGACAGTTCCAATAATGGACAGGATCATAGGCACGCCGGAGTGGCCCATACCACGCATGGATCCGGGAAATAAATCCATGATCCCGCACAAAAAGTAAGGCACCGTCGTAATGGACAGGATTTCAAGGCCGCACTGGATCACTTCCGGGTCTGTTGTATAAATGGTCAGGATCTGAGAACCAAAAACATAGGCCCCTACGCCCAGCACTACAGAAACCACTACGGTAATAATCCCGCAGTCCAAAAGTACCCGGTCAATACGCTTTTGTTTTCCCACACTGTAATTTTGGCTTGTAAAACTCATACATGCCTGTGTGACTGAATTGACAGACACATATAAAAAGCCAAGAATATTGTTGGCCGCTGTGTACCCGGCCATGGCTATGGAGCCAAAAGAGTTGACCGAGGACTGAAGCAGGACATTAGAAAAATTAATCACTGTACTTTGAATACCTGCCGGAATACCGACCTGAAATATCCATTTCAGATAGCCCCAGCGGATCTTAAGCTTTGAAAAACGAAGCTGATAGCTGGCATCAGTTTTATAAAGGCAGCGGAGCACAAAAATACAGGAGATCATCTGGGATGTAACTGTGCCGATGGCCACGCCGGCAACCCCCAGAGGAATAACGATCACCAGCAAAAGATCCAGGACCACATTGGCCATACCTGCCACAGCCAAAAAGATCAGCGGCCGCTTTGTATCTCCCACAGCCCGAAGTATGGCTGCGCCATAATTATACAGCATAAAAAACGGCATTCCTAAAAAGTAGATCCGCATATAGACCGCCGACAGGTCGATCACATCAGCCGGCGTATCCATAAGATCCAGAGCCAGGCGGGAAATACTTACGCCTGCCACAGCCATGACAATACCGCTGATCATGGCAAAGGCAATGGCCGTATGTACGGCTTCTGACATTTCCTTATCATGGCCTGCCGCAAAATAACGGGCGGCAAGCACATTGGCCCCAAGGGAAATACCAATAAACAGGTTTGTAAAAATATTGATCAGCGCTGTGGTAGAGCCTACCGCCGCCAAAGCCTGGCTGCCGGAAAACCGTCCCACAACAATAATATCCACCGCATTAAACATAAGCTGCAAAATACTTGAAAGCATCAGCGGCAGTGCAAATGAAATCAACTTATCCATGATAGAACCATTGCACATATCGATTTCATATTTATTCTTTTTCAAATCTGATTCCTCCACTCATTCTGGTCATTACTCACAGATGTTTTCTTTTTCAACAAGAACCCGACATTCCTTTTTGTAGCAGGCAATCCCGTACTTTAAAATGGTATGGCAGCCTTCATCCTTTAATTCTTCCACATACCGGTTCTTATCAATCTGGGAAATAGCATTACGGCAGGCCTGTTCAAGCTGCCGGTCCTGGGCATACTTTACTTCGATGATGATCCCAGTATCTGCATCTGCACCTTCAATATAGATAAAAATATCGCTGAAGCCATTTCCGGATTCTTTATTGGATTTCAAATACCAGTCATTTTTATAACCTAAAATACCCAGGAGAATACCATGATAAAAATTCTCTTTCGTAGGCCGCCGGGCAAAAGTGTCCCGAATACTGATGGTTTTTTTCAAATAAGTTTTAAACAAAGTTTCTACCTTCTGTGCATTGCCTTTTTCCAGAGCATCACAAAATTCCTTTAAAAGCACACCGTCTTTGGCAACATCTTCCCTGAACATTGCCATGATCTGTCGGATAAATATACTCCGGATCTCCATGTTAGGGATAGCCAGCCGGAATAGGTCTCCGTCAGATCCGCCGCGCCGGGTTAAATATCCGGTCATAAACAACATGCTCCATAAATTTTCCACTGAGTCATAAAGATGGTTATAGGTCAGATCTTCATGAATTTCTTTTTCCACAGTTTCACCGGCAATCAGGGTTTCCATTTCCCCACGCATAATGCCATTGCCCATTTTTTCAATAAAATGGCGGACAGAATCATTGCCGCTGGTATTTGACCAGTAATTTTTAGGTCCCTTCGTTTTTCCGTCCGCCGCTTCGTCACAATAGCAGATCACATCCCATGGGCAGTAAACCTCTGCGTCGCCAAAACAATAACCGTCATACCATTTTTTAACCGCATCATATCGATCCTCCAGCCCATAATAAGAAAGCATGTCCTTTACTTCCTCATCTGTAAAGCCAAAGTATTGATCAAAATGTACACTGGTAATAGAAAATACTTTCAGATTATTCAGCCCTGTGAAAATACTTTCCTTTGCCACCCTCAGGCATCCTGTCAAAACTGCAAAATACAGACTTTCATTGGTTTTAAGGACCTGTTCAAACATATTTCTGAGCAAAAGGACCATTTTTTTATAATACCCATGCTCATTTGCTTTTGACAGCGGGACATCATACTCATCAATTAAAACGATTACCTTGCTGCCATAATGCTTTTCCAGCAATGCAGAGAGGGTCCTGAGACTGCCCATCAAAACAGCATCAGACATAATAAAACTTTCCCGGTTTGCCTGATCCACCATAACTAATTGTTTATAGCGCGCCTTTTCTACATCATTAAGCCGGCTGCTGCTTATCAAAACATCATAAAAACGAAGTGCTTCTTCTCCAATAACAGAACATATAAGGGCCCGGGCAGTGTCATAATCATTTCCATTGACCCCCTTTAGGCTCATAGACAATACAGGAACCTTCCCCATGTATTTTTCACACAGTTCCTTTTCATGGGATATTTCCAGTCCATCAAATAACGACGGATCACACCCGATTTCAAAAAAAGCCTTCAGCATGCTCATATTCAGGGACTTTCCAAAACGCCGCGGCCGGGTAAACAGGTTGACTTCCCCCCATTTTCTCAGCAAGTCGCGGATCATCGCCGTCTTATCCACATAATAAAAATTCTCCCTGCGGATCTTCCCGAAATCTTCAATGCCTACAGGCTGCTTCCTTTTTTCAGTGTCGATCATCTATAAACACCTCCTTACTCACTTTCCTCATACAATACCTTCATCTGTTCATCGGCAATTTTCAGCCCTTGAACGCATTGATTACTTTCCCACAAAGCCTTACGGATGTAAAAATCTTTCCCGGCCTCATCCTTCAGGATCATATTATAATCCCCGGCGGAAGCATCCTCAGCGTCCGTATATGAAATAGCCGTAATATCCCCCTTAAAGCCAACCAAATCCAGGACTTCCATAAGCCTTTCGCAGCTGTCGGGATCAGCGGCTTCATAAAATTCTTCCTGTAAATAGACAATACTGTAGCCTGTGTATCCTTTTCCTTCATAGGTGACATTTCTGGCAGCCGGATCAGCTTCCATATAAAAGACGCCCTCCTTATCCAGATAATCCTCATATTTGGAGCCTTCTGCCCCATGGGTATCATAAGATACGCTTACTGGAAGTATGACTATGCGGTGCAGCCCAATATTGTCTCTGGTCTTTTTCCAGTCATCCGATGAGCTGTCCTCAGTAACGTATTCCAGATACATTTCATAAATGTCCATATCTGTATAAACTGCCACCTTATACCCTTCCGTTGTCACTCCCTGGCCGCCCCGGTGGCCGCTGCTGCCTGAAGGCAAGGTTTTATAGGAAACCAATTCTCCCTGAAAAACATTTTGCATGTTTTCAATGGCATGGCGAAGCTCTTTTTCTCCAATTTCTGAAATAACCTGGGTGGAAAACAGCTTTATAATATGATCAGATGAGCCTCTTTCTATATCACTCATAATAATACGGCTTTTGATCATATCAATGCCATTCCGGGAAGGATCCGCATCCTTTGCAGCAACCTGTTCATCAACAGACCCTTTTAATTCCTCCCAAAGCCGGGCCCGGGCCTGCTTATACGCATACCTTTGGTACAGGCTGCAGGAAGAAAAAAGCAGTGTCATGCTAACGGCCATGAAAAGGATTAAAAATCGTTTTAAAACTGGTATCACTTCTCATCCCCACCTTTCGAATTAAGCGTCCACCACCGTACCATTACTTATTTGCACAAATGATTCGGCAGAATCCTCTCGCCGTGTTTTAGACAGGACAAATCCAAATGACTGATATCCAGGCTAGCTAAGCCATTGCAGCCCCAAAACATGTACTTCATACTTTTCACCTGGGAAGTATCAAAGTTGTCCACATTCAAATATGTCAGGCATTCACAATTTGCAAACATATTACACATATCCATAACCTTAGATGTGTCAAAACCGTTTATATCAAGTTTCTTCAAGCTCCTGCAGCCGCTAAACATAAAGCACATATCCGTCACCTTAGAAGTGTCGAAGCCTCCTACATCCAGCCGTACTAACCCGGGACAAGTACTGAACATTCCCCGCATCGTCGTTACCCGGGAGGTATCAAAACCTGCCACATTCAAATATCTCACGCCCTTGCAGCAGGAAAACATGTAACTCATATCAGTTACTTGAGAAGTGTCGAAACAATCTATATCCATGGTACGGATACTGCTGCATTCAAAAAACATACCTTTCATATTCCTCACATTGGATGTATCAAAATTCCCCTGGAAATTAAGTTCCTCTAATCCTTTAAATCCCGCAAATAAATAGCTGCTGTCCTCGGGTGCTGACACGCCGCCCTCTGCCCCAATATAAAGGTCATAACAGCGATCCAGTATGCCGCCTCTTTTTTTCAGCCATGCCATCACACTGCCATCACGCTTCTCCGAAACATCCCATGCCTGCTTTCCACAGCCGAAGGCAGTGTCCAGAAAAACAATCCGCAACACTTTTTTTCCAAATTTTACACTGTTGCGCCATCCATGCCGAAGGACATTCTTCTGATTTTTCTGGGACTGTATTTTGTATTCACTATCTTTTTCCAATGTTTTTAACCGGACTTGCAGCACACTGACCAAACGTCCAAGGACTTCATATTCTTCTCTGCTTCTCTCATACTGTTTCTTTGCGCTGTCTGGGCGTGTCTCCTGCATCTCGGAAAAATCTACCGATTCAACTTCCTTGCTTCCATTCTCCCCATACAAATCCAAATATAGTTCTGCAGCATCGGCATACCGGTCTTTTTCCATCAATGCCAGCCCTCGCAGCAGTACCTTTTCCTGAAAACTAGAAATGTCAGCCCCCAGCTCTGACGGACTTTTTACCACTGCCCCACTGATCCTCTCGCGGGCATCCGGAGGCTCAATGCCGGTAATCATCTGATATAAAATAGCACACAGGCTGTATACATCCGATTCCTGCGTCTCCCGTTTTACATCCAGCATCTGCTCAAGTGGAACATACGGTGACTTGCGATTATCTCTGTCACTGTCCTCTGGCTCTGCCAGAGTAACAAAAATCCCACTCATTTCTTTATCCCGATACGTATACTCAGTCTCCTGAGACAAAGGGAACGCAAACCAAACATGTTCCCTCACCACTACTGATTCCGGTCCGAGCTTTCCGTAAACCCTGCCGGAACGATGCATCTCTGCCAGTACCTCCACCACCGGACGCAGGAAGGCCAGGGACATTATCTGCTTCTCTTTTCTATCTATCCTTTGCCCCGATATTATCATTTCTGTCACCTCATGTCCATTTTACTATACTCTTTATAACTCATCTAGATCCAAATCATCCATCATATCCATCATACTTCGTCCCTGTCCCAGTTCAGTCTCCAGTTCTCTGTCCGTATCATTCAGACCTGTCTTACCATTTTCAGTCTCGGGCAGGCCAGTCCATTCGCTTTTCAAACCAGGTATTCTACCGCCTGTTCCTGCCGCCTGTCCGTGCATTACAGGCACAGCGCCGGCCAACGGCTGGAAGCACTGTGTCATATCTGTCTGGCGGATACCCGATAGTAAATGTTCTACCATCTGCCGAAACATTTCTTCTGTAATAAAAACCAGTCCCTGCCGTCGGGCCACTGCCATCTGTTCCCGGTTCTTTCCAAAGAGGAATTTCATCCGCTGCTTCAGCAACATAGCCGCTAATCCGATTAACTTATCCAGCTTATCATAATTCAGTCCCTCTGTCATCTCCGCCATTTTTTTATAGGACAGTCCATGCTCATGAGGCAGGTCATCCTCCATGGCCCGTTCCAGATATTCCCGCCGTTCCTTCTCATCCGGAAGGCCGATCGGACAGGGCAGCATCAGCTTTTCCAGTCTGGCGGGATAATGTTCTCTGGTTTCTGCCACACCAATAATCACACAAGACGCCTGATGGTTCATAAGCCGCTCCAGACCTGTTTCCAGAGCCCTGACCGTTTTTTTATCTTCCACCAGGAACTGGAAGTCCTCAATCAGTACGCACACACCGGCTGTATCTGCCCCTATTGCGCCGGGAATTTCTTCCAGCAGCGCTGAGATATTCTCTGCAGTCTCCGCTTCATTTTCCCCTGCCAAATCACCCCCGGGAATCCGGGAAAATAAGTAGTCTTTCTTCACTAAATCAGCTGCCAGCGCGCCGGCCAGCGTTCTTTTTCCATTTCCCTCCGCTCCATACAGAAAAAAAGCGTGGGTTGAGGGAATGCTAAACTGCCTGTCCAACTCAGGATCAGGAACGCAGGCCCCAAAAACCGATTTCCAATAACTGCAGCCGCACAGCCGGGACAGTCCATAGTCCGGCACGAGGGCGCGATAGGTTGAAAGCCATTGGCTCATTTTATTTCTCCTCCATTCTCATTTATCATTAATTTCTCCATTGGCAGCAATAAATCAATAATCCTTGGGCCTGCCGCATATTTTACAATTTTTCCAAATAAAAGAAATCTGTCCTCCACAGTACTGACATAGCCCCGCATTTCTCCAATCATCCATATCCACACTGGTACGCAGGTGTTTTTTCTGACAATATTCATAAATTCGCGTTCCCCGATGACAAATAATATACGCCGACTCTCCCATGCGAAAAGCGTCAGTTCCAATTTGTTCCGTTCTATCCGGCACCACAATTGTCTCCTCTGCCTCCAGCTGCCAGAAAGCGTGATCCTGTATTTCACGCACTGATTCTGGAAGAATAATCTGTCTAACCTTCACTAACTTTTGAGGAAAAACTACGGACTGAAACGCATTGGATAATATAACATCGGTTTTGTCTGGAATACGAATGATCTGAGGCAGACCGTCCCGAAAAATTTTTTTTGCCCGCTTGATTCCGAAATACCTGATTTGTTCGGTCTGCCTTCTCGCTTTTGGTCTGTTTTTTTTACTTGATATGTGGGAAGAAGGCGTGCTGATGGGCATTTGATCAGGATGTTTGTAACTCATTTGGGAAACAATTTTCTTTTTATCCCGCAACATTTGATACAGTTCCATCCCATTTTGCAACCGGTCTTTTCGCCGCATACAAAGTCCCATACTCAACGCATCTTCCAGATATGGCGGCACATTTTTGATGCCCAGCTCAGAGGGACTTTTCATATTTGCTCCGCATATCCATTCACTAATGGAGGGAATCGGCTGTCCGGTCAGTGCAGTGTACATAACCGCGCACAGACTATAAACATCTGACCAGGGACCAATCTGATTTCTGTCCACATAAACCTCCAAAGGTGTATAATAGTTATCTCCATCCGACTCCGCCTGAAAAGGTAAAACTGCCGACTCCGACAATCTGCTCCAGACTGCCTTTTTTTCAGTCTCATTCTGCTCAGGAAGATAGCCAGCCGCCAGTCTTCCATTTTTCTCCGGAAGGGAATAACAAAACCATCTCTGAGCACTGATCAGTACAGTCTCAGGTTTAATATTCCCATGAATCTTCCCTGACTGATGCAGCCGTGCCAGTTCCTCCGCTGCCGATTTCATGATATAAAAAAGATCCATCGGCTCCAAACGTCCTCTTTTTTCCAAAACTGTTTTCAGGGTCTTTCCCGAGAATATATCATTATTCATCTTCTATCCTGCCTCCCAGCACGGTTCGCCTCCGATGTACAATTCCTGTGATTTGTACCGACAGCAGAACACACCGCGCAACCAGTTACACAAATTTTAATGTTTCTTCAGATTTACACAATTATAAAACATGAAGTCCAGCTTTTCTGCGTGAGAAATATCGAAGCCTTTCACATTCAATTCTTCCAATGCACTGCATCCGTAAAACATCCCGCTCATATCCTTCACCTGAGAGGTATTAAAACCACTTACATCCAACTCTATCAAATCAGTACAATTATAAAACATAGAGTGCGTATCTGTCACTCGAGAGGTATCAAAACCACTCACATCCAATTTACTTAGGCTGCTGCAATTATAAAACATGGCATGCATATCCTCCGCCCGAGAAGTATTAAAACAACTTACATCCAATTTTTCCAAAGAGCTGCATTCATAAAACATCCAACTCATATCCTTCACCTGAGAGGTATCAAGACCAGTGACATCCAAAAACTCTAAGGCGCTGCAGTAACCAAACATGGCCAGCATATATCTGGTATTTTCAGTGTCAAAATTTTCGCCAAAATTAATAGATTTCAGTTTTGTGCAGTTAAAAAACATCTGAGAACAATTCTCACCTGCCACAATCACGCCATCGCTTCCAATGTACAAATCATATTTTCCATCTTTTTCTTTCATCCAGGCCAGCACACTGCCATCCTTTTTGGCAGAAACATCCCATTTTTTTTCTTTCGTCTGGGGAATATAATCCAGAAATGTAACGGTTCTCAGCTTTTCGATTTCTTTCACATCATCCTTTACAGTCCATCCGCTGCGCAGAGCATTTTTCTTTCTGCCCCGTCTTTTCTTATCCGTTTTTCGTTTTTCTGTATTCGCCCCGTATAATGCCCGGTACAATTCTTCCCCGTTGACATACCGATTTTTCCTCATCTCTTCCAGGCCTTTCAGCAATGCTGCCTCCTGAGAAAATGAAATCTCTATACCCAGTTCTGACGGCTTTTTTAGCTCTGCCCCATCAATTCGCTCCCGGACATCCGATGGCTCCATTCCTGTAATGAACTGATATAAGACAGCACACAAACTGTACACATCGGATCTGGCATCCGCCTTTTCTCCATCGATCAGCTGTTCCAATGGAATATAGGGGGATCTTCGACTAATATGAACACCGCCAAAGTTGCCGCTATACTCTCTGCTGCATTCTTTTTTATTTGACAGCCGCAGGCTGACAAAAATCTTCTGTTCCGTATTATACCCCTTTTTGTCCTCTTCCGACAAGAAAAAACAAAACCGGATATGATCCACCGCCACTACTGATTCCGGACGAATCGCCCCATGTATCTTGCCAGCAAGATGCAAGTCAGCCAATTGCTTTACTGCAGGACGGTACAGATCCAGAATCCGACCTCCGTCGATCACATTTTTTTTCTTATCATCTTTTTCTGATGTCATACTTCCTCCTGTAATCTTCTGGCAGATAACAACTCACAAACACGAAACATATTACTGCAATTCTCACCTGCCATAATCACGCCGTCGTTTCCGATATATAGATCCATTCTTTGCATTCCATCCGCTGCGGATGGAATTTTTCTTCTTCTCCGATTTTCTATTTTCTATATTTATACTGTCTTTTTTTTATTTATTTTCTGAACTTCCCATTTTGTCCCTGTCAGCATGTTTTCGTAATTTTCTACACATGACATGTCGAAAACTTCCCATTCCAACTTTTTCAAATTTGCACAACGATCAAACATAGACCTCATATCTGTCACTTTAGAAGTATCAAAGCCTCTCACATCTAATGCTTCCAGATGGGTGCAATCACAAAACATAGACCTCATATTTGTTACCCTGGAAGTATCAAAACCGCTCACATCTAATGCTTCCAGATGGGTGCAGCCACAAAACATAAGACTCATATCTGTCACTTGGGAAGTATCAAAACCGCTCACATCTAATACTTCCAGACGGGTGCAGCCACAAAACATAAGACTCATATTTGTTACCTTGGAAGTATCAAAACCGTTCACATCTAATGTCTCCAGATATGTGCAGTGATAAAACATAAACCCCATATTTGTCACCTGGGAAGTATCAAAACCGCTCACATCTAAAGTTTCCAAAGCACCGCATTTAAAGAACATTAATTCCATATTCTCAACCTTGGAAGTGTCAAAATTACTCACATTCAGGCTGGTCAGTCTGGAACAGTTGGAAAACATGCACATCATATTAATTACCTGGGAAGTATCAAAACCGTTTACATCCAATTTTTTGAGATGAGTACATTCAGAAAACATTTTCTGCATGTTAATAACCTTTGAAGTATCAAAGCCGCTCACATCCAGTTCTTCCAGACTGGTACAGAAGCCAAACATACAAGTCATGTCTGTCACCCGGGAGGTATCAAAATTATTATTAAAACTAATAGCTTTCAATTTTCCACAACCAGAAAACATATAGTAACAGCTCTCACCTGCAACAATTACGCCGTCACTTCCGATATACAAATCAAACGCTTCATTTGTTTCTTCCAGCCAGGCCAGCACACTGCCGTCCTTTTTGGCAGAAACATCCCATTTTTTTTCTTTCGTCTGGGGAATATAATCCAGAAATGTAACGGTTCTCAGCTTTTCGATTTCTTTCACATCATCCTTTACAGTCCATCCGCTGCGCAAAAAATTTTTCTTTCTATCCTTTTTTTCTTCCTCAAAATCCGCTCCATACAACGCCCGGTACAGTTCACCTCCGTTAGCATACCGGTTCTTTCCCATTTCCTCCAAGCCTTTTAACAGGGCCGCCTCCTGAGAGGAAGAAATCTCTATCCCCATCTCTGACGGTTTTTTCAGCTCTGATCCGCTGATGCGTTCCCAGATATCCGGTGGCTCCATTCCTGTAATGAGCTGATACAAAACAGCGCACATACTGTACACATCAGATCTGGCATCCGCCCTTTCTCCATCAATCAGACGTTCCAATGAAATATAAGGGGATCTTCGGCTCGTATGTACATCTTCAGCACTTCCGTATAGTCCATCGCTGCCATCTTTTTGATCTGACAACAGGAGATGAACAAAAATCTCCTGATTTGTATCATAACCCTTTGCAGCTTCCTCTGTCAGTGGGAAACAAAACCGGATATGATCCTCCGTCACTACGGATTCCGGCCGAATGGCTCCGTGTATCTTACCCGCAAGGTGCAAGTCAGCCAATTGCTTTACTGCCGGACGGTACAGAGCCAGAATCCGGCCCCCGTCGATCACATTTTTTTCCTTATCATCTTTTTCTGATGTCATACTTCCTCCTGTAATCTTCTGAATAAAAAGCATTTCTCAAACTATGTCTGTTCGATCCGGGAATCGCCCCGTTTATAGCACAGTTACTAAACATGGGACTAACATCTGTCACCTTAGATGTATCAAAGCCGCTCACATTCAATACAGCGTTGCATCCATAGAACATACTTCTCATCTTCTTCACCCGTGAAGTATCAAAACCTTCTATATCCAGTCTGCTTAGGTTGGAACAGTTATAAAACATGAAACTCATATCGGTCACCTGTGAGGTATCAAAATTGCTTACATTCAATTTGGTCAATCTGGAACATCCCGAAAACATCCCAGACATTCTAGTTACCCGAGAAGTATCAAAGCCACTCACTTTCAATCTGCTCAGCCTAGAACAGTTGGCAAACATGTAATTCATACTTGTCACATGGGAAGTATCAAAACTTCTCACATCTAATTCCTCTAAAGCGCTGCATCCGAAAAACATGTAGCTCATATCCATTACCTCGGAAGTGTCAAAGTTCTCATCAAAAGTAATGGACTTCAGGTTACTACAGTTCTGAAACATCCACGAACAATTTTTCCCTGCTACGATTACGCTGTCACTTCCAATATACAGGTCATACTCTCCATCAGTCTCATCCAGCCAGGCCATCACACTGCCATCTTCTTCTTGAGATACGTCCCATTTTTCCTCTTTCGTCTGGGGAATATGATCCAGAAATGTAACACTTCGCAGCTTTTCGATTTCTTTCACATCATCTTTTACAGTCCATCCGCTACGCAGAAAATTTTTCTTTCTCTCCGTTTTTTGGCTATCCGGATTTCTTTTTTCTCTATGTATACCTTTTTCCTTTTTTTCACCATAGGCTACCCCATACAGCGCCCGGTACAGTTCACCTCCGTTAGCATACCGGTTCTTTCCCATTTCCTCCAAGCCTTTTAACAGGGCCGCCTCCTGAGAGGAAGATATCTCTATCCCCATCTCTGACGGTTTTTTCAGCTCTGCTCCGCTGATGCGTTCCTGTACTTCCAAAGGTTCTGTCTTTGTAATGAGATAATATAAAACTGCACATAGACTATATACATCTGACCTGGCGTCTATCTTTTTCGCATCAATGAGCTGTTCCAAAGGAATATACGCAGGGCTTCGACGTATATGTATGTCTCTGATACTGCCGTCATGTTCACTGCTGTTCTCTTTTTTATTTGGCGGCAGGAGATGAACAAAAATCTCCTGATTTGTATCATAACCCTTTGCCGCTTCCTCTGTCAGTGGAAAACAAAACCGGATACGGCTGCGAACATCTACTGCTTCAGGGCTAATATTTCCATGAATCTGTCCGGATGCATGCAAAATCGCCAGATCCTGAACTACTGGACGATACATCGCCAGAAAACGGCTCCCATTCATTTTTTTCCCTTTTTTTCTTTGTCTGACACCATACTTCCTCCTAGTATTATCTGAAAGAAAACAATAACTCCCAAACTACATCTAACCCAAAACCTTTTTCTGACTTGTACAGTTGTAAAACATAAGATGCTGCTTCTCCACCCGGGAAGTATCAAAATTACTTACATCCAATTTGCTTAAACTGCGGCAGTTATAAAACATACAGCTCATATCAGTTACTCTGGACGTATCGAAGCTGCTCACATCCAGTTCTTTTAAAGCGCTGCAGCAGAAAAACATAAAGCGCATATCCTCCACCCGTGAGGTATCAAAACCAGTTAAATCCAAGCGAATCAGGTTAGAACATCCGTCAAACATACTAGTCATTCTCGTTACTTTAGAAGTATCAAAACCACTCAAATCCAGTTTAGTCAGGCTGGAACAACTGCAAAACATGTAACTCATATCTATCACCCTGGAAGTATTAAAGCCGCTCACATCCAGTTCTTCCAAAGTGCTACATTTGTAGAACATCCTGCCCATTTTCTCTACCTTAGAGGTATCAAATCCACTTAAATCCAGACTTACCAGACTGAAGCAGTTATTAAACATACTATACATTGTCGTCACCTGAGAAGTATCAAAACCGCTTAAATCCAATTTAATCAGACTAGAACAATTATAAAACATGTAATTCATATTTATCACCCTGGAGGTATCAAAACCACTCATATCCACTTTCTCCAAAGCGTTGCAGTAACTAAACATACTGCTGCAGCTCTCACCTGCCACGATCACACCATCGCTTCCGATATACAAATCATATTCTCCATCTTTTTCTTCCAGCCAGGCCAGCACACTGCCATCCATTTTCTCAGACACATCCCATTTTTTCACCTTCGTCTGAGGGATATAATCTAGGAATGTAATGGTTCGCAGCTTTTCGATTTCTTTCACATCATTTTTTACAATCCATCCGCTGCGCAGAAAATTTTCCTTCTTTTTTATTTTTTTACTTCTTTCCTGACCTTTCCATTTCGTCCCTGTCAGCATATTTGCACAATCTTCTACCCTTGACATATCGAAGGTTTTCCAATCCAACTTTTTCAGTCTTGCGCAAAGACCAAACATCCACTCCATAGCTGTCACTTGAGAAGTATCAAAACCGCTCACATCTAAGTCTTCCAGATTAGCACACTGAGCAAACATAAAACTCATATCTGTCACCCGGGAAGTATTAAAGCCGCTCACATCCAGTTTCTCCAAAGCGCTGCACATAGAGAACATGCATTTCATATTCTCAACCCTGGACGTATCAAAACCACTGACATCCAAGCGAATCAGGCTGGAACAGTTGTAAAACATATTCATCATATCAACTACGTTGGACGTATCAAAACCGCTAACATCCAGTTCTTCCAGATTGGTACAGTAGGAAAACATATTCTGCATGTTAATCACCTGGGCGGTATCAAAGCCGCTCACATCCAATTTAGTCAGACTGGAACAATTCCAAAACATAAAATCCATCTCTGTCACCTGGGAAGTATCAAAGCCGCTCACATCCAGTTTGATCAAATTGGAACATTTAAAAAACATATCAGACATATTTGTCACCCGGGAAGTATCAAAGTTGCTCAAATCTATTTCTTCTAAAACACTGCAGCCTCTAAACATATCACTACAGTTCTCACCTGCCATGATTACGCCGTCACTTCCGATATACAGATCATATCCCTCATCATTTTCCTCCAGCCAGGCCAGCACGCTGCCGTCTTTTTTCTCGGACACATCCCATTTTTTCACCTTCGTCTGAGGGATATGATCCAGAAATGTAACGCTTCTCAGCTTTTCGATTTCTTTCACATCATTTTTTACAGTCCACCCGCTGCGCAGAAAATTTTCCTTCTTTTCCCTTTTTTCTCTATCCGTTGTTTCGTTTGCTATGTTTATATTTTCTGTTTTTTTACTTCTTTCCTGGCCTTCCCATTTTGTCCCTGTCAGCATATTTGCACAATCTTCTACTTGGGACATATCGAAGGCTTTCCAATCCAGCTTTTTCAGACTGGAACAATTATAAAACATATCTTCCATAATATCTACCTGAGAAGTATCAAAGCCGCTAACATCCAGTTCTTCCAGCTTCTCACAGTCTTCAAACATAGCTGTCATATTTGTTACTTTGGAAGTATCAAAACCGCTCACATCCAGGCGAGTCAAGGCAGAACAATACGAGAACATATTTTCCATAATAGTTACCTGGGAAGTATTAAAACCGCTAACATCCAATTCTTCTAGCTTCTCACAGCCATCAAACATATAAGACATATCTGTCACTTTGGAGGTATCAAAATTTCCGCCAAAATCAATAAGCTTCAAGTTCACACAGCCACTAAACATCCCGGTACAATCCTTACCTGCCGCGATCACGCCATCGCTTCCGATATACAGGTCAAACGCTCCATCCGTTTCCTCCAGCCAGGCCATCACGCTGCCGTCATTTTTCTCGGATACGTCCCATTTTTTCCCCTTAGTCTGAGAAATGTGATCCAGAAATGTGATTGTCCGCAGTTCTTCGATCTCTTCCACATCATCTTGTACAGTCCATCCGCTGCGCAGATAATTTTTCTTCCTGTTCGTATTTGCCTTTACAGCCTCGCCTTTTTCTTCCTTATGATCCGCCCCATACAGCGCCTGGTACAGTTCTCCACCGTTGGCATACCGGTTCTTTCCCAATTCCTCCAGACCTTTTAACAGGGCCGCTTCCTGAGAAGGAGAAATCTCTATACCCAGCTCTGACGGTTTTTTCAGTGTCTCGCCGCCGATGCGTTTTCGAATATCCGGCGGCTCTGTCCCGGTAATCAGCTGATATAAGACAGCGCACAGACTGTACACATCGGATCTGGCATCCGCCGTTTCTCCGTAAATCATCTGTTCCAGCGGAATATACGGGGATCTTCGACTTATATGGGCAGCTCCATCACTGCCGTCATGTAGGCTGCTGCCGTCTTTTTTATTTGGCGGCAGGAGATGAACAAAAATCTCCTGATCTGTATCATAACTCTTTGCGGCATCCTCCGTCAGCGGAAAACAAAACCGGAGATGACCGCGAATATCTACAGACTCCAGCCTGATATTTTCATGAATCTGTCCGGATGCATGCAGGTTGGCCAGATCCTCCACTACCGGACGGTAAAGGGCAAGAAAACGGCTCCCATCCATCACTTTTCTTCCTGTTTTTTCTTTATTTGGTCCCATACGTCCTCCTTATTCGTTCCAGCCTCATGGTTTTTATAAAGATTTATTTGGTCTTTTTGTCTGGAAATAAGAATATAGCCGGTGACCCTGCCAGAAAACAAAGCTTTCGTATCATCTTTTCCGACAGTTTCTTCCGGCTATGTGAGTTTTATCAGCGCATCTCATAAAGGCGCGCTGATTTTATCCCTCGTCACTGATATTCCGTTTAAATTTTTCTTCCCACTCATCCAGTTCTTTAATAATATCCTCTTTTGGTGTAGGCAGGCAGCTTTCCTGACCTTTCTGAAACATCTCGCGAGTCAGACGGTATTCGCCTGTTTCCAGGGCATGGACCGCTTTTTCCTCATCTTTATAGGTCTGCATCACATCTTTCAGTACCATATTTTTAATTCTGGAAACCAGGCGCTTAATATCCCGGTAGTTATAGGTATCCGTAGCCGCTGCCATATCCTGGAACGTAAAGTCATCCTCCAGAGTAAACATATCCTGAAAATGCTTTGCAAAGGAAAATGTTCTGGCCTCCAGATCGGGAAATGGCACACGGACCAGTTCCACACGGTCCAGCATAGCATTATCCACCTGATTGGGGTAATTGGTTGCTCCTATAAAAATGATCGGTTTATCGGAGCTGTTGATCCGGTTATAGCCGGTCAGGAACGCTGTAGTCAGGGAAGCGGCATACTCAGGCAGCATGGGCTGGGAACGGTTTTTGCAGACGCCGTCCACCTCATCAATAAATACAATGCAAGGCGCGTTTTTTTCCGCTTCCTCAAACAATCGGGTAATAATCTTTTCCGCCTCGCCTACAAAACGGCTTAATATGTCAGACCCCACTAAAGAGAGATATTTATAGTCCTTATCCATCAATTCATGGGCAAATGCCTCAATAATATAGGTTTTTCCGCAGCCGGGCGGGCCGATAAAAAAGTAAGAATGGAGCTGATCCATTTTCAGATAGCTTTTCAGCCGATTCAGCTGAGAGTCGGCAATACATTCCCGAAGCTGTTCTTTTAGCTGAGCCATGCCGGATACATCGGCAAAAGAATGTTTTGGCGCCTCTTTAAACCAGGATTCCACCGTCTCATCCGATATCTCTGACCCTGATGAACTGTTTTTCTTTCCATTGCCGGACCCCCCTGCCGCTGGCTTTTCCATGGCCTTAGGATCCCTGTTTTTAGCGTCTTTTTCCGCTTTTTGGCGGAGCAGGTTTTCCTGCATCTGTCTGTACAGTTCCGGGTTAATTGCCCTCACGATCTTTTTAATCCTCTGATTCAGTTCCTGGAGCTTTCTCTGCTGATAAAGCCTTTCTTCGCCCACGCTCATCTGGGCCATCTCATACCGCAGGTTTGCCGCCTTTTGGATGTAGATACATTCCTCCTTTGACGGCTGAAAATCATTGGCAGCAAGCACATCATCCGCCTGCTGGATCAATGACAGACACTGATTTTCCTTTGCCTGCATCCGCTCAATATATCCGTCCATAATATTCCCCCTATAATGTTCGAATCATTTCATCCACATACCGGTTAATCTCGTCCATAACCGACTCTGACATGGTCTCTGCCGGTTCTGTCTGCTCATTCACAATAGCTTCCGGCTCCTGTTCCATCTCTATGAAGCCCGCATTTTTCTCCATTCTGTTCAAGATACGGGAAAGCTGTTCTTCCTCTTTGGCTGCCTTCTGATTCATCTTTCCTATATTTTTAGAGATTGCCTTTCCATCCGCCTTATCCACTTTGGCGGACATTTTATTCACAGATGCCAGTACAGCGGCAAATTCATTCATAGCCTCATTTAACTGAGCAGTATCCTGCATTTCTGACAAGCGGGCCATGGTTTTATCAATCTCCCGGAGCATATAATAATTGATTTTAATTTTAGTGTCATTTGAGGGGCTGGTCATGTTTTTTGCCCGCAGTTCCCGGGCGATCCGCGTCTCCCGCTCTAACATGGCCCGGTATTTCGCCTGCAGCTTGCGCAGGCTGACCCGGCACTGAAGGATGGCGGTTTCCCGGGCTTTGGGATCAGGTCTGGATTTTCCAAACATATGCTGTTCTCCTTTACATATAGCGCATCATTTCTTCCATATCTGCTATGATCTGTTCCGGATCCTGATCTTCCGGCATTTCTTCTAATTCTCCAAGTTCCTGAAGATATTCTGTACTGAGAGGGACTGCGTCCTCAGGATCCACCTGGATGCCCTCCTGTTCATCCATACATGCCTCCAGAGACTTACCATTCAGCAGGCTTTCAATAATATCATCGCCCACCAGCGTATCCAGCGGCTGCTGAAAGAAATTGGACATACCGCCCTCATCTTTTCCGGTCGCTTTTTCCAGCCCCCGGATCCCTTTCTGAAGGGCACGGGTCTTCACTTTTTCTGTTTTTCCCGACACCACATTCATCAGCTTCAGTACGGATCCCATTTCATTCATCGCCTTACTCAGTTCCTGAAGGGTCGTAATCTCCCTAAGACGCTCCTGAGCTTTATTGACTATAGTTAAACAATAATAGGCATTTTTCAGATTGTTTACAGCCTTGGGATTATCCTGCTTTCTGGCGCGGCTTCCCCGAAGAGCCCGCAGCTCCCGGTCAATGATGATCCTGTATTTTCTCTGCAGCCCTCTGAGACGGACCCCTGTCTCCATGATCTGCTGATCTACAGAAGGCTTTTCCTTTTTTTGAACTGCAAACGTCCTGCCATTTTCTTTTTTGGGAAATAATGGTTTCATTTTCACGGTCATGCTCCCCCTTATGAATTTAATATCCGTTGTTCTTGATTCTCACTGTTTTCATTATTCAGCTCCTGCTGCCGCATCAGTTCCCTGCCTCTTTGCCGTCCGGCTTCCTCTGCCGCCAGTTCATCCTCCATTTCCTGGAAACGCATCGCGGCATCGATGATATAATCACCCATCACAGGTGAGGAGAAGACCTCGTCAATGGCATAATTAAACCGATCGCTAAGATCGTTCAGCTCTGTGATCTGCTTCTGCAGTTCTACCAGATGATTGCGGAACTGTGCCTCCTGCTGGATGATACGATCCTGCATTTCCTGCGTCACCGGCGTTGCCAGCTCAGTCAGAGCATTTTCCACACTGCGGATAATATTGAGACAGGAATTGATGGTTGTCTCATTAACGGCCATCTGTTTTTTCAGCATATCCAGATCTTTATACAATTTCTGAGTCTCTCTGTATTTAAGGGCCAGCTTGAAAGCATCCACATTAATATCTTTTACCTTCTCCCCATACTGGTCGATCATCTCCACCAAATGAGGATTTTCCCGCATTTCCTGTTTGACCTTAGCATAGGCTTCCTTAAACTGAGCTTTGGCCTTATCATAACGTTCCTGCTGCATCTCAATACTATGGGTACGTTCATCAATCTTTTCTGAAAATTCTACGGTGGTAATATACTTGTTCAGACGATCTTCACGTTCCCGAATGATCTGAGGCGCTTTTGACGCGTCACTGGCCGGAATCGGCTCATGCCCTCTCCCTACGCCATACATCAGCGCTTTTATGATACGCTCCGCCGTATCACCTCTGCCCTCTCTGACAGCGATTTCCAAATGCTCGGTCAGCCATACCATCTGCTCATCCATCCGCTGGGTATCCAGGACGCTGACAGAAGCCTTATCCAACCGGTCAGATAAATTATCCAGGATAACCTTGTAACGCTGCACATCCTCCTTGGGAATCCGTCCAGTTGGATCAAAAAGATTGACTTTTTTCATCACTGCCAGTAAATTTTCCGACTTTGCCCGGACACCGGCTGCCTGAGCCTTTTCCTCCGCCAGAATCTGCTTTTGCGTCTTTTCCGGCTCCTTTTTAAATCTGTCTAAAAATCCCATATCTGTATCTCCTTCTCTTCTTATTCATCTCCAAATAAAGCCATAATTCCCCACATGATTACAGAGATTACCATTGTTGGCAATACCGCCATCAATGCGGCAATCCCCAGGTAAATGGCAAATCTCATAGCTCCATCCATCAGCTCCAGACCAGCCAGATAAAACCCTATAGTAGTCAGCACCACATGAATGACCCCGGTGGCTGCCGCACTTTTTAAGAAACCATCATAACCGATCCGGCAAATACCAAAAATGTTCAGCGCCAGCAAAATCAGGGACACCACGATTTCTACCACCAGGATCTTATGGCTAATTTCACCGCTTCTCCCAAGAACGTAAAACCAGATCACTACTCCGCCGATACAAAAAAGCGTAGCCAATACTCCGGCAGCGGCGCTGATATTTGATATGGTTCGAAAAGGGCTGTCTAAAGAACTGAGATTTAAATTCACATCCAATGGATTTCTTTTTTGATCTTGTTTCCTTCTCGCCATCTTTTATGCCTCGCCTCCAGCCTCTCCAATAAGCTCCCCTAACGGGAAGTCTTCCGACTCTGTATAGCTGGAGCTGTCTCCCAGCAGCATTTCCGCCTTCATTCCTGCTTTCAGTTCTATGCCGATATGACACATGCCGGTAATCTTTGGCAGCCGCGCTGGCAGTTCCCATGTTTTAACCTTATCATTTTTTCTGGCGAAAACATGGATGGTCACTTCCCCATCCTCATCCAGCCGCTGAAAATCCTGATCCAGCCAAACGGCTTTCTCCATCTCAAGATCATCTGCTTTTGCCACTTCCACTTCTTCCGTCTGGTCCAGCTGCAGCCCATCGTCACCCATCACATATCCATAGGCCATGATGCCGATGGATATCCCCTCCAACTTTTGCCGCAGATAATCACGGCCCATCTTTCGGATATTTTCAATCTCCGCCTCATTATTTCCCACCATTTGAATTACTGGAAAACCGCATAACGGGCATTTTGCCCTTCCATCGCTGATTTCTCCCTGGCACGCGTTACATTTCATAGCCCATTTCCTCCATTTTCAAAAATATTTGTCACAATCAAATACGATTTCTGATACTGGTCTAACTCATTCGCGATCTTTTCTATAGAATCCCTGAAATACTCACGATATTCCCTCAGTTTGTCTTCTGCGTCTTTTCCGGCCAGCCCCTGGAGATATTGCAGATCATCTTCCAGGTTCTCCTGGGCTGTTTTCAGAATCTTTAAGCGTTCCTGACTGTTTTTCAGCCGATCCTTGTAGTTTTCAGCTTCCAGTCCCCGGAACCATTCCTCCAGCTGTTCTGCTTCTTTTTCTTGCAAAACGGTCTGTGACAAAAGCTCCTGTTTTCTGGCTTCTGCCTCCCTCATCCTGGTTTCCAGCAGTTCCAAAGATGTCCGGGCCTTCTTTTCCTCAGCTTCTGACGCCCATGTGATTTCCTGAGCCCGCTTATTTTTTTCTCCAAGTGTCTCTTTCAAACGTTCCAGAGCTTCTTCCTTCTGACGGATCTCATCCTCCATCTGTTTTTGTTCCTGCTCCCTCGCCTGAACCTCTATGGTCCGTTCCCCAAGCAGTTGGCGCAGACTCTCCATATCTGTACGGCTCAAGCTCTGTTCCAGATTTTCGATCTGCTCTACCAGACTGCGTCTGCTGGTATCTGTACGCTGCAGCTGGTCTTTCAGTTCCTGATAACGTTCCTGCTGCTGCTGATATTTTTCTTCCAATTTTTCAAGGTTTTCCTTCATCTGGGCAAAGGTATTTTTCAAAGTCTCACACCGTGCTTTCTGTTCACAGATTTTATCACGGTACGCGGTATTATCCTCTTCCTGCTGATCGCACTGGTTCAGCAGGGCGTCATATTCCGACAGCAACGTTGCTTTTTCCTGTGCCAGCCGTTCCTTTCTTGTCCGGAGATCAGGAGCCTTCATCTCCCGGTACTCCCTGATAACTGCTTCCAGCCGGTCACATTCCTCCTTCAGCGCCTTATCTTTCCTTAACGCTTCTTCCAACTGCGACTCTGTAGTTCGCAGCTGTTCTTCCTTCCCTTTCAAGGTTATGAGTCCTGCCGACACCCCTTCCAGCTGCTCACTGATCCGGGCAACATTTTCTTCGACCTTTTCTAACCGCTGCATCCTATCCCGGTCAATGCTCTCCACAGGCAGCTGACCGGCCATCCGCACAATCGTACGGCACATCCAGGCCAACCGGGTTACCGCCTCATCCTCGTCCCCTGCAGGCAGCCGATCTGCCGTCACATTTTGGTCATCCTTAATATCCTCGCACAAATCCTGGAATAAATTCAGTGCATCATTTAACGTCACTAGCTGTTTTTTTTCCATTGCTTCCATTGTTGTCGCAACTCTGCTGAATCTCATATGGTCCACCATCCTTTATCTCGGCAGCGGCCCTACTGTGGCCACCTCAAACAGATCATTAAACTTTGTCAGTTCTATGACATGATCATCATCGCTGATTCTTCCCTTCATCAGATCATAATCCCGCACATGGACGCTGACCACATTGGAAGGATCCAAAGAGAATCCCACAACAGCTGTGTGATACTGATTTGTCACCACATTTGAAAGTTTTTTAGCAAACTTTTCTTTCAATAGGCCAAAATTAGCCAATTTATCATCGGATCCCAGGTTGATCAGAAACTTATCAAAACCGCCGGAAATTGCCTGGATGACAAAAACTTCCCCATCGATGCTGCTTCTGGCATAGTAAACTTTATTTACCTCAATTTCCTGTTTATAACGAATAGCATAGTTCATGCAAATCCGCTTATCAATATCATAAGCCCACATACCAATGGAGAAATCCGCGGTACTCCGGATGCCGATCACATCCGCTGCCAGCAAAGCCGCTCCCAGAGACACTGCCCGCTCACAGCCTGACTTATCTGCAATAATGCTTTCCTGTCGTTTATCGTTATGGCCCAGCTTGAATTTATCCTGAATCTGTTTTCTTACCAAATAAAAATTTCCAAATCCACCTACCAAAGCAATCTTAAAATCATTCCGGCTTCCATCCATGTACCGAATATTATTTTCATCCATATAATTCATGATTTCGTCCATCTTCCGGTCAAAAACGCCCCATATCACTTGATTGTAAACTTCCAGCAAAAGCCCGAAAGAAACTGAAACATCCTCACGGCCATATTCAATCTCGGCAAATTCCTCCTCATTCAGCTCGTCAAGATAATCCAATCCATATTCTTCAAATACATTTTGTATCCGCTTCATGCTGGTCTGCAGCTCCATCTCCAGGTCATCCACGGCCCGATAGAATTTGCCGTCATATTCCGGCGCCTCGCCGTCAGTCAGACCGGATCGGCGGATTGCCCAGTCCATTACTGTCTCCATATAGACAATACCGGCTTCCCCCACACGCCCTTCTTCATTTTCTCCGGCGCCTTTCCTTTCCAACACTTTCAGCTCCATAGAATTAACGCCGTTCTCATCATCGGAGGTCATCACTTTACTCAGTGTAATGTCCAACGTGCCGCCGCCGTAATCTACCAGCAGGATGCAGCCCTCAAAATTCTGCTTTGTATTCAGCGCATAATTATGGGCAAAGTAAGCGCTTGCCGCTGCAGGTTCACTGACAACCTTTACCCCGTCCGGATCTACAAAGTCCAGGCTTTTACAAATATCCCGCAGCATAGCTTTTCCGCCCAGGGTTTCCAGACTGCTGTTCCAGATTTCCGGAACGCCTACCACTAACTTATCAATTTTGGTCTCATGAAGAGATTCCAGGACCTGGCTTAAAACGCCCTCAATGAAAATACGAGTTATTTCTTCCGGATTATTTTCCTCATCGTAGCCCCGTTCTGCCAGTTTACCGGGATCTGTCACTGCCAACAGCATTTTAAATGCCTTATAGACGGTATAGCCTTTTTTTCCGGTCTTATTTTTAGCAGAAAAGCCAATGAATACCTCCCCTTTTCCCTTTGCCACCACAGAGGGAATATTTGGAGGCAGCCCCTCTCCCAGTGATAACACTTCCAGGATTCCTGTATCCTCGCGAAATACAGAGACAATCGTATATGTACTGCCAAAATCCATGCCTAATTTAACCATTGATCAATACCGCCTTTTCTATTATTCTCCCCCTGTTCGGAATTTTCCTCGGAAAGCAGTTCTTCAAATTCCCGCTCAATCTCTGCCAGATTTGCCTCATTTTCTTCTGAGTACATTTCTGAGGCTTCTTCCATGGTAAATCGGACTTCCCGGGAAGCCTCCGCCAGCTCTGACATCATCATATTGTTATCTACCGCTGTGCGCTCCACCAGTTTAGCCACATATACCATATTTTCCTTTAAATTATCCATCCCGCCCACAGCAATATTGCTGATGGCCATTTCCATCTTCTGGATATTCTCTCTGCACCGGGCCATCAGCATCTCTTTCTGTGTCTGGAGATGTTCCCCGCTGCGGATGGCATCCCGCAAGTTAAGCGCTTCTGTTTTTTTCGCGGCCAGACTATGCAGCTGTGGGGAAATACTGCCCCGCTTCCCCTGGGCATATTGGCTATAATCCATTCCCTCCAGGCCATGATCCCGCTCATAGTCATGAACCGCCTGAATACAAGCATCCATCCGAACCCGATAGGCACTGATTTTCCTGCTGTCCTCCTCGTAAAAACCGGTTATCTCATATAATTTTTCTGATACTTTAATGATGGAACGGTATAATTCCCGTCTTGCGGCCTCTCCATCTTCCGTCTGCTGAGAGATGAAACGCCCGCATATGCCATAGTTAAGCGCTTCCAAAGCTTTCTCCATAGTCAGAAAATCTTCTCTGGCACAGGCCTGACTCACATGTTCCATACATTCAAAAACATAGGATTCTTCCCCGGGATCCTGGACCATAGTACTTGGCTTTTTCAATTCTTCCCGGATTTGTCCCAGTATCCGCATCCAGCTTCCTCCAATCTGCCGCCACGAAAGGGGAATTGCCATTCCATCCAGCCGGGTGAGCAGCACATTATCTTCATAAATCAGACGCTGCCAGGAATCAATCAGACAGTTCTGGCTGATCCACTGACTTAAAGGAATCTGTTCTCCTGCCAGTCTGCGCAATCGGTCAATCTCCCGATCCATTTTCAAAAATACTTTTTTATCAGAAAGCCCTGTCTGGATTACACGCATCATTCGTTTCGCGTTTTCCGGAAAAATAGGGCCTGCCTCGTCCCGGTACTGAGCCGAATGATACCAACCCCATATCACATCCGTATAATCCTCTGCCTTCGTCCAGAAGCAAACCGCAGCAGTTCCCTGCTCCAGGAGAAAATGCCGTACCATCCTGCGGATCGCTTCCCGTTCCAGAGTGTTCAGGAAACTGATTCTCTGTCCCATGACTTCACCCAGCTTCTCATAAATTCGTACGTTTTTATGTTCACTAAAAATCATACGGATCTCAGGAAAAAGAGAGGACTGAAAAACCCCTTGAGAATCCGTAAAAAATCTTCGGCTGCCCCCTGCCATTACCGATGCCTGGATAAGCAGGATATGCCCCCGGTTGTAATTGGCCTGCCCGGCCTGGCAAAAATCTTCAATCAGTTCCGGATAATCTGACAGGCCGAAAAATGTCTCAATCTGGAAGACAAAAGCCAGCTTCCGCTCTCCTTTCATCATCCGCAGCACACGTCTGAGAAGGAGCATAAAATCACTGACCGGAAGAGAACGTCCCGAACAATCCTCCTGTTGTTCTTTTCCCCACAGCCAGTTCTTCAGTTTTTGACCTGCCGAGCGTTGCTCATAACGTTCATAGACTGTCTGAGAAAAAATATCTCCAAAGGTAAGAAAATATTTTCCATCTTCTCCAGATAAAAAGTAAATTCCCTCATATCCTTTTTCCTTCAATTTATAATACAAATACTGGCGCAGATTCAATTTTAATAAACTTTTCAGATAATATACATCATCATCATTGGCAAAGACCAAATGGCACAATCCATCCCCCGCATCAAACTTACTCATAACATCCGTCCTTATAAAAAAACAACAAATTTTTCCCCATTATTGTAGCATATTTAGTAAACGTTATCCATATCATTTTAGCGTCTATTTCAAATTCAGAAAACAAAAAATGGTGCAGACAATGTTTCCACTATCTGCACCATTTTCTCTACGCTATATTATTTCATAACAATATTAATGATCTTACCCGGAACATAAATTTCTTTGACAATGTTGCCGGTCAGCTTGGCAGCGACAGCTTCCTTACCTGCGGCAAGGGCGTCCTCTTTGGAAATATCTGCCGGAAGCTGGATAACGGCGCGAACCTTGCCATTGATCTGAACGGCTACGTTTACTTCGTCGTCCTTCATAGCTTCCTCGTCAGCGCTTGGCCACTGGTTGTCAAAGACGCTGTTTTCATGTCCAAGCTGTTCCCACAGTTCCTCGCCAAGGTGCGGTGCAAATGGTGCAATAAGGATGGCTGCAGTTTCCAGCGTTTCCTTATCAATGCCGCCCTCTTTCTTGGCCAGATCAGTGAGCTTGTTGGTATATTCCATAAATCCGGAAATAACAGTGTTCAGGCTGAACTGCTCCAAACGTGTGGAAATATCATAGATCATCTTATGACGCAGCTTAAGCATGTTCTTTGTAGGAGCAGCGTCTTTATCCTTGTTGTCCATAACCATGTTCCAGTAACGGTTAATGAACCGGTAAACACCTTCAATGCCCCGGTCGTCCCACTCAGAATCCAGTTCCGGCGGACCTACGAACAGTTCGTAAAGTCTTAAGGAATCGCAGCCATAATCCCGTACAAGATCATCCGGGGAAATAACATTGCCTTTAGACTTACTCATCTTAATACCGTTCTTTCCAGTGATCATACCCTGGTTAAACAGTTTGATAAATGGCTCATCAAAGTCGATCACGCCAATATCATACAGGAACTTTGTATAAAATCTGGAATACAGCAGATGAAGCACCGCATGCTCCACACCTCCGATATACATATCTACCGGAAGGTACTTATCTGCCTTTTCTCTGGATACAAGCTCTTTATCATTTTTATTATCCACATACCGCAGGAAATACCAGGAAGAACCTGCCCACTGAGGCATGGTATTGGTTTCTCTCTTTGCCGGGCCGCCGCAGCATGGGCATGTAGTGTTGACCCATTCGTCAATAGCTGCTAACGGAGACTCGCCGGTGCCGGTAGGCTGATAGCTTTCGACCTCAGGAAGGAGAAGCGGAAGCTGATCTTCCGGAACAGGCACACATCCGCATTTTGGACAATGAACGATAGGAATAGGCTCGCCCCAGTAACGCTGACGGGAGAATACCCAGTCACGGAGCTTATAGTTGGTCGTCTTTTTACCAATGCCCCGCTTTTCAATAATTTCAGGCGCTTCTTTCTTTAATACAGCAGAATCCATGCCGGTCCACTCGCCGGAATTAATGACAATACCGGACTCTGTATAAGCCTGGGTCAGGTTTGGATTTTCCTTGCCATCCGGGGAAATAACCTGGATAATGGGAATATTGAATTTTGTTGCAAATTCAAAGTCACGGTCATCATGGGCAGGTACGCACATGATCGCGCCGGTACCATAATCTGCCAGTACATAATCGGACAGCCAGATAGGAACCTTGGCATTATTCAACGGATTGATGGCATAGCTTCCTGTAAATACGCCGGTCTTTTCCTTATCCTGGAGACGGTCTACAGAGGATTTTAAGGATGTCTGATAAATATAATCCTCTACAGCCTGGCGTGTTTCATCGGTTGCCAGAGATTTCGCCAGAGCATGCTCCGGTGCCAGTACCATAAAGGTTGCGCCGTAAAGGGTATCCGGGCGTGTTGTGTACACAGTGATCTTTTCATCCCGTCCGTCTACAGCAAAATCGATTTCAGCACCATAGGATTTGCCGATCCAGTCGGTCTGCATCTTTTTAACCTTTGCCGGCCAATCCAGCTTATCCAGGTCATTTAACAGACGATCCGCATATTTTGTGATCTTAAGCATCCACTGTTTCAGGTTTTTCTTTGTTACATCTGCGCCGCACCGCTCGCACTTGCCGTTGACAACTTCCTCATTGGCAAGGCCTGTCTTACAGGACGGACACCAGTTAATCGGCATCTCTTTCTCATAAGCCAGACCGGCTTTAAACATTTTAACAAAGATCCACTGTGTCCATTTGTAAAAATTAGGATCTGTTGTATTAACTTCCATATCCCAGTCATACACAGCAGCGATCTCCTGGATCTGACGCTTAATATTCGCCACGTTCTCTGCTGTGGATTTTTCAGGATGAACGCCCATTTTAATGGCATAGTTTTCAGCAGGAAGGCCGAAAGCGTCCCAGCCCATAGGATGGATCACATAGTAGCCGTTAAGCATTTTATAGCGGCTCCATACATCGGAGATAACATAGCCTCTCCAGTGTCCAACATGAAGGCCGTTGCCTGACGGATATGGGAACATATCCAGACAGTAATATTTTGGTTTTTTACCATCATTAACATTTACCGGGTACTTTTCCCAGTGGTCACGCCATTTTTTTTCAATGGCTTTGTGATTATATGGTTTTGCCATGATCATTTTCCTTTCTTACTATTTATGAAAGCTCGGAAACGTGAGCAATCTTTTTCATATCACTAAATTCGAGCCGCGCCGCTTTGCACCTTGCTCTCCCTAAGGGTCGAGATGTGCGTTCCCACTAAGTTCAAGCTGCGCCTATCGGCTTGCTTTCATTAAGGGTCACAACAAAAACCCTTTCGTCTTTGAAGCTTTTGGATGCTTCAGAGACGAAAGGGGATAATTCTTCAGGATCCCGGTTCCGCGGTACCACTCTGATTTGCCAGGCAGAGCCTGACACACTTTTCATCCTGTAACGGGGATCAGCCGCTGCAAACTACCCATGCCGGGACAAGACCTGTGGCACTTCACCTGCAAAGCTTGGAGGCGAGTTGGGAACGTCTCATACTGCCTTGCATCATCCGGCAGCTTTCTGAAATGAGGCGGGTTCTTAATACTCCTCGTCATCGCTTTTTAACATTTTTAAATGCATGGATTAATTTTATCACAAAGCTGGGTTTTGTCAACAGATTTTTCACAGACCCATGTATACTCTCCTGCCAAAACATTCAATGATTCCATCCCGGGAAGTGTCACATCGGCCTGACAGTTTGCCGGAATTTTTACAGTATACTTTATCCCATCCTTTGTTTTTTCCCATCCGCTTTCTACTGTGCCGAAAACACTTTTATAAGAAGCCCGTGCCCATGTCAGATGCCCGCCAGGCATAGGGCTTATGGAAAACGTATTTTTCCCGGTCACATGGATACCGCACATCGTTTCAAAAAACCACTGGCACACAGCGCCCTTGGAATAATGATTTAAAGACGCAATACCATGAACAGCTTTTGTTCCTTCCCATGCCTCCCATACAGTAGTGGCCCCGCTTTCTGCCATAAAAAGCCACCCCGGCATTTCCCGGTTTTCCAAAAGGCGGTAGGCCGCCTCAATATCAATCCCGGCAAGAACATCCAGGATCAGGGGGGTTGATAAAAATCCGGTCCCGATCCGCCATCCGTAATGCTCCAGGGCCTTAATGAGCCGTTTCTTTGCATAAACCTCCTGTTTCTCATTTAAAAGGCCAAAGGCCAGGGGACGCACCAGCCGGGCCTGACGATCCGTATCCAAAGAATAGGCCGAAGTTTCTGAAAGGGCCTGATAAGATCTTTTCACCTTTTCTCCAAAATCCCGGTACTGCCGGGCTGCCGCCGTATCTCCAAGGGTCTGGGAAATCTCTTTCATACAATCCATGATCTTGGCTGTGTAGGCTGTTCCTTCCTCCGGATGAGTCACTGCACAGTCCTTCCATGTGGTTTTATAAACATCCGCCGGTTCCGCCCACTCGCCATAAGCCTGACCGCAATTAGACAAATATTTCCGGTACTTTCGGGACAGTCCGGTGGGCACAGCGGTAGGATACCACCGTCCGCAGCGCTTTTTCATAAAGGCAGCATATTTCTTCATGCCCTTATAAAATTTATTTAATATTTCCTCATCCTGGTACTGCTTCCACAGACTCCATGGCATGAGAACCCCTGCATCCGCCCAGCCCACAGATCCGTCCATTACCTTCATATACCAGTCTACTCCGCCGGGAGGTGCAATCTGAGGCAGACAGCCATTTTTCTTCTGCTGGTCATAAACATCATTAAGATATTTTTTTGCAAAGGGCATATAATCAAATAAATATGTCCCGGTCCGGCAAAAGATCTGTGCATCCCCGGTCCAGCCATGACGCTCTCTTGTGGGACAGTCGGTCGGCAGATCACAGGAATTTCCCTTTGTACTCCATACCGTATTTTCATAAAACCGGTTTAATAAAGGTTCCGAGCACTGAAAGCTTCCGGTTTCCTCCAGATCTGAATAGACGGCAATGGCCTGAAAATCTTCCGGCTTAAAGGCGGCAGTTGTTTCCACAGCCACATACCGGAAACCAAAAACAGCAAATGTTGTCTTATAACAGTTTTCCCCTTCACAACATATATACTTCACCTGCTGAAGGGGCGTTGTCTTTTTGTTGGATACACACTGGATATTTTTCTGGGTAAACTCCCCCTTCTCATCCAGCATTTCCCCAAAACGGAGAAACACCCGCTCCCCTTCATGGGCATGAATATGAAAAGACACATATCCGGCAATGTTCTGGCCAAAATCCAGAACCCGTACACCGGAAGGAGTTGTTAAAAGTTTGGGCAAAAAATGCTCGTGTTCTGTCACAAAAACATTGTCGGAAGCCCGGGGGAGAACCGGACACACCGTGGCAGCTGCCTTTCCATAAAATGTAGGCGTTTTTCTTGCATCTACCCATTCTCCATCTTTGTTATCAGCAAAACGGATAGGGCCGTCATCAGACCAGCTCCAGGTCTCATCCGTAGCAATAACATGATCTTTTCCATCCATATCTGTAATCTCAAGCTGTGCCAGCAGCTTCGTCTGTGTCCCGTACTGGCAGGTCTTACCCCAGGCTCCGGTACTTCCCCGGTACCATCCGTCCCCTAAAGCTACCGTCAGCTTATTGATGCCTGCCTTGATCAAATTTGTCACATCATAGGTCTGATACTGGATCCGCTTCCTATAATCGGTAATTCCCGGAGCCAGGATATAATTCCCTACCCGTTCGCCATTTAGCCTTGCCTCATATACGCCGCAGGCTGTAATATAAAGTCTCGCCTTTTTGACTCCTGCCAAATTAAATTCCCGGCAAAACCAGTCCACCGGATAGCGGCGATGGCGCCTGGGCCTGTAATTGCCTGTGATCCAGATGCCCTTCCAATCCTCCGGAGCAAGAAGGCCCATTTCAAAGGAAGCCATCCGGCTCCATGGTCCGGGCTGGTCATTTTCATCCCACAGACGCACATGCCACAGCACTTTATCCCGGCTTTTACACGGTTTTCCGCCATACCGTACCCGCATCCCATCTTCTTCAACCTTTCCGCTATCCCAAAGACAGCGCCCGTCCGGGTCAAAAGCCCGGATTTCATAAGCCCTTTGCCGGATCCCTTCCTCACAGTTCCAAAACAGCCTGGGCCGGACCATATCAATTCCTGTGGGATCGTATAAGTATTCTGTTTTTAACCGTACGGCTCTCATTGATCCGTCCCCTCTCCTTCTGTTTTCGAGGCAGCAGCCTGTTCCCGGCGAAGGCGTATTTCCTCCTGTTCTTTATGGATCACCTTTTCCACATTTAAAAATGCCAGCAATACGATCATGATCACTCCCGTGATGATCTCTACGCCTACAAAGCTGCCGGTAATCACACTTTGGGTTGCTCCGTTTTGAATATAGGCCACCGTTTCACCATTGATCAGCTCCGGCGCTTTATATCCGGCGCCGGAAAGCAGAAGATTAAAGATGCCGCTGGCCAGTCCGGCACATAAGGTAATAATCACTGAGTTGGCAGAGGTTGAAATGCCGTCCAGACGATAGCCGCATTTCCATTCCATATGATCCAGCACATCTGCCAAAAGGGCAGCAAAAACATAGGCACACGGCAGTCCGCCGATATTTTTAATAAACTGGCCGATAAGTACAATGACCATATTATAAGGACTTGAAAGACATATAATGCCGCCAATGATATACAGCACAAACCCTGCCATAGTTACATTCCGTTTGCCGAACCGTTTCGCCAAAGGCCACACAGCAAAAATCCCGATACCCATAGGAATGCCGCCGATCACTGAAACCATCGTCTGAGTAATTCCGTCATTATAGCTTCCAAGAACATAATTACAGTAATACACCAGTGAAATATTTTTTATATTGGATCCAAAAGTATAGAAAAAATAATACAGGATAATAACGATCCAGTATTTATCATGGAGTACATCCATAAGCTGGCGTTTTATAGGGATCTTTTCCACATCCTGCCCGGCCAGCTCATCAGTGATCCTTTCTTTTGTAAAATAATATTCCATCAGGGTCAGAGGCAGAGCCAGCAAACTGATCACACTCATGACCAGGATCCATTTTTCTTTATCCACGCCAAGGGCCGGAAGCACTGCCATAGGAAAGATCAAAGCGACAATGATCCCGGACACCATAACAGAAGCCACATTAGTAAATACAGACAATGTCCCCCTCTGAGCCGTATTCCGGGTGGATAAAGGGACCATAAGGCTGTGGCTCATATTATAAATCGTAAATGCAAAGGAATAAAATAAATTGTAGGAGACCATAACCCATATTACCTGGATCGTTTCTCCTGCTGCGGGAACAGTAAATAATAAAATCCCTGTCACTGCCATTAACGGGGCACTCACAAGAAGCCAGGGCCTGGCCTTTCCCTGAGATGTACGCCTCCGGTCAATGATCTGGCCCATGACCACATTGGTAATAGCATCAATGATCTTGCTGATAATAGGAAAGAGCATTAAAAATGCACCGCCCCATACATGGGTCAGATTCAGCACATCTGTATAATAAACATTTAAGTAAGACGCAAGCACTGCATTTAACAGCAGTGCGCCTGCCGGACCGATCAGATACCCCAGCCACTTTTCCCTGGCAGTAACATTTTCCCCTGTAATCTTCCCTGCCACAAGAGGCTTATCCCAAAAAGACATTTTCCCCATAAAACTGCCTCCTAACAGATCTTCACCTTTTGTAAACCAGAGCTTTCAGTTGCGATCTTACAAAGATACGCCCCTTCCCCGATTTTTTCAACAGAATATGACATTGGGAGCGCTGCCTCTAACTGATGCACAGGAAACGGACAATAGCACAAAGTTTCTCCCGGTTCGGCCTTATATTCCACAGTAAGGGCAGGCGCGCTTTCATCATAATGATAGCTTTCCAGCCTTCCGCTTGTAAATACCGGATAAGCACGGCGCAAAGAAGAAAAGTTACCGTCATTTTCCATACCCGGATGATATTCGCAGTAAGCAGAGCCCCACAAATACTTTTCCAAAATCCCGATCATATGACGAATCAGCTTGTTTGTAAAATCTCCGGATGGAAATGCACCCCACTCTCCTACGATCACCGGAAGGTCCAGACGCTCCTGAGAACGTTTCTTATCTGCAAATAACCCGTCTACATTGGCAGTGTTATAAGCATCGTACTGATCCGTATCCACAACACTGTCATAGCCATGAGGCACATAAATCTGACCTTTGCCGGAAGGCTCCAGCCGTTCAAGTCCGGTAGAAATGGCGGTGCTTGAAAAAATATTTCCCCCGGTGGCAATATTTACATCCCAGTGCTTATGCACTGCTTCCCCGATCCTCCGGTAAAATCCCATAAGCACCTGCTGATCAAAGATCTTAAAACGATCCTCCAGTATTTTTAAAAACATTTCCTGCTGCTGCGGGGTCACATGAGCCATATCTCCAATATTAAATTCCGGATATTTCTCCGTAACCATGGCCATAGCCTGTCCAAAAGCATTTCTGGCAAGGCTTCCCATAAAAGGCTCGTTCATCGGCTCCAGGGCAATGATATTGCCGCAATCTTTAAAATATCCGGCCAGCATTTCCCACATACTTACATAATGATCCAGCAGACCGGCCCCATCTGGCGCAGGCCGGTTTTCCCAAAAGCTGTCCGCGGCCTGGATCACTGCATCGCTTTGAAAATAAGCCAGATACCATACATTACAGTTGTCCGGATGGTTCTTGCCTTCATCCAATGTGGCCCACAGTGGAGCGCCATCAATAAACTTTACGGAAAACAGATCCTGATGCATGTCCAGGATCACATAAATGCCTTCCTGCTCTGCGGCCTTAACAATATCTTTGATCCCTGCCAGGTAATCCATATCATACGTTCCCGGCTCCGGCTCTGTGCCGTCCCAGAAAATTCCCAGCCGGATCAGATTAAAGCCGCTTTCCTTAAACCATGGAAGGGCCCCTTTAAAATCCGGATACATATACCCCATTTTAGGATCCCTGCACAATACATTCAGACCATTAAACAGGATCTGCTGCCCGGATCCTGCCGTATAAAACGCCTGCCCCTGATACATTATTTTCTCCATAAAAAACCTCCTCAGCAATGAATTTTGTATTTTGTCCTTAATATTATTCTATACGCTGCGGCAGTTTACTTCTTGTAATATTGTCGCTTTTATTATAAAATCAAATAAAAAGTAGGGGAATATCTTATGAAAACCGATTACGAATACATGGCCTTATCTCTGGCCAATTTATCCGGCCTTCCGGTGCGGCTTTATAAAAACGGAAAACTTTGTAAATTATATCATCACACCATCTTTAAACCGGATCCTGCAGCCCAGGAGGAAAAAGAAATCTTTAAAAATAAGGCGTCTGTCAGCTATTATATGACAGATACCCTGCTGTTTTATGGTCTTTTCCGTGACACAAAAACTGAGGCATGTCTCCTTGTGGGTCCTGTTCCTGCTGTCCGTTTCAGCCGGAATGCCGTCAACCGGATCCTCAGGTCCATGGGTGAGCCTTTAAGCCGGTGTCAGGAGCTTATGGATTATCTTCATGCCCTTCCATCTTATCCTTTAAATAATTTCATGCAGATCCTATGTACCATTAACTATTTTATCAATGGAGAAAAAATCAATGTCAGCGATCTTCTCCTTGGCCAGCCTGCAAAAGATCTGTCCCGGGAGATCCTTAAGGATCAGGCTTTACTGGAGACGTTCTCTGCTCCCCTGCTCCCGCCTTCCGGCGAATACATTATCCACAATACCCTGGAGCTGGAGCGGCAGCTTTTGGCCAGTGTGGAACACGGCCGTACCAAGGAGATCCTGGCTCTTTATAACGCGCCGCCATCTGGCAAGCCGGGGATCATGGCCGGGGATGCCCTGCGCCAGGAGCAAAATCTGCTCATCTGCACGATCACCCTGGTGACACGGGCAGCCATCCGGGGTGGTCTGGATCCGGAAACGGCCTTTGCCCTAAGCGATATTTATATCCAAAAATCAGAAATGCAAACCGACTATGTGGAAGTTTCCCGGCTTCTGGCACAGGCTGTCCTGGACTTTACACGGCGTGTTTCCGAACTGGACCATGGGGTTAAAAATTCTGCCCTGGTCCGCCGGGTCCGGGACTATGTGTTAAATCACATCAGCGAAACCATTTCCACTCAGCAGCTGGCCCAAGCCCTGAAACAAAACCGCACCTATTTATGCCGCACTTTCAAAGAAGATGCACATATGACTATTAATGCCTATGTTACACAAATAAAAATGGACGAAGCCTGCCGTCTTTTGGAAAACACGAAAAAAACTCTGGCAGAAATCTCCGAATATCTTGGATTTTCCTCCCAGAGTTACTTTCAAAATGTATTCCGCCGACACACCGGCATGACGCCTGCCACGTACCGGTCTCATAAAGACGGTTCTGTCAGGCATTTTCCGATGCTTTGATAAACAGGGCGCCGGGGGCCACGCCCCAGGCTCTTACAAGCTCCTCATTAACAAGTGTTTTCGTCCTGCCATCATGGATATACAAAACCATAATACTGTATTCATCCACCTTGCGTCCCAAGGCGCCCTCCATAATGTCCCGGCTCCGGTCCACATCCAGGAGCTTTGTGTGGAGCAGTTCTCCAGCCACAGAAAAGTCCTTATATTTGGAAACATCCCGGTTCAGTGTCAGGGCATCAAACATGGCATATTCCACTTCAAAGGCCAGCGCTTCGGCATAAGTGTCTGCCTCTGTCTCTTTATTGGCCTCAAAATCCTTATATGGCCCCTCCACCGGCACCGCCTGGTCAATACCAAAGGTCTTATTTACAATATGGATCATCGGCGCACTTTGGCTTCCTGTCACTTCAACCTTAGTCACCCCATATCTGCGGGCAATGATCGTATCTGTTTTTTTAGCTATGTAGGCTGCAAATTCATAAATTGTCACAATCATCGTGTCCTTTCCTCAAATTATTGCCGCCCGTTTTTCTGTTCGACAAAATACGGACAGCATCAATGACTGTTCTCCCCGTGAACAGTGAATAGCTTTATTTTAACATCCATGCCCCGTGAAAGCAAGACTTGTCAATTACACATCTTTTATGCTATAACATTTCCAAAGAGACATGCTGTCCTATTCCAAAAGGAGGAAGAACCATGAGTCAGTTAAAACAGCTTTTAGATCAGATCGATCATATAAAAAACCAAGACAGTTCCTGTTTGCCGGAGTCTTTTCTAAATGAAACAGACCTTAAAAACATGTATAGCGCCATCACTTCCCGGCCCGCACCTAAATACCGGGAAACAGACCTTGAACCGGCGCCGGGAAACCATTTTCCAAAGCCTGAGGACCTTGACCATCTTGTCAGCCATTTTTTCAGCCAGCTGGATTTTTCCAGGCACACGCTCCATCCCGTTGAACTGGCAGCCATGGCCTATAAACGCATTGTGGATATGGCCCCCTTTGAAGAAAAAAACGAAGTGCTGGCTCAGGCGCTGATGGACCGCATCCTTAAAGCCTGCGGATATCCCCGGCCTTTACAGCCGCTTTACCTGACCGACGGCTATACAGAGGCCCTCACCAGCTCCCGCAAACGCAGGGACATGGATATTTTTTCAGAATTTGCAGCAGCGGCTGTTCTCAGTTCAGCGGATCACTAAAATCCCCAACAGCGCCCTCAGGCATAGGGATCCGGAAATTATTCGCGATCAGCCTTCCTGCTGCCCCAAAGCTTTTCGTATCCTTAAGACGCCCGGTTCCTGTCATGGAAGGACTGTATAAAAGGAGGGGAACCATTTCCCGGGTATGATCGGTTCCTTTAAATGTGGGATCATTGCCATGGTCCGCCGTGATCATCAAAAGATCATCCGCCCGCAGCTTAGATAAGACGATCCCCAGCTTCTCGTCAAACAGCTCCAGCTCATGGCCGTAGCCTTTGGGATCTCTCCGGTGCCCCCAAAGGGCGTCAAAATCCACCAGGTTCACAAAGCAAAGGCCGCAAAAATCCCGGTCCAGCTGTTCAATGGTCTGTTCCATTCCATGGACGCTGCTTTGGGAACGAAATGCCTGGGTAATGCCTTCGCCTGCAAAAATGTCATTGATCTTTCCAATACTGATCACATCAAAACCGGCATTCTTTAAGCCATTAAGCACGGTGGGGCCAAAGGGCTTTAAGGCATAGTCATGGCGGTTGGCCGTGCGGACAAAAGCGCCTTTATGGGTTCCCACAAAGGGACGGGCAATGATCCGCCCCACCTTCCACTCCGGCTTCATGGTCAGCTTTCTGGCGATTTCACAGCACCGGTACAATTCCTCAAGGCCAAAGGTTTCTTCACTGGCAGCGATCTGAAGCACCGAATCCGCCGATGTATACACGATCATGGCGCCTGTTTTTAAATGTTCCTCCCCAAGTTCATCTAAAATAGCCGTTCCGCTGGCAGCCCGGTTTCCAATAACCTTATGGCCGGTTTCACTTTCCAGCTTTTGGATCAGCTCCGGCGGAAAGCCTGTATCGGTAAATGTAAGAAACGGCTGGGTGATCAGCAGTCCCATCAGCTCCCAGTGTCCGGTCATGGTATCCTTTCCGGTACTGGCCTCGTGCATCCGGGTATAATAGCCGGATATTTTTTCCGGCACAGGCCCGTGAGCCACAGGATGCAGCTTTCCCAGCCCTAAAGACATAAGATTGGGAATACGAAACACAGGCATATGGTCATCAATATGGCCTAATGTATCCGCCCCTTCATCGGAATAGTCCCGGGCATCCTCCATAGCGCCGATACCAAAGGAGTCAATAACAATCGTAAAAATCCTGCGGTATTTCAAAAAAATTGCCTCCTTTCCCGCCCGGCTGTCAGCAACAGTCACAGGCAGCTTCCAGAGCAATGCGCATCATATCATCAAAGCTTGTCTCCCGCTCCTTGGCCGACAGTTCCTTATGATTGACAAAAGAATCGGAAATGGTCAAAAGACAGGCCGCCCGGCGGTTTAAGATCTTTGCATTATGGAAAAGGGCGTAGCTTTCCATTTCCACGCAGGCACAGCCGTGCTTTTCATTAAATTCTTTATAGCCATCCACATGGTCTTCATGGTAAAAAACATCACTGGAATGCACCCGGCACTTTACAACAGACAGGCCCAGCCTTCCGGCGGCTTCTTCAATAACCTGGTTCAGGCTTTCGCTGGGATACTGTATATCTCCTGAAACGCCAGCCTGCGCCATGGCAAATGTAGACTCGCTCCATGCGCTGTCTGCCAGGGCAATGTCCATAACGTCCAGAGCGTCACAGTAAGCGCCTGCACTTCCGATACGGATAATATTTTCCACACCATAAAACTTATATAATTCATAGGAATAAATACCAATACTTGGCATCCCCATCCCGGAGCCCATAACAGAAACCCGGGTATCCTTATAAGTCCCCGTAAATCCCAGCATTCCCCGGACTGAATTAAACTGCACCGGATCTTTTAAATACGTCTGGGCAATATACCTGGCTCTCAGGGGGTCGCCGGGCATTAAAACCGTCTTTGCAATACTGCCTTCCTTTGCTTCATTATGAGGTGTTGCCATAAAAATCCCTTCCTTTCATGATCACTTTATCTCCATGGAAAATATAAGCCACAGCCGGTGAAAATACACAGCAGCTGTGGCTTAATTCCCGGCTGATCTTTGGAGAATTTACAGACCCTTAGGATCAGTCAGCGTTTTCTTTGGCATTTTCTTCAATAACTTTTTCCTGAACATCCGACGGAGCCTGCTCGTAACGGCTGAAGGAGTATGCAAAATCTCCCCGTCCGCCGGTCATGGAGCGCAGATCTGTAGAATATCCATACAGCTGAGCCAGAGGAATATCAGCAACGATTTCTGTCCGGCCATAATCTGACGGGTTCATACCAAGGACACGGCCACGGCGTTTATTCAGATCGCCCATAATATCTCCGGTGTAGCTGTCGGGAACATATACGCTTAAAGAAGCGATCGGCTCAAGGATAATGGGTGAGGCCTGCATGAAAGCGCTCTTAAATGCCTGTCTTGCAGCAGTCTTAAAGGCCATTTCCGAGGAATCTACCGGATGATAGGAGCCGTCAAACAATGTGGCCTTAATGCCTACAACCGGATAACCTGCCAAAGGTCCGCGGTTTACAGATTCTGCAATACCTTTTTCCACAGCAGGAAAATAGTTCTTTGGAACAGCGCCGCCTACGACACGTTCAGCAAATACATAGGGTGTTTCCAGATCTCCGGAGGGTTCAAATTCCATAGCAACATCGCCGTACTGGCCATGTCCGCCGGACTGTTTCTTATATTTTTCACGGACGGAAACTTTCTTGCGGATTGTCTCTCTGTATGGAATCCTTGGTTTGGATAATACGATTTCTACTTTATACTTGTTAAAAAGTCTGCTGACAACTACATCCAGCTGCTGATCGCCAATACCATACAGCAGTGACTGACGATTTTCAGCGTCGTTAAATACCCGAAGGGTCAGGTCTTCTTCCATCATCTTTGCAAGGGCCTGGGAAACCTTATCCTCATCCCCCTTATTCTTAGCAGCATAGCGCTTGTATGTATAAGGAGCGGACATTTCCATCTTGTCGATCACTAACGGATCGGACTTTAAGGACAGGGTATCGCCTGTGGCTGTATTGCTCAGCTTGGCAATAGCGCCAATATCACCGGCCTTAAGTTCAGGAACCTCGATCACTTCCTTGCCCCGCAAAACAAACAGCTTATTCAGCTTTTCTTCAGTATCTTTATTATAATTATAGACCACAGAGTCATTTTTCAATTCACCGGAGCACACCTTAATCAGAGAGTAGCGGCCGATAAACGGATCCACAATAGTCTTAAATACATATGCGGAAAACGGACGTCTGGAGTCATAATCCACATTATACTCTTTTTCCGTTCTGGGATCCTTACCAAAAATCTTAATATGATCCCGCATAGGCGACGGCAAAAATTCCACACATGTAGTCAGCAGGTTGGCAGAAGCATAGCCTAACAGACCGGAACCGCACTGTACAGGTACAACGCTCCCTTCATTAACATTAATACGCAAAGCGTCAATGATCTCGTCTAAAGTAAATTCTTCACCGCCAAAATATTTATCCATCAGTTCTTCGCTGGTCTCGGCAACAGCTTCCAGCAAAGCTTCCCGGCACTCATCCAGTTCCGGCTTAACATCTTCCGGAATGTCTCTTGCTTCCCACTTTCCGCTGGAAGTAAAACGGCGTCCGGCCATCTTTACTACGTTTACAACACCCACAAACTTGCCATCCTCGTGGATGGGCAGATGGAAAGGTGCGATCTTCTTGCCGTAAAGCTCACGGAGCTGATTAACAACCTTCATATAATCTGCATGCTCATCATCCATATTCGTAACAAAGATCGTACGTGGAATGCCATACTTTTCGCAGTAATTCCATGCCTTGATCGTTCCGGCTTCCACACCGGCTTTACCGGAAACTACAATGATCGCGCCGTCAGCGGCAGAAAGCGCTTCCTCAACCTCACCAACAAAGTCCATATATCCGGGGGTGTCCAAAAGATTGATCTTCCAGTATTCCCACTCCATAGGAACAACAGATGTGCTGATTGAAAACTTTCTGCGGATTTCCTCTTTATCATAATCACTGATCGTGTTTCCATCGTCAACCTTACCCTGACGCTTTGTCACTCCTGCTGCATAAGCCATTGCTTCTACAAGGGTCGTCTTACCGCAGCCGCCGTGGCCTAAGATCGCAACGTTACGTATGTCCTGAGTCTTGTATACCTTCATGTCATCTTCCTCCAATACTGTTTATGATGGGGTTCCGCATCTATGCAGAAGCCATGTATACATTTTACTAAATCGTCAGAACTTTTTCAATACTTTTAGTGAAATTAGACAAATTTCTTGCAACTATTGGGTAACCGCCAGCCATCTAAATAATTCACCCCAATCCACCGCAGATTTTCTTTTTTCTTGCATTTTCTCCTTACAAATGCTAAGCTTTTACCAGGAAAACCCCAGGCAGCGCCAAAGCTGCCAGATAAAGCCGCTTATACAGCGTTTCCGGCAAAGACGCAAAGCGGTTTAATTTTATTCTGGAGGATATACTTATGACCATTTCAACCATCGGATTTGCAGGCCTGGGCCTTATTGGCGGGTCAATCGCCAAAGCCGTGCGCCGCGTACATCCGGATATGAAAATTATTGCTTTTGATACAGACCGGGAGAGCCTTACAGCAGCCCTTATGGATAAAACGCTGAACCAGGCCCATGACCATCTTTCCCAGGCATTTTCCCAATGTGACCTTATCTTTTTATGCGCGCCTGTAAATTTTAATGTACAAAATCTGAAAATCTTAAAAAATATAGCAGCAGACCACTGTATCTTTACCGATGTGGGCAGCGTAAAGACGCCCATCCACAGTGCGGTCCGGGAGCTTGGGATGGAACACTGCTTTATCGGCGGCCATCCCATGGCCGGCTCAGAAAAAAGCGGCTATGCCAATGCCAGTGACCGTCTTTTGGAAAATGCTTATTATATCCTGACGCCATCCCCGGCAACGCCGGATAAAAGCGTAGCTGCCATGACACAGCTGATACAGTCCGTCAGCGCCCTGCCTATTGTCCTGGACGCGCGGCGTCATGACTATATTATGGCGGCTATCAGCCATCTGCCCCATATGATCGCATATACCCTGGTCAACCTTGTCCGGGACTTTGACGACGAACAGCAGCATATGCGTATGCTGGCCGCCGGGGGATTTAAAGATATTACCCGCATAGCCTCGTCATCTCCCATTATGTGGCAGCAGATCTGTGATGAAAACAGGGATAATCTCCTGGAGATCATGGACCATTACATGGACAGCCTCCGTCAGGTTTCTCAAGCGGTCCAAAGCGGGGAAAATGTCCGTCTTCTTGAGCTTTTTTCCCAGGCTAAGGACTACAGGGATTCGATCCCCCGCTCCAATGCCAAGGGCGGCCTGCGTCCGGCTTATGAAATTTATGTGGATATTATTGACGAGTCCGGCGCTATTGCCACCATTGCTACCATTCTGGCTACCAATGGCATCAGCATCAAAAATATCGGCATTGTCCATAACCGGGAATTTCAGGAAGGCGCCCTGCGCATTGAATTTTATGAAGAAGATGCGGCCCAAAAAGCTGTGACCCATTTAAGAAAGTTCCACTATACCGTTTACGAAAGAAATTAACCCCTGCGGCAGAAAAATCCTCTGCCGCCCCATTCGATGAAAGGAATGAAAGCCATGATCATAAATCCTGTCCGCCGGTTAAGAGGCGAGATCACCGTTCCGGGAGACAAATCTATTTCCCATCGCAGTATTATGCTTGGCGCTCTGGCCAAAGGAACAACTGTCGTGTCCCATTTTTTAGAGGGTGCGGACTGTCTTTCTTCGATTGACTGCTTCCGGGCCCTTGGCGTAACCATTGAAAATGACCCGGCCCAAAAGCTTGTCTGCATCCACGGCAAGGGGCTTCACGGCCTGTGCGCCCCAAAGCAGACGCTGGATGCCGGGAACAGCGGAACAACAACCCGGCTGATCTCCGGTATTTTATCCGCACAGCCATTTACGTCCTGCCTTACCGGCGATGCTTCTATCCAAAAGCGTCCCATGAACCGGATCATCACCCCACTGTCCATGATGGGCGCCCATATTGAAAGTCTCAACGACAATGGCTGCGCTCCCTTAAAAATTACAGGCGCGCCCTTAACCGGCATTGATTACACCTCTCCTGTTGCCTCAGCCCAGGTAAAATCCGCCATTTTACTGGCCGGCTTATATGCGCAGGGCGTCACCTCAGTAACAGAGCCTGCATTGTCCAGAAACCACAGCGAACTTATGCTTACAGCCTACGGCGCCAATGTTTCCCACACAGCCAATCAAGACGGCAGCCATACGGTATCCATCACTCCGGCCCGGGAGCTTTACGCCCGGGAAATACAGGTGCCCGGAGATATTTCCTCTGCCGCCTATTTTATCGCCGCAGGGCTCATTTGCCCGGACGCCTGCATTACTGTAAAAAATGTAGGCATTAATCCTACCCGGGACGGTATCCTTAGGGTATGCCGTGCTATGGGCGGCCAAATCTCTGTTGAAAACATTCATAACGAGGGAGCTGAACCCGTGGCAGACATTACCGTGTCCTCCAGCAGTCTCCGTGGCACGGTCATTGGAGGCGAGCTGATCCCCACACTGATCGACGAGATCCCGGTGATTGCCGTGCTGGCCTGCTTTGCCAACGGCACTACAGTAATTAAAGATGCCCAGGAGCTTAAAGTGAAAGAATCCAACCGCATTGACACTGTGGCTGAAGCCTTAAAGGCCATGGGTGCAGACATTACAGCCACGGACGACGGAATGATCATTAAGGGCGGCCGCCCGCTGCACGGCGCTGCCATCAACAGCTACAATGACCACCGCATTGCCATGGCCTTTGCCATTGCCGGCATGAACAGCGAGGGGCCTGTGGAAATTTCCGGCGCAGACTGTATACGCATCTCCTACCCGGAATTTTTTGAAGATCTCCGGCAGCTGAGCGATTTCGTTTAATTAATATGTTTTTTTCACAAAAGATATTGCAAAAATAGCAGAAACGTCTATAATAGAAGTTGTTAAAAAAATATCAATCATCATTTTGATGATTCAGGGGAGAGAAGAATTTATGGCACGTTTTACATTACCAAGAGACTTATATCATGGAAAAGGATCTCTTGCAGAGCTTAAAAATTTAACAGGTAAAAAAGCCGTTGTTGTTGTAGGCGGCGGTTCCATGAAACGCTTTGGCTTTTTAGACAAAGCTGTTAATTATTTAAAAGAAGCAGGCATGGAAGTTGCCTTATTTGAAAATGTTGAGCCGGATCCAAGTGTTGACACTGTGATGAAGGGCGCAAAAATGATGCAGGAATTTGAACCGGACTGGATCGTTGCTATGGGCGGCGGATCTCCTATTGATGCTGCAAAGGCTATGTGGGTATTTTATGAATATCCCAATACATCCTTTGAAGATCTCATTACTCCGTTTTCCTTCCCGACACTGCGTACAAAGGCTCACTTCTGTGCCATCCCGTCAACTTCCGGTACAGCAACAGAAGTTACCGCTTTCAGCGTAATCACAGATTACAATAAAGGTATCAAATATCCTTTAGCAGACTTTAACATTACACCGGATGTTGCTATTGTTGATCCTGAGCTGGCTGAAACCATGCCTCAGAAGCTGACTGCTCACACAGGTATGGATGCCCTGACACATGCCATCGAAGCTTATGTGTCCACAATGCACTGCGATTACACAGATCCTCTGGCCCTTCATGCCATTAAGATGATCCACAATGATCTGAAAAAGTCTTATGACGGAGATATGGAAGCCCGCGACCGTATGCACAATGCTCAGTGTCTTGCCGGCATGGCATTTTCCAATGCTCTTTTAGGTATCGTTCATTCTATGGCTCATAAGACCGGTGCTGCTTACAGCGGCGGACATATTGTTCATGGCTGTGCAAACGCTATGTATCTGCCAAGAGTGATCCAGTACAATGCAAAAGTAGAATCCGCAGCTGTTCGTTATGCTGAAATCGCTGATTTCATCAGCCTTGGCGGAAATACTGTAGAAGAAAAAGTTGCTGCTCTTGTAGCCGAGATCAAAGCAATGAACGAATCCTTAAATATTCCGAAATGCATCAAGGATTATGAAGGCGGCATCATTGACGAAAAAGAATTTATGGATAAATTATCCGAAGTTGCTACATTAGCCATCGGCGACGCCTGCACAGGCTCCAACCCGAGAATCCCTTCTCAGGAAGATATGGAAAATCTGTTAAAAGCATGCTTCTATGGCGAAGATGTAAATTTCTGATCTGATCTTACCGCGGCAGGTGCCTAGGCGCCTGCCGGCACATATTTTGTAAATTTCCAAAACAAAATCCCCAGGGCCTTTGCCTTGGGGATTTTTCTCAAAAAAACATGAGCTTTCCATTCGTGCCATTATTCTTGCTTTTATAAAAAGATAGGATTGCTCCATGCACGGCGTCCGGACGCGTCAATACACTCCACACGCACATAAGTTTCATCGCCTCTTAAACGCAGGATCGCGTAATCCACGCAATCACTGCCATCTTCTGAAAGAACCGTAGCTCCTGCACCGACATAGTTGCCTGCAATAAAGTTTACCCTTTGCACAGGACTGCAGGTCACATATGCCACATTGTCATGGATCCCCCAGTCAAAGATCTGAGGGCCGCAGGAGGAATAAAAATTACCTTCCACAATGGAACGGGTAATAGCCTCACGGCTCAGGCAGGGCGCTTTTACCATAATATATCCGCCGCAGGAATCATCCAGCCCCGGATGGTTATGGTTATCATCCGTTGCCACGCCCCAGATCCGCCGGCCTTCCCTGAGCATCGTATCCCAGTAGGTCGTATCATAGCCGGTGCCGCTTTCGATCTGGGTTCCGTAATTTAATATCTCAATGGCTGTCAGCCCTTTTGTGTCAATAAAGTCCCCTTCTCTGACCCTTGACCAGATAGGATGATTATAAATCGCAATACATCCTCTGGAAAGAAGGGTGTCAGTCAGCTCCTGGGCCGCCTCCTGAGGGTTCCAGGGCTCCTTATAAGTTCTTAAAGGTTCCTCCTCCATATGGGCATAAGGCTTTGCGCCTTCCTCAACCTGAGGCGCCAGTATGCCGTGGATATGATGGGTCTTACGCCAGCTTCCGCTTTCCAGGGAGAATACGGCAGCCGCTTCCACTGCCGGCAGGATAATAAAATCATCACTGTTAAGGTCCGGTCCAAAGTCTGTAAAAATATTGTGGTCGCTAATGGCCAGAAATGCGTACCCATGGCTTTTATACAGCTGCGCCACCTGTTCCGGCTCAAGTGTTCCATCTGAAATTGTTGTATGGCAGTGAAGATTTCCCTTATACCACTGCCCTTCTCCATGAAATCCTGAAATATCCACGTTTTCATCCCCCTTTTTGCAGTTTACAGTTTCAGGCTTTTGCGGATCCGGTTCCACATGGTTACCTGAAAATAATCATATGCCTTATCATAAATAAATAATGCGATCTGCGCTCCAACAATCAGTCCTGCCATGATCAGCGGGGAAATGGTCCCTGCATAAAATACTTTGGGCAGGAAAAACAATATGGGCAGAAACATTATATTAAATACAGCATAGCGTATGGCCCAAAAAACCGCTGTACGGTGGCGCATGGTGCGGGAATCGGCAATTTTTTCAAAAGCAAATTCCCGGGCATAAATATAAAGGCTCATGCCGCCGTAAGTAATAATATACAGCTTGTTAGGCGCCAGGAAAAATGCAAGCAAAACCCCTGCCGCCATAAAAGCAAAGCCGCCATAAAGGCCGCACTCTCTTACAGCGATCCCGGTACAAAAGGCAGCTGCTGCCATAAAAAACAGGGTGCTTGGCTCAAAATACCCTCCAATCAGGGTCAGCACCATGGCAATTGCCAGCAAAAGTCCTAAAAAAGCGATCTTTTTGGCATTTACATGCATGAACACAAATCGCCTCCCATACATTCACAGCAGGTATCTGCAATCCAAAGATCACAACAGCAGTTTCCCGTGCTATATGGCGGACGTCCGCCGTAATTTTGTCCGGCGCCCTGATACCGGTTGGTCCGCCATTGCATCTGGTTTAAAAAGTTCCGGTATTCCGGATTGCCCGGATCCATGTTCACTGCCTGATTAGCGTCATTCATGGCCTGCACATTATTGCCGATTCCTGCGTTGGCAACAGCGCTGTAATAATACCAGCGGGCATCACGATTGCGTATTCCGCTTAATACGTTCAGCGCATCACGATAACGTCCATTATTAATAAAGTTCCCGGCAGCTGTCAGTTCTACATTTGAATTGCCGGAACCGGAGTAGCCGCCATTATAACCGGAGCCGCCGTAGCCGGAGCTGCCTGAACCGGAATAGCTTCCGCCGCCTCCGTGGGAGCGTTCGTCCATGATCTGCTTATATGCGTCCTGGACTTCCTTAAACTTTTCCTCTGCCAGATCGGCCAGCGGATTATCATTATAAGAGTCCGGATGGTACTTCCGGCTCAGATTTCTGTATGCCTTTTTTATCTCCTCGTCAGATGCGTTGGGGGAAACCCCAAGCACACTATATGGATCTGTCATTAATAACTTCCTTCCTTTACTTTCTCATTTTACATTTCCCGCATGCTTTGCAGCGGGATCCGCCCTGCTTTTGGCCCTTCTTTCCGCCATCAGGCAGCTGGGACAAAGCGATGCGCTCCTGCACCCTTTTGTCAAATTTTTTCCAGACTCCGGCATACAAAATATTGCGCAGGATCTCAGCATCTTGTATACATGGCAATTTTTCAAATTCTATTGTACACTCTGCCATCATGAGATTCAACATGAAATTACATTCTTCTGTGAAATTTTCGTGTCCGAACCGATCCTTTAAAGCATTATAGCTGCCGCTTTCTATATCCTTTTCCACATCATCAAAGGCATCCATAATATAGATAAACTTTCCTAAAAAGAATCCCATACGCTTTAAAATATCTTCCCAGGCATCCGGTTCATAAACAAGAATCGTTTCCATGATCTTTCCAAAGCATCCGGCCACCCGGTCAATACTTTTCTCTCCTGCCTTTTCCAGTTCATGGAGACGGTGGAGCCAGTAGGCCATAGCCCGGCTTTTCCCGGGATACTTTTTCTTCAGCTTTTTATAAGTATGGCGCAACGCTCCTGCCCCAACGCATCCGGCCTTGCTGCCCTCATCTTTCCAGTCATCCATCAGATGATGGTAAGTGAGCAATATATTCATATCTGCCGCGTATTCTGTAAATTTGTTTGTAAGCATCTTTTGAGGACGCACCGGATGCGCCTTGCACCGGTGTTCTTCCTGTTTTGGCTCACACTCATACAGGCTTGTCAGCAGCATGATCAAAAAGGTCATATCGTAGGTCAGTGTCATCTGCCCTGCAAATCCGTATTTTTTCTTTAAAATATGGCAAAGACCGCAGTAATAGGCCTTATACTCATGATATTCTTTCACTTTCAGTTCCGGCTCATTGGCCGTTACATATCCAAACATGCTCCATTCATTCCTTTACTCACAAGGATAATGCAATCCCCACATGCCCCGGATCCGGTCCATGATCCGCATGTTTTCCAGGGTCACGACCCAGGGAAGGCGCGGACTTTCCAGCTCTCCCTTGGAAATACAGTGATAGGCCTCCCGGATGGCATATTCAAAGCCATTGACCTCATGGGGAAATTCCATGATCTGTGTTTCCTCAAAGTTACGTGTCAGTGCCACCCGGGTACAATTTGTAAAATGATCCATAGTGATCTTTCCAAATTCTCCGGAGATCACAGCGCCGCAGCCGGTATCCGCTACGACCGATGAGCTTAAATGAGCGATCCTGCGGCCGCCCCGGTAGACCAGGGTGATCATATTATGCTCATCCGTCCCTGCTTCTCCCAAATAGGCGCAGGTTTTTATGTCCTCAATATCAAATCCCAGGATCATAGTTGCAAAGCTGGCCGGATAAATGCCCACATCCAGGAGGGCTCCGCCCCCAAGGTCACGGTTAAACCACCGGGTGTCCGGAAATCCCTGGGCCGGGAATCCGTAGCTTGCTTCAATAAACCGAACCTCTCCGATCTCGCCTTCATCGATCCACTGGCGTACCTGCAGGACCGCCGGCAAAAACCGTGTCACCATGTTTTCCATGAGAAATACATTATTGTCATAAGCCACATCGATCATATGCTGAACCTGCCCTGCATTCATACCTACCGGCTTTTCGCATAACACATGCTTTCCGGCTTTCATAGCTGCCACAGCATATTCACAGTGCATTGGATGGGGTACGGCAATATAAACTCCATGGATATTTTCATCCTCCAGCATACGCTCATAGCTTTCAAAAGCTTTCGTCACATGATGCTGCTTTGCAAACTTATAGGCTTTTCCATAATTACGTGAAGCCACGCCGTAAACAGTCATGTCATCCTTCATTTTATATACTGTATCCGCAAATTTGCTGGCAATCGCGCCGGTTCCGGCAATTCCCCAATTAAACATTTTCTCGACCTCCATATTCTCGCAGCTTACAATTAAGCCATGCAGCTCAGGCTTCGCCTTCGCTGTAGCTTATGCCGGTATGCATGGCTTAATTGTAACACAGTCCGATTCGGGGGTCAAATGGAGAAAGGGGGTGGGTTGCGTTTTTGTGTTTTATCCGCTACAATGATCATAAACCAGAGCAAAGGAGGGGTCAGATCATGCTGACGATTGACCGTTTTGAAGGGGAGCTTGCTGTATGTGAACAGGAGGACGGCAGGATGTTTACTGTAGAAAAAGCGCTCCTGCCCCCGGACTGCGTTGAGGGGGATGCGATTGAGCAAGAGGATGGCATATATATAAAGAAAGACAACCGCCTGCGCCGGGAACAGATGCAGAATAAAATGCGTTCTCTTTTTAAAAAACAGGCGGACTGAAAGCATTTCCGGCCCAGGCCAGATCCCCTGTTATGCCCGGTCAGGCCGAAAAGCGTTAAAGCCGCAAGCTTGTAACGATTCAGCCATGCCCGCCCGGATGCATGGCTGAATCGTTTACGCAAGCTTTTTTGTTGGATCGTCAAAAGGTTGACAACTGCCCTGAAATTATACTATAATATCCAGAGCATGATCTATGGATGGGATTTTTTAATTTCCTAAGCCCATAGGTTGAACCAGGCAAATACCCCGCGGCAAGAGAAAGTCGCCTGGACCGTGCCTATCTGATTCATTGCCTGCGGAAAAAATAAAGGAAAAGGTGAAGCAAATGAGCGAATTAATGAAGGAATGGGAAAAAATCGTTACCCAATACAGCAAAGATGCGGCATCACAACAAAGATTCTGGACAAGATACTACTCCAAAGAAAAGGACGTTTATGAGCAGCTTCTTACAGAGCCGGTAGAGGTTGTTACCGGAACGGTTAAAGAACTGTCCGAAAAATATGGTATTGAACCAGCATTAATGCTTGGATTCCTGGATGGCATCAACGAAAGCATTAAAGAGCCTAATCCTATTGAGGAGCTGGAAGAAGACAGCGTTGTAACTCTGGACATTGACCTGGAGAAACTGTATTACAACATGGTTGCTGCTAAAGCAGACTGGCTTTATAACCTTCCTCAGTGGAACAATCTTTTAAGTGAAGAACGGCGCAAAGAGCTTTACAAAGCACAGAAAAGCTCTACAACCATCGTTAAGGGCAAAAAGATCGGCCGCAACGATCCCTGTCCTTGCGGAAGCGGCAAAAAGTACAAATTCTGCTGCGGAAGAAATCAGTAATCAGCATTCATCAGGCCCCCAAAAATCCGGGGGCCTTTTTCTATGCTTATTATTCTGTCCGCAGTGCTGCCACCGGATCCTTCTTTGCCGCCCGCTTTGCCGGGAGCAATCCGCCAAGAATGGTGATCCCAATACGGATCACCATCAGGGCTTAAAGCTCGTCCTTAAGAGAATCCATGATTCCCTTCACTGTTCCGTCCTCAAAAGGATTGCTCAGATGGGCCAGCTTCAGCAGATCAAAGTAGCCTTTGCTGCCTCCGGCGCAGCACAGTCTGAAATAATCCTCCCAGGCGGTTTTCCGGTCTGTTTTCATGCGGCCGTAAAACTCCAGGGCGCCCATCTGGGCCAGCGCATAATCAATATAATAAAACGGCGACATAAAGATGTGCTGCTTCTGCATCCAGAAACCGCCATTTTCCAAAAAGCTGTTGCCGTCATAGTCCCGCCACGGCATATAATACGCCTCCAGCTCTTTCCAGATTCGGCGCCGCTGCTGGGCATCCAGGGCATTTTCCTCAAATACTCTGTGCTGGAACTCATCCACACAGGCCATATAAGGAATGCAGGTCAGGGCTGATACAAAATGGGCATATTTATACTTTTCTGTATTTTCTCCGAAAAACAGCTCCATCCACGGGTAAGTGAAAAATTCCATAGACATAGAGTGGATCTCGCACACTTCCATGGTCGGCCATACCATGGACGACAGAGGGATCCTGCGGGAGGATACAAAGGACTCAAACGCATGGCCGGCTTCATGGGTCAGCACATCCACATCAGCGCTGGTGCCGTTAAAGTTTGAGAAAATAAACGGCGCCTTATACTCCGGCAAGGAGGTGCAGTAGCCGCCCTGACGTTTTCCGGGCTTTGTTTCCAGATCAAAAAGCTCGTACCGGGTCATAAAATCGAAAAATTCTCCGGTTTCCCCGGACAGCTCATGATACATTTTGGAAGCCTTCTCAATAAGCTCACGGCTGGTGCCCTCAGGAACGGCATTGCCTTCAGGAAATACAAGAGCTTCGTCATAATAGTGAAGCTGATCAATGCCAAGACGCTCTTTCTGTTCCCGGAACAGCTTCTGGCAAATAGGAACAATCACTTCCTTGATCTGACGGCGGAAATTTTTTACATCCTCCCGGTCATAATCAAAGCGTTCTCTCTGCTGGTAGATCAGCTCAATATAATCCTTAAAGCCAAGCACTCTGGCCATCTCGCAGCGCACCTGGACAAGCTGGCTGTAAATATCATCCAGTTCCCCGGAAATAGACTCATAAAGGTCTGCCCACGCCTGAAATGCCTCACGGCGCACATTCCGGTCTGTGCTTTCCATATATTTTAACAGGCCGTAAAAGTTTACATCCTCTCCGTGGAAGCGGGTCGTACACACAGCAGAAACCTTTGCATACTTTTGTACAAGAAGGCTTTCCTTCACCTGATTATCCACATTAGCTTCATTGGCAAAACGGATCTGGTTTTTCAGGCTGCGGATATAGTTTTCACCAAATTCATTGGTAAAATCCCCTACAAAGGGAGATGCCAGCAGCTGCTCATAAACCTTGCGCATCTCCAGATTGATCTTGGGCGCGATCTGGGCAATATACTCCACTTCTTTTTCGTAATATTCATCCGCCGTATTTACTGTGTTGCGGATTTCGGCAATGGAGCACATGGTTTCAATATGATCCCGCTTTTCATTCAGCTCCATAAACAACGCTCTGGCAGACGGGTAGTCCTCAGCAGTCCGAAATGCTTCCAGGAAAGCATTAACATCCCCGGCAAAGGCATCCACATCCGGGCGCTCATATGTCATTTGCGAAAATTTTTCCATAATACAAGTTCCTTTCATAAGTTAGCATCAAGTTATTTATACAGAAACAGTATGCCCAAAGTTCCCGGGCCGCAGTGGCAGGAAATGGTACATCCTGCTTTTGTTACAAAAATTTCTTTAACCTCCGGCTGGTGCTCTTTTACCTTGCTCACCATAAGGTCAACGATCTTCTGGTCGATCCCGGAATGGGTAACAAAGATCCGATCCAGCTTAATATTATCTTTTCCGGCAAGCAGGTCATCAGCATAAGCAGCAAAACACTTTTCGGTTTTTCCTCTGTACTTTTTCGTGGAGATCATCCTGCCGTCCACAAGATCGATCCTTGGCTTGAGCTTTAAAACATTCGCTCCAAGGGCTGCAACACTGCTGCACCGTCCGCCCTTCCACAAATATTCGACCACATCCACAAGAAAGCTGGTCTGGCACTTTTCCTTGCGCTTTTCAATAATGTCCACAATCTCCTGTGCCGATCTTCCTTCATCTCTCAGGTCTGCTGCTTCCAGCATCAGAAGGCCGATCCCGGTGGATAATACTCTCGTATCAATGGGATGCACATGTCCCACTTCTTTAGCTGCCATACATGCAAAGTTGTATGTTCCGGAAATATCCGAGCTAATATGAAAATGGATTACTTCATATCCCTCATCCACCCACGGTTTCCAAAACTCCTTGTAATCGTTAGTATTTGGCGCGCTGGTCTTGCTCATCTTGCCTGTGGTCTCATAATATTGGTAAATATCCTCCGGTGTGGCATCCACGCCGTCCAGGCACTGGCGGTCTCCGATCATGACCGGCAAAGGCATCACATCAAGGTCAAAACGTTCCAGGATCTCCTTTGGAAGATCACATGTACTGTCACCGAAAATTTTTACTTTTTCCATAACAACATACTCCCCGTTGAATTTATTTTATATACTATAATGCCACGGATTTCTCCGCACTTCGTGCTCACGAAATCCTAAAAACATTCGAAATCGCTCATTTTTCTGCGAAAAAAGGCTCTTTCTCATGTTTTTGCAGGTCTCAAAATCGTGCTTTTTCATGCGAGCATGAAAAGCACGATATTTTGACCCTGGCATCATACCATATGAACATTTTAAACCATATTAAAAAAATTGCAAGAGAAACCGAAAGATCCATGGATCAAACGCCGCCTAAAGGTAATTTACCGGGCAGCGTATTATATCAATTTCCTTATCCATTTGGATTTGTCATGCCGATTTTAATATGCATTGGATAAATTAACGTTCTTTTGTTGATTTAACCGGGATTATTATGTAAAATATATACAAAGCAATGAACTTATTCTGCTTAGACTATATAAAAAAACAGGAGGTAGATTTATGGCTGATATGTTTTATGCAAAAGGGCCGGGCAACAATGGTTATATTAAAAATCTTGAAGTCTGCTCCTTTAATGAAATGGACGGCAACTGCGGTATGTTCCAGATGGCCCTTTACAAAACGGCAGAAGGAAAATACTATCTTTACGGTGCATGCTTTGGCGGCACACAAAACGGCGTCATGATCAGTGAAGTCACAGACCCGTACAACCCCCGGTTTGTAAAGCACTTTGAACTGGTGGATCCCAAGGAATATCCTACCACCACCACACCAAAGCTCCAGGTGGCTGACGATCTTATGATCTGCGCCATGTCCGCAGGCTCCGGCCCGGACGCCCTTGTAGAGCAAAGCGAGCTTAGAAATATTAAATGTGAAGTAGGTATCCGCATTTATTCATTAAAAGAAGATCCGGAAAATCCCAAATTCCTGGGATATTGGGACTGCGGCGTGCCTCACTCCATCGGTGTTCACCGTTTTATGTACAACGGCGGACGCTATGTATATCTTTCCTGCGAAGCTGAACGTTTTGAAGGTATGATCATGCGTATCGTTGATATTGCAGATCCCACCCATCCTGTGGAGGTTGGCAACTGGTGGTCACCGGAACAGTTTGTTGACGGCTATCCCGGACGTACCGTTGACCATACAGCAGCCCATGTTCCTGCATTTATGGACAAGGGCTGGATGCACGGACCGCCATATGTGCGTGAGGACGGTCTTTGCTTCTGCGGCTACTGCGGCGATGGTCTGTACATTCTTGACGTTAATGACGTTACACGGCCGAAATGCGTAGGCAACTTAAGACTGCAGCCTGTATTTTCAAGCCACCTGGCCGGTGCAAGGACACATACTGCCCTTCCCCTTCCGGGCCGCGATCTGGTTGTTGTTACAAACGAAGGTGAACGCTTCCAGTTCTTCCCGCCCGGATCCATTACAGAAGCACAGGCGCTGAACAACATCCATATGATCGATGTACGGAATCCGTCCAAACCCACACTTATTGCCGAGTTCCCATATCCGGAAGTTCCAAAGGATTTTCCATATCCTAACTTTAACGTGATGAACCTTGGCTGCCAGGGTCCTTTCGGTCCTCATAACCTTCATGAGCCTATGAGCGGTAAGCCATGGCTTGAACAGCGGGGCGACCGGGTATACTGCTGCTACTTTGCCGCAGGCCTTCGCATTTATGATGTATCCGATCCTTACTACATTAAAGAGATCGCTTACTTCATTCCACCGAACCCAAATAAGACACCTGAGGAATCCTACTTCCCAGGCTTCCCAGGCCCGAGAAATGCCGTAACTGAGGATGTTATCGTTGATGACAGAGGATACATCATCATTACCGCTCTGGACGACGGCTTCTACATTTTAAAGAGAACCGGAGACGCAGATAATTAATCCGGAGGATTTATTCCCGGGATACGATAAAAAACGGAGATCCTTACAGATCCCCCATTATAAAAACCATGGATTTTCAGACCCCCGAAAATCCATGGCTTTTTTAGTTTTGCTTCAAACATGTCTGAAGCGTTATTTTTTTGTTCCGCCTTAACAGCAGTAAATATATTTTAGCAGCAGCTGCTTCCACCAGGGCTGCGCCTTCAGCATTTGTTTCCGTACAGACTGGTATAAGTGACGGCATTCCTGCCACTGGGCAGTCTCCACACCGTCACGGCTAAACGCCGCCTGGTTGGCCAGAATGACCATTTCATCCAATGCATCCACATTAATAAAATCATAATCCCTGGCCACAGCTTCAAAGTATTCATGGAGATTTCCATAATCCTTCTGATGGTACCCCATGATCTCAAACAAGCGCAGGGTACAGCTGTAAATGGCGCTTACAGCCTTGCTCCGGTTTTTCTGGCCCATACGCCGCGCCCTCTGCCGTGCAAGGGCTGATGCCCGCATCAGGATCAGCGCCGCCAAAATAACGATCACCGCAGCAAAGATCAAAATGCCCCAAAGAACATTTAAAACAGTGCCAAGGAAGCCTCCGCTGCTCTGTCCATTGGAACCTTGTCCATCGGATCCCTGAGGCGGCGTATTCTGAGCCGTCTCAGACTCGGAAGCGCTGCTTTCATTGCCGGACTGGGACTGAGCAGTTTCGCTTTGAGCTAAACTGCTCTCTGTTTCAGTCTCACTCTCCGTTTCCGTCTCTGTCTCCCGGGCCGTCTCCGTGCTTTCCTGAGGCTCATCGGAGATTTCCTGAGAATCATAATAGGTGGGCGTCATTTCCACCGGAACCCAGCCTGCGCCATCCACATAAATTTCTGCCCAGGCATGGGCCTGATGATCGTACACGATGGCCTCATATCCATTGGAAGAAGCAGTGAAATTGCCGGGGATTAAAATATAACCCTCTACATATCTGGCCGGAACACCCATATTTCTTAAAAGCAGCGTCGCGGCTGTGGCAAAATGCATACAATAGCCCCTCTGGTTTTCCATGAGAAAATATTCGGTAAAATCCCGCCCTTGCGGCAGACTTCCCGGCGTCAGGGTGTATGTGCATGTATTTCCCAACAATGAGCGGATATAGCGGATCTTTTCCTCCAGGGTGTCAGGGACTGTCCCGCCGGTAAAATCCGAAAGCATGGCCCGAGTCTCGGCAGGAACCTGGGTATACCGGTCATAAACAAAATTTCTATACCCGTTTTCTATATATTCCATAGACGGATTCCGGGCAAAATACTGGGATGCATTGGCCGACAGCTCTCCGTATGCACCGGCAAGGGGATAAACCGCAGGCGCATAATCATATTGGGAGGAGGACGTTGTCCTGGAAATATACAGATCATTGACCCAGTCTGTCTGATCCTGAATTCTTGCCCCGTAAGGGAAAAACTCATAGCTGCCAAAAACAGCCAGCTTTTCAATACGCATATGGCTGGAGCCAAATTCATTCAACATATTGTATTCCAGATTTAACAGCTGGCGTTCCGTATCCCCGTCAATGCCATACTCCCCCATAAATTGATCATAATCCCCACCAGACTGGGATAACCAGGCATTATTTTCATATTGTTCTCCCACATACCCTTTAATATACATACCGGAAGTCGGCTGCTCATCCACCTGAATTCTCAACTGCTGGTCGCCGTGATAATAAAGGTCCCCGGCGGAAGCCAGATCACCGCCGCTGACGCCCCCCTGGGGGATCCGGTCTGCCTGGCCCCATTCGCTGAACAGCTGAAAATGCTCCTGAGTCCATGTACGCACCTGCTGCTGGTAGCCGGCCAAAGTATCCTGATCCGGAAGGCCGATAATATTTGCAGCCAGAACAGACACCCCGGCGCTTATGGCCAGCGCGGCGGCAGCAACTGCAGCCATTCCGGCGCCGATCTTGATCACGGCCTTTTTATCGCCGCGGACAAAAAACTGTCCGCCTAAAGCAGTCAGTGTTCCGTACTTTCCGAAACGATGGCCCGTATAGCTTGCAGAAATGAGTACACATGCGGAAAACAAAAATACGCCCATCCACATCAGCTGGGGCACCTGGCCCACAAGAAATACAGCAAGCACCCCGGCTGCTCCGGGAAGAATCGCTCCAAATGAGGTTTTCAGCCCCCAAAAACATATGGCGCCATACAAAACCAAAAGCACTGCAATAAAAATATAAACCTCCGGCGCCAATTCCCCGGACCATATACCATCATCCACAGTTCCTTCCACATAATAATCCGTTGCCAGTGTATTTCCCCGCTCAATAAGGCTTGTCACCCCCTGAGATAAAGTGTCAAACCGCAGCCATGCATAAACTCCAAGGCCCAGGGCGCACAGGCCTGCCCCGCTCCAGAAAAACTGCCACTTAAAAGACAGCACAAAAAAGATCATGGAAAAAATAATCATGCCCCCTCCAATGGTCCATACATTATAGTCCATGGAAAGCCCGTCAAAAACAATAGCAAAGGCCGACAGCTGGCTCAGAGCAAATCCGGCAACAATGGCAAGAACCCACAAAAGGCTGAACGGGCCGGTCTTTTTCCCATCATAGTATGAAGTTTTCTCCAGAAAGTGTATCCCTGTCCAATCCTCTTTCTTCATAAATCTCTCCGTCTTTTTCGATTGTCATATTTGTGTTCACTGATAAAAATGTGCAAAAGCTGTCCGCGCCCCATGTACGGCTGTAAAAGGCCCTGGGGTCTGAAATTTTAATGTGGGGATGGGCATACAAAAGCCGCCCCATATGCTCATATACATCCTCCTCAGACTCAATGGCATGACGTTCTATAGTCATATTCTCCCGGCACCATGCAATATAATGCCAGCACTGTGCCCGGGCAAGCCCGGCGCTCATAGACAGCCCTGCTTCGATCACATCAGTCATAGCCCTTAAGATCTCGGCTTCCTGCCGCCGTACCTGGGCCTTGCTCAGCCCCTCCCGGGACGGCTGGGAAAAATTAAAAAACAGCACTACCGGATAACCTACCGGCCGTGAAAACTCCTTAACCATTATTTCATCTGCCCGGGCCGTCAGCTTCCAGTGAATCCGGGAGATCCGGTCACCCTGGTGAAAGGAACGCACATCAAAAACCTCGGACGGATCATCTCCGCTTTTACTTTTGGAATAAGTATCACTTTCTCCGATAAAGTCCCGGATTTTTGTACTGATCTCAAAATTCACCGGAAAGATATAGGGAAACACAGGGATTTCCAAGGTATGTCCCACCTTTACTGAAAAGGCAAACAGCTTAAAAGGCCCTGCAGCCCGAAACTTTTCCATATGGATCCGGAGCACCCCGCAGCATTCCGACGTCAGGTTGAAGGTCACCCGGGCATGGGACCTTGCATCAGCATAAGTGCAGATCCACTGTTTCCGGGAAATCCCGCCCATTTTATTGCTATAGCTGATCCGGATGCGCAGATGGCTCACCGGCAGAAAGCTTTTATTATGGATATGTATGGTAATGGGGATCACTTCGGAATGGTGGATAAAATTTCCGGACATTTCCCCGGAAATCTCCAGGCTGCTGCGCAGATAAATGGCCAGCAGCAAATCCAGTATGAGAATGACCGCCATAACTAAAACAACAATAAAGAACGCCGGCTCTGTATACATGACCATAATGTAAATACAAAGCAGCATCCCAAGCAAATACAGAGGCAAATTTTTCATAGCTTCATCCGCCCTTTATCGCGGTACCGGCTTGGGTACAGAGGCAATGATCCGGTCCAGCACAGTATGGGCATCATAACCGGCGATCCCTGCACGGCCATCCAGTACAATACGGTGCCCGGCCACATCCTTAAAGATCCCGGCCACATCATCCGGCAGCACATAATCCCTGCCTGCCAGAAATGCCGAACTCATGGCCATGCGGCACAAAGCCAACGTCCCTCTGGGACTGACGCCCAGCTTGATCAGCTCATTGTTACGGGTAGCATTGACCAGCTGAGCAATATACTCATACACAGCGTCATGGATGTATACCTGTTCCACAGCCTTTTGACAGGACAGCAAAATAGCGCTGTCCATTACCGGGCGCACATGATCCAGGGGATTATCCGCATGGCGCCGCTTAATGATCTGGATCTCATTTTTAATATCCGGATACCCCAGGCTGAAGCAGATCATAAAACGGTCCAGCTGAGACTCGGGCAAAAGCTGGGTTCCTGCAGAACCCACCGGATTCTGGGTGGCGATCACAATAAACGGCTCCGGCACATCCAGCGTATTTCCGTCGATGGTCACCTTGCCCTCCTCCATAACCTGCAAAAGAGCCGACTGGGTCTTGGGCGATGTACGGTTGATCTCGTCTGCCAGAAACAGGTTCGTCATAACCGGCCCCGGCATATATCGGAACGTCTTTGTCTCCTTCTGGAACATATAAAAGCCCGTCACATCACTGGGAAGCACATCCGGCGTAAACTGGACGCGCTTCTGCTTTAAGGCCATAGCCTTGGAAAATGCCAGGGCCATAGTCGTTTTCCCTACGCCGGGAATATCATCCATTAAAATATGGCCTCCGGCTAAAATCGCCAGCATAACCTTTTTTATATAAACATCTTTACCCGCAACAACTTTGCCCACCTCACGGACCACGTTGCGGGGTGCATTTGCCAAATCACTCATAAGCATCCTCCTACTTTTATCTAAAGTCCCTTTTCATACAGATTTTATTATAACAGGTTTATACAAGATCAGCTACTATTTTATTTAATAAAAAAGCTCCTGCAGGAACTGATACAAATACCAGCTCCTGCAGGAGCAAATAACACCTTACTGGCCCAAAAGCATCCGGTCATTGGCGAACTCGCCGCCGCTGGCCTGCTCAAACTTAGCCAAAAGGTCAGAAACCTTAAGATTTTTCTTTTCTTCCCCTGACACATCGTAAATAATCTTTCCGTCATTCATCATCACAAGACGGTTGCCATATTTAATGGCATCTTTCATATTATGGGTGATCATTAACGTAGTCAGATGGCTGCGGGATACGATCTCGTCGGTCATATCCAGTACCTTTCTTGCGGTCTTGGGGTCCAGGGCCGCCGTATGCTCATCCAGCAAAAGAAGCTGAGGCTCCTTAATGGTGGCCATAAGCAGAGTCAGTGCCTGGCGCTGACCGCCGGAAAGAAGGCCAACCTTGGCGCTGAGCCGTGATTCCAGGCCAAGATCCAATGTCTTTAGCAGCTCTACAAACTGCTCTCTTTCCTTATTGCTGATCCCCCAGCGAAAGCTGCGGCGCTTGCCCCGGCGCAGAGCCAGCGCAAGATTTTCCTCGATCCACATGTCGCCGGCCGTTCCCTTTAAAGGATCCTGGAATACCCGGCCGATATATTTTGCACGCTTATACTCCGGATCCCGGGTCACATCGTGGCCGTCGATCTTTATCGTTCCCTTCTCAACGCCAAACACACCGGCGACTGCATTAAGCATTGTGGATTTTCCGGCGCCGTTGCCTCCGATAACAGTAACAAAATCCCCCTTATCCAAATGAAGGTTCAGGCCGGTAAGAGCGTCCTTCTGCACCGGCGTACCGATATTAAAGGATTTATGTACATTTATAATATCCAGCATTTAGACGCCCTCCTTATTTCTTTTTGAAAGGATCCAGTTTTTAACGGATGGGGACACAAGGCATATAACCACAATGATCGCTGTGATCAGTTTTGTGTCGTTGGCTTCGATCTTAAAGCCAAGAGTATCCTCGAAATTCAGTCTCTGTCCAAGCAGAAGGACAAGGGCGATAATGATGCGGTACACCACAGAACCAAGGATAACCCCGGCCAGACGGTGAAAATAGGTGCGTTTTGAGAAGATAACTTCACCGATGATCACCGCTGCAAGACCAAAGACAATGGTTCCCACACCCATCTGAATATCTGCATAGCCCTGATACTGGGCCAGCAGACCACCGGACATAGCCACCAGGCCGTTGCCAATTACAAGGCCCAGGACGATCATGATCTTTGTGTTTGTACCCTGAGCTTTTACCATATCCGGATTATTTCCTGTGGCTCTTAAAGCGCATCCGATTTCTGTTCCAAAGAAACAGTACATAAGGATGATCAGGATCACTACAAAAACCAGGCCCACAATAAGACCGGACCAGTCTGAGGGAACGCCCAGTCCCTCGACCTGAGAAAAGATCGTATCCACATTTAAAAGACTGACATTTGCTTTGCCCATAATACGCAGGTTGACGGAGTACAGGGCAAACTGGCACAAAATTCCGGCCAGCAGATCCGGGATCTTAAATTTTGTATGCAGGACACCTGTAACAAGACCGGCAATCATGCCTCCTACGGTTGCCAGCAATATGGCCAAAATGGGAGGTACCTCTGCGGAAATATATACGGCTGACATTGCGCCGCCCAGTGTAAAGCTTCCATCTACGGTCAGATCCGCATAATTCAGCACACGGTAAGTCAGATAGACCCCCAGCGCCATAATGCCCCAGATCACGCCCAGGACTGCCGCAGACTGTATATTATTTAATAGCAAAGTAATCATTCGTTTTCTATCCTTTTTAATAAACCGTTACTGCTTCTGATAAAATGTCTTCCGGGATCGTCACACCTACACTATCTGCAAAGGTCTTATTGACTACCAGGCCGCAGTCTTCCTGATTTTCTACCGGGATCTGGGAAGCGCTTTCACCATTTAAGATCCGTACGGCCTGAGCTGCAGTCTGCTTTCCAAGATCATAATAATTAATTGCTGTTGTAGCAATACCGCCTTCCTGGATCATAGCCTCTACTGCGCAAAATACAGGAAGCTGATTTTCTACAGCAATACTATTCACTGTACCCATAGCGCTGGCAAAGCCGTTATCTGAAGGGATATAGATAGCATCCACAGATCCCACAACAGAAGTCATGGTCTGCTGGATCTCGTTGGTATTGGAAGCTGTGGCAACAGTCACATCAAAACCGAGAGCTTCTGCAGCTGCCTGTGCTTCCTCTGCCTGGATTTCTGAGTTGGCTTCACTGGATGTATAAAGGATACCCAGGCGTGTTGCATCCGGAAGGATGTCCTTGATCACCTGGATCTGGTCTGCGATGACAGGCATATCGATCGTTCCGGTAACATTCTTTCCGGGAGCTTCGTTGCTGTCTACCAGCTGTGCCTCTACAGCATCCGTTACTGCAGTAAACAGAACCGGAACATCTGTCCCGTCAAACGTATTAACCGCAGACTGAGCAGCCGGTGTAGCAATGGCAAGGACAAGATCCACGCCGCTGTTTTTAAAGTTATCGCAGATGGTCTGAGCTGTACTTGTATCTCCGGAAGCATTCTGGAAATCAATATGCAGATTCTCATCCAAAACATAGCCTGCCTCCTCAAGTCCGGCAACAAAACCTTCATAAGCTTCATCTAAAGACGCATGCTGAGTATACTGGATCACACCGATATTCACTGTTTCACCGGATGCAGCAGATGCCTGGGAATCAGCCGCAGACTCTGCCCCTTCGGTTTCGGAAGCCGCTGCGCTTTCTTCAGACTGGGCTGCCGGCGTCGTTTCGTTTGTGCTGCCGGAATTTCCGGAACCGCAGGCCGTCATTACAGATGCAGCAAGAGCTGCCGATAAAAGAACACTGAGAAATTTTTTCATAATATTCCACTCCTTAAATAGCTTATCGCGGTGCTATGGTAAAGCGCAGTTGATACAAAACAGCTCTTTGCACTGTCTGCAACACCGCGCTTACAACACTGCACTAATGTAGAAATTTTACCGCCTTTTTTTTTAATTGTCAATGCCTGCTCTGTATTTTTGCATGCGTTTGCATGTACATACAGCAGTTTGACCGGCTGGCCAAACTGCTGCCAACCGGCTAAACTGTTACATGCCTCTGTAAAGGTTAAATCTTGCAAATTTCTGCCATGGCAAAAATATTACCGGATCATCGTCTCTAAAAGACTGCATATCTGATCCACAGGCTCTGCCTGTGCCAGGCAGACGGCGACATTTTCAGTTCTGTCCGGATCTGCTTTTGGAAGATCCCGGGGCATATCCCCAAAATAAATATAAAAATCCAATACGCCGTCAGGCTCCATGGAATATATAGTGATCATCTTGATCACAAATAAAAGCATACCCGCCCCGCTGCAGGTATCTTTGTTTTCACAGGTCAGTGTATTTCCTACAAAGGTTCCTTTCTGCTCATCCTTTCCTATGACCGCATGGATGCATGGAACTTTTGTATCAGGGACCGAATATCTGACCTTCAGCCCGTCAAAAAATCCGGTCGCATATTTTAAAGCAACATCTGCTTTTTCTCCGTTTTCTCCCATAAATGCTGCCAGGTTGCGGCAGATTTTTGTCAGATCCTCTTGATTTTGGATAACAATATTTCTGAATTCGTCTTTCTGATCAACTTTATTCACACTGTATTCCTCCCAGATCTATGAATCATCGTTTTATGCCCGGGAAACAGGGTAAATCCTTTGACTAAAAAAGGCTGCCAGGCGATGACTTGCAGCCGGGCAGCCTTTTCAAATTCTGCATTTATACCGGGTATACCCCATTTTCTGTGTCAGCTTCGGTTGGATCTACTTTTGTCTGCTGGGCTTCTCTGTATTTGAAAAATTCCTCAGCTACCTGTGGGAACAGTGCATAGGATAAAACATCTTCATCCTGCTGTTTCCACCGAGCCATTTTTGCCTCAATTTCCTTCAGCTGAGGCTTAATGAGATCCGCAGGCCGGCAGGTGATCGGTTCTGCGTCACCAATAGCCTTTTTCTGAACCTCTGGATTAAAAGGTTTTACAGTCTGGCCATATTCGCCATGGAGCAGCGCCTTACTCTCTTTTGTGATCATCTTATAGCGTTCGCCCATAAGAACATTGAGAACAGCCTGTGTTCCCACGATCTGGGAAGACGGGGTAACCAGAGGCGGTTCACCAAAGTCTTTGCGGACTCTCGGGATCTCCTCCAGAACCTGCTCATACTTATCTTCTGCATGGGCTTCCTTAAGCTGAGACACAAGATTTGAAAGCATACCGCCGGGAACCTGATACATCAATGTCTTAATATCTACGCCAAGAACCTTTGTACTCATCAGTCCGGATGCAAGAGCTTCTTCACGCATCGGGCGGAAATAATCAGCAATTTCAGCCAAAAGCTTCTGGTCAAGACCTGTATCATAAGGTGTTCCGCGGAAGGTTTCTACCATAACCTCTGTTGCCGGCTGGCTTGTACCCATGGCAAATGGGGACATAGCGGTATCGATCACATCAGCACCGGCCTCTACGGCCTTCATATAAGTCATAGAAGCCACACCGCTTGTATAATGGGTATGGATCTGGATCGGCAGTGATGTTGCCTCTTTCAGAGCGCTTACAAGCTCTGTTGCCGCATAAGGCACGAGAAGGCCGGCCATATCTTTGATACAGATGGAATTTGCACCCATATCCTCGATACGTTTTGCAATGTCCTTCCAGTAATCCAGCGTATAGGCATCACCCAGGGTATAGCTTAATGCGATCTGGGCATGTCCGCCTTCCTTTACTGTAGCCTTTACAGCAGTTTCCAGGTTTCTAAGATCGTTGAGAGCATCAAAAATACGGATAATATCAATACCATTGGCAATAGACTTCTGTACAAAATACTCAACAACATCATCTGCATAATGGCTGTAGCCAAGAATGTTCTGGCCTCTGAAAAGCATCTGAAGCTTTGTATTTTTAAATCCGTCTCTTAACTTGCGGAGTCTTTCCCACGGATCTTCTTTAAGAAAACGCAGGGATGCATCGAAAGTAGCACCGCCCCAGCACTCTACAGAATGATAGCCGACTTTATCCATTTTATCAATAATGGGCAGCATCTGCTCCGTTGACATACGTGTTGCGATCAGAGACTGATGTGCATCACGTAAAACCGTTTCAGTAATACCCACCGGTTTTTTAACTTGTTCTGACATGTGTTCTCCTCCTTATCATGCTATTCGGGGCAAAAGTCCTTTTGCCCCTTTGGCCCTGGCATCTGAAATTTTGTAACAGCCGGGGCTGTCCGTCAAAACCTTTATACAACGCCGAAGAAGGCCATAAACGCTCCGGCGGCAACAGCCGTACCAATAACGCCGGCCACATTGGGACCCATGGCGTGCATCAGCAGGAAGTTGGTCGGATCGGTCTCTGCGCCAACCTTCTGAGAAACACGGGCTGACATAGGCACCGCCGACACACCCGCCGAACCGATCAGCGGATTCACCTTTCCGTGCGTTACCGCACACATGATCTTTCCGAAGATCACACCGGCTGCCGTACTGATAGCAAAGGCGATCAGACCAAGGATAACGATCTTAATGGTCGTCCAGTTCAAAAAGTTCTCAGCGCTTGTGGTTGCGCCTACAGAAGTACCTAACAGGATAACAATAATGTACATCATTGCGTTAGATGCTGTCTCCGTCAGCTGCTTAACCACACCGGACTCTCTGAACAGGTTGCCCAGCATGAGCATACCAATCAAAGGAGCTGTGGAAGGCAGAATCAAAATAACAACAATCGCTACCACGACAGGGAACAGGATCTTTTCCAGCTTGGAAACCGGACGGAGCTGCTCCATCTTGATCGCGCGCTCTTTCTTTGTTGTAAGAAGGCGCATGATCGGCGGCTGAATAATAGGTACCAGAGACATATAGGAATAGGCTGCCACTGCAATGGGGCCCATCAGGTCTGTCTGTCCCAGCTTACCGGCCAGGTAAATAGATGTAGGGCCATCAGCGCCGCCGATAATGGAGATGGCAGCGGCCTGTTCGTTGGTAAAGCCCATTAAAATAGCGACAATGTAGGCAAAGAATACGCCAAACTGTGCTGCCGCACCCAGAAGGAAGCTCTTGGGGTTCGCGATCAGCGGTCCGAAGTCTGTCATAGCGCCTACGCCAAGGAAGATCAGAGACGGCCAGATGCCCCACTCATCTCCCAGGTAAAAGTAATGTAAAAGTCCGGCAGAGGTGCTGCCGTCAGCAGCGGCCTCCTCGATGGTCTTCATAATGTCCGGATAAAGATTCACAAGCAGCATTCCAAAAGAAATGGGAACCAAAAGCAGCGGCTCATAGCCCTTTTTAATAGCAAGATATAAAAAGACCGCAGCCACAAGAATCATAATAAAGTTCCCATAGGTTAAATTAAAAAATGCGGATTGATGAACCAGGCTGTCCAGTGAATTTAAAATGTAATCCATTTTTTAACCTCCCATGAAAATTTCCGGGAAAAATAATGCCCGTATATCTTTTAGTTTAATGTTGCAAGCACGGCTCCGGCTTCAACAGATGCGCCGGCAGCTACGTTGATCGTAGCAACAGTACCGTCTTCAGGAGCAACGATTTCATTTTCCATCTTCATGGCTTCGAGGATCAGGACTACATCGCCTCTCTTTACGGCATCGCCTACGTTTACTTTAACATCAATGATCTTTCCAGGCATTGGAGATGTTACTGTCACAGAACCGGCAGCGCCGGAAGCGGCGGGAGCCGGTGCAGCAGCTTTAGGCGCAGCAGCCGGTGCCGGAGCAGCCTTGGGGGCGGCAGCCGGTGCAGCAGGAGCGGCAGAAGGCATAACGACCGTCTTTTCAGCAGAAACGGCGCCTGCTTCTTCAACAGAAACTTCATAGCTTGTACCATTAACTGTAATAATATAATTTTTCATTTTAAAATTTCCTCCTAATTCAGGCTTTGCGCCACTTATTCGTACTTCTTCTCTTAATAGAACGGACCACAAGATTATCCACAGATGTATTCATGGATGCAGCTACAGCTGCGGTGATCACGGCAACCAGTTCCAGATCATCCATAGGTTCCGGTACAGCTTCCGGTACTGGTGCAGGCGCGGGCTTTGCGCTGGCCTTGGGCGCCGGGCGGCTTTCTTCTTTATGCTCTGCTGCAGCCCGGTTTTCTGCTTTATTAATAAAGCGGAAAAGACTGATAACAAATGCAATAAAGATCAGGACAACAAATACGATCCCCATGCCGAGAACCGTGTTCAGCACTGCATTTTGCAGATTCTCCGCCGTGGAATACACCGGCTCTACATTAAAGGAGATCAGTGTGCCGTCTGTGCTGTAATTGGCAGTAATCCTTCCGGTACGGTTTTCAAAGGTTGCGTCCATAACAATCGCTGCCCCATCCTCATCGGCAGTCAGCGTGAATGTATCGGACTCCTGGGGCGTATAGCTTCCCAGCACTTCCTTATTATCCAGCCATGCCTGGAAACCGGCCTTGATCTCTAAAGCCTGATCGTTGTCTGTAGAGATCTGGCTGTTATCCATTTCAAGGAAATTCTGGATCGTTGCCTCATCCTCGTCCTGAAGCATTGTAAAAAACTGTTCCGTCGTATCACGAAGTGCTTCCTGGTCATAATTGGCAGTATAGTCTGTTGTATCCGTCTCTGCACAAGCCGTCATTGAAAGGATGCAGATAAGCATGCACATAAGTGCGACAAGCTTTTTCATCAATTTTCACCTCTTTCTAAATCGTGCCGTGTTTTTTATCAGGACGATCCTCTCTTTTTGTATATAACATTTCAAAAGCAGCGATCACGCGCTTACGTGTAGCTGCCGGCTCAATAATATCATCCACATAGCCTCTTGCAGCAGCAGATACAGGACTGTTCTGCATCTTCTCATACTCTGCTGTCTTTTCAGCCATAAGTGTCTGAGCATGATCTGAAGCCTTGATCTCGTCAGCATACATGATCTTCACAGCGGAAGCGGCATTCATCATGCCAACCTGAGCGCCGGGATATGCATAAACCATGTCTGCGCCGATATGGCGGCTGTTCATGGCCAGATAAGCGCTTCCAAAAGCTTTATCAATAAGTACCGTTACCTTAGGCACAGTAGCATCAGCAAATGCGCAGGTCAGTCGGGCACATGCCTTTGCAATGGTCTTTTCTTCTTCTACGGTTGCCTTATAGCCTTCTACATTCACCAATGTCAGCACAGGGATAGAGAAAGCGTCGCAGAACTTAACAAAAGCAGCCGCTTTCTCAGCGCCATCTGTTGTCAGGACTGCATCCGCAGTCTTTTCAACAGTGCCGTCCTCTCCTAAAAACTCACTGCGGTTTGCCACAGCGCCTACAGTCATACCGTTTAAACGGATCAGGGCTGTAACCATCTCAGGCGCGTAGTCAGCCTTCAGTTCAAAATACTGGTAGCTGTCGGAAATATCCCGAAGAATGTAAGCGGTATCTTTTACGCCGCCTAAAACAGGATTTTCCCGGTTCAGGTCATCAATACAGTCTGTATAATCGCTCTCGTCATCGCAGTTGGCAGGCAGCAGGGAAATAAGCGTGCGGATCTTTGCGAGAACGTCTTCTTCAGACTCTCCGGCATAATCAACAGTACCGGCCTGGGTACTCTGAAACTGGCTGGAGGATGTATCGCACTTGGAAATATCATTATGTTCCAGTGCGTTAGGGGTGTTGACAAACAGGCGGGCATTTTCCTTTGTCATAAAAGTAAAGTCCGTCAGAGCAGGGATCATAGCAACACCGCCGCCGCAGGTCCCAAAGATCGCTGTGATCTGAGGGATCACACCGGACGCCATGGTTTGTTTAAAATAAAGCTCACCAAAAGCATTTAAAGCATCTGTAGCTTCCTGAAGGCGCATACCTGCGCAATCGATCAGTCCTACTACCGGTGCTCCGGTTTTTAAAGCAAGCTCGTAAATCTTTAAGATCTTTTTTGCATGCATCTCACCTACAGCACCGTTCATCACAGAAGCATCCTGGCTGTATACATAAACCAGATTGCCATCTGCCAGACCGTAGCCGGTAATGACACCGTCTGCCGGGGTAGGGGTAGATGCCATGTTGAAATCTGTACTTCTTGCGTGAACAAAAGCACCAATCTCAACAAAACTGTTGTCATCAAGCAGTAAATTGATTCTTTCTCTTGCTGACAGTTGTTTCAAATTGTTCATTTTTAGCCCTCCATAGTAATAAAATTTTATAAAAATCATCAAATTCTCTGCCGATTTTATTCTATCGCGTTTACCCAAATTTTTCAAGGAGAATTTGTTGAAAAGTATAATAATACCAGGGTCAAATGTCTCATATCCATTTGTCGGGCAACTCATGCATAGTAAGTATTCATCAAAAAAAAGTGCTGAAAACTTTTTCAAAATAAAATCCTATACCGGTCATTGGGATACTCTCTTTAAAGACCACAGGATACTTATACAGCACTGTATCTCCCACCATATAAGCCACAGATCCGGCCGTTTGTCCGGCAAATACCGGGGCCTGGGTCTGGGTCACAATATTTTGTACAATATCCACGTTTTCATCATCCCGCAAAAGGATCCGGACAGTGCCGGCCTCACAGGACAGACCGGCCGTTTCCTGTGTCCCCTCAGTGATTCTTACCGGTGTCAGGGCGCTGGTGTCCATTTCCGCCCGGACATAATGATAATTTTCCTTCCCATAGTCTGTCAGCACATCCACATCCGACCATTTCCAGGATTTATTGGGCGGCCATCCGCAGCCCAGCAAAGCAATGATAAATGTGCGGCCTTCGCTGGAAACAGCACACACATAACAGTAGCCTGCCCCGGAAGTAAAGCCGGTCTTTCCGGAAACCGCCTCCGGAATCATGGTAAGCAGGGCATTTTTATTGTTCACAGAAAATGTCCGGTCACCATCAACATCCGAAAATGTATAGGCTGTAGTGCGGGTGATTTCCAGAAAAAGATCATTTTGAATTCCATACCGCATGATCAGTCCCAGCTCTCTTGCCGTTGTGGCATGCTGGCCCAGGCTGTCCTGTGCATCCAGGCCATTGGGGGTAATAAAGTAGGTGGATACACACCCAAGCTCCCGGGCTTTTTCATTCATCATGGCAGCAAAGCCTTCCACACTGCCGCCCACATACTCGGCAATGGCCACAGCAGAATCATTATGGGATTCCAGCATCATGGAATAAAGCAGGTCCTTTAACACATACTGCTCCCCTTCACGGATCCCCAGCTGTACATCCGGCATACCTGCCGCATAGGCCGACACAGTCACAATCTCGTCCAAAGAGGCATTTTCCAAAGCAATGATCAGGGTCATAACCTTTGTCGTGCTGGCCATAGGCAGCACCTGATCAGGATTTTTCCCATACAGCACCCTGCCCGTATCCCCATCCATCAGCACCGCTGCCCGGGCATAAAGCTCCGGATCCTGCAAAGTGTCATCTCCGCCGGCGCTTCCGGAAGCAGCCAGGGCATCCATGCCCCAGACCATGACCAGCATCAGTGATAAAACCATACAAAGTCCTTTTTTTATAAATAAACTCATTTTCACAGCTCCCCCCATGGCAGGGAAATGCACGGCCCTGAAAAATACATGCATCCTCCGCCCGGGGCATGGATTTTTTTATAGTTTATGACGGCTTGCCCTGTCTTATGCACTCTGCAAACATTGGCGAATATTGTGTAGAGAGGTGATTTTATGGAAATTTTTATGGCACTGCTGATGAGCATTGCCGTGAATCTGGATAATTTTATGATAGGGATCCGCCTTGGGCTGGATCAAAAACCCGTCCCGCTCTTTCCCAACCTGGTCATCTCAGCATTTACCGGACTGTTTGCAGGAATTTTTTCCGGTCTCCCGGGTATTCTCCCGCCTATGGCCGTCACTGCCGCCAATGCTGCCGGCGCCCTGATGATCCTGGCATTTGGGATCTGCTGCCTGTGCAGCAGAGACAACGTGGAAGACCGCCAGCTGCCCGGGCTTTCTCCAAAGGGAGCCTGTCTTTTAGGAATCTCACTGGCAGCCAACTGTATTCCTCCGGCTATTGGCGCCGGGATTTCAGGAATTTCTCCCCTCGCCATGGCTTTATTTTGCGGAATATGTTCCTTTGTGTGCCTGCACAATGGCAGCCGGGCAGGCACACGGCTCAGGAGCAAAGGCATTTCCCGGCACCTGAAAAATATATCTGCCCTGCTTTTGATCATGATCGGGATGCTGGAGCTTTTTACCCATTAAACAAGGGGCCGCGGCAAAATGCCGCCGGCCCCGGGCTCCTTCATTATTCCACATGGCTGTAAACCTCTACCGCGTCTAAAATATGGTATGGCGCTGATGCGCTGGTGCCGCAGGCTCCGGCAGTCAGGAGAAGATATTCCTCGTTATGGATCTGGGCAAGGCTTGCAAGGCAAAGCCCGGCCTCAGGGGTATAGCCTGTTTTTCCCCCCAGGATCCAGCCGCCAAAGTCCAGCTGGCCAAGGCTGTCCACCAGGCCGTCAGTTTCTTTTTCAGCTGCATCCATTTTTCCAAAAAGGGTGCTTTCCAGAAAAATCCCCTGTTCATGCATGTTTGTCGCCTCAGTCTGGTACTGATGGGTCGTAAATATGCGGCGGAAAACCCCATTATCCAGGGCATAGTCCAAAAGCAGGGCCATATCCTGCAAAGTTGTCACATGGTCTTCCTCATGGAGACCTGTGGCATTGGAAAAATGGGTATGGAGCATTCCAAGGCTTTGGGCCTTTTCATTCATCAGCCGGGCAAAGGCTTCCTCACTGCCGGAAATACGCCAGGCCAGGGCCAAAGCCCCGTCAGCTCCGGAGGGAAGAAGGGTCCCGTAAAGCAGATCCCTGACGCAAACCGCCTCTCCCGGCGAAAATCCTGCCATAGAAGCGTTCTTTTCTTTCAGCGTCCGGATCCATTCCGGTTGTATAATGATCTTCTCGTCAAAGTTATCCAAAGCCTCAATGGCAAGGATCCCTGTCATGATCTTTGTCAGGGATGCCGGATAGATGGCATCTGTACTTTGATATTCCCGGATAGTTTCAAAATCTTCCAGCCGGATAAGCAGGATATGGTCACTGTACAGATCCATGACTGAATCCGACATAACACTGGAAGCCTGGCCGCTGCCGCCTGCCAAATGGATGGCATAGCTTTCCCGGGGACGTGTGCTGTTTGCTGCCCACGAAAAAAATCCCAGGCACAGAGCAAGAGCCGTAGCCACGGCGGCGATTTTATAAATACAAACCTTATATTTTCGTTGAATTTCAATAATAGTGAAAACTTCCTTTCCAGAACAATGGATATTCTGGTCATAGTTTTCCCTATTATGATTTTTTTATTCAATACGGTCAAGTGCTTATGTTTCAATCTTCAGTGCCGCTTCTTCCTCAGCCTCAGTCTTAAATTCAGCCACCTTTACCGGATCGATCACCGGAAGCTCATCCTGGGATTTAACGCCAAAGGTGCGCAGAAATTCCTCGGTAGTTCCAAACAGGATCGGTTTTCCCGGAGCGTCCAGGCGGCCTACCTCCATAACAAGGTTATATTCGATCAGCCGGTTGATCACATAGTCGCTGCTCACGCCCCGGATCTGCTCCACCATGGAACGGGTCACCGGCTGCTTATAGGCAATGATGGACAGCGCCTCCAGCATGGCATCGGTCAGGGTATGTTTCTTCGGCTGATGGGTCAGGCGGACAATATAGTCATAATAGGCCGGATCTGTACACATCTGAAAGGAATCCTCCAGCTCAATGATCTGAATGCCCCGCTTTTCCATTTTATATGTATCCATCATCTGATGGATGATCTTTCTGACTGTTTCTTCATCGTGTTCCAGCACAGCGGCAATATCTTTCAGAGCAACGGCCTTTCCCATAGTAAATAACAAGGCCTCAACAGCCGCCTGGGCCTGGCCAAGCTCCATGACTTTTCCTTCCATATTTTCACTCCACAACATCAATTAAAATATCGTCAAACAAATTTTCCTGCACAATGTGCAGCCTTCCGCTTTTCATCAGCTCCAGAATGGCCAGGAAGGTAACGATGGTGTTCATTTTTGTCTTTTGCTTTTCCAGAAGCTGGCGGAAGCTAAAGTGCCTGCGCGTCTTTGAATAATTTTCGATTTCCGCCATTTTATCTGAAAGATTAATCTCCTCCTGCTCGATCTTCCCATATTTACTTCGAATAGGGTCTACTTTATCGCTGGCCCGCTTCATCACGGATTTAAAAATCTCATGAAGCTTATCCAGGGTCAGATCCCCCACCAGGGCGTCCAGATCCACCGGAGGTTCTTCGTATTTAAGCCCCTTGGGCATAGTAGTTGGCTTAAAAAATGCTTTCTGAGCGTTCAGCTGCATATCTTTAAGTTCCCCTGCAGCATATTTATACATTTTATATTCCAAAAGCCTGTCCACCAGCTCCTGTCTCGGGTCCTCGGGCTCCTCCTCCGGCTCTTTTTCCACCGGAAGGAGCATTTTAGACTTGATCCTTAGCAATGTTGCCGCCATAACAAGGAACTCGCTCATAATTTCCATATCCTGCTTTTCCATCTGATGGATATAATCCAGATACTGATCTGTAATCAGGGAAATGGGAATATCATAAATATCAATTTTATTAATATCGATCAAATGGAGCAAAAGATCCAAAGGTCCCTCAAAAACCTTTAATTTCACAGGGATCCCCATCCTATTCCACCTTTCTGTAAGATCATACACCCGCCAAAAAACCTGGCAGACAGGGGATCCTCTCTCCTGTACCGCCAGGCACACTTTATTTCCGCGAGCAACGAGCCAAATGGACATGCCCGCATGTCCATTTGGCGACTGCCGCGAGGGTCCAATCCCCCGATGCAAGCATCAGGGGATTGGACTTCTACCCGACAAGAAGGCCGAGACCGATCTTTTTTAAGTAGTCCAGATAGCCTGCCTCAGCCACATCCTCCGTTGCCACAATGTTTATGCTGCCGATCTTTTCACCGTTAAGAAAATAATCCATACTGCCGATAATATCGCCGGCAGCTAACGGCGCGGCAACTTCCGGATTGATATGCGCTTCTTTTGTTATATTTTCAAAGCTTTCCCCTGTAGTGCTTAAATAGGAAAACTCTCCTTCATACCCGCAGCTTACCATGCCCTCCACACCGTTTTTCACCGGCACATCGGCCAGCGGCTCCGGCTGTGTGTCTTTATATACGGAACAGTTGGCAAAGCCGTAATTCAGCAGGGACGCGGCCTCACTGAAACGGACCTTGTAGTCCGGCGCTGCCATGACCACTGCGATCAGCTCCAGATCATTGCGCTGCGCCGTGGCAGATAAACAATACTTTGCCAGGCTTGTGGAGCCGGTCTTTAATCCGGTACACCCGTCATATTGCTTTAAAAGCTTATTAGTATTGGCCAGGGTAAACTGAGAGGCTCCCTTGTTTGTCACATGGGTAATGTCTTCCATCCAGATCGTCGAATAATTATGGATCTGAGGATGATTCACAGAAAGCTCTCTGGACATGATCGCCACATCTCTGGCAGATGTATAATGATCCGCCGATTCCGTCAGTCCGCAGCAATCAGTAAAATGGGTATTCGTCATGCCAAGGGCCTGGGCCTTTTGGTTCATCTGATCCACAAAGGCCTGTTCACTGCCGCTGATATGCTCGGCCATAGCCACTGAGGCGTCATTTCCCGAAGCAACCACAATGCACTTGATCAGCGTTTCCACCGTCTGCTTTTCCCCTTCTTCCAAAAATACCTGGGAGCCGCCCATGCTTTTGGCATAGGCACTGGTAGTCACTTCGTCCTGAAGGGAGATCCTGCCCTCATCCAAAGCCTCAAAGATCAGGATCAGAGTCATGATTTTTGTAATACTGGCCGGACTCAGCTGCTCATCAGCATTTTTTTCATACAGCACCGTTCCCGTGGATGCTTCCATAAGGACACATGCCGTGGCTGTAATACCAAGATCCACAGTCCCGTTTCCGGAGCTGTCCGGACTCTCCTCCCGGGCAGCGGTGCTGTCTTTGGCTTCGGTACTGTCCTCCGTCCCCACACTGTCTGCACTGGCCGTGTCTTCACCGGCATAGGCCCGCCCCGGAACCCATGCCCCTGCAGTCAGACAAATCATCAGTAATATGGCAATCCATCGCTTCATAAAGACTCCCCAAATCTGTCCTTATTTTATTTTAATGAAATATCCTCCGGTTTATGCCATATTTCCGGATCTGCCGGTGTGTTTTTTCCGGTGCTTTACTGGTTAACGCACACAATCCCTTCGCCGGCGTCAATATTGACAACAGCGCCGGATTTTAAAATATGCACTGCATGTTCCGCGCCCAGGATTACCGGAATGTCCAATGTCAGACCAACAATAGCTGCATGGGAATTATCGCCGCTTTCCTCCACAACAAGTCCGGCAGCATTTTTAATATAAGGCAGCATATCATTATCTGTTTCCTTAATGACGATAATATCGCCCTGTTTGAAGTTCTTTTCCAGATCCTCTTTGCTGCTGCAGACACATAATGAGCCTACAGCTGTTCTTTTGGAAATGCCCTTTCCCTTTAACAGAATATGTCCGGCCACATGAACCTTGATCAGGTTGGTTGTTCCGGAAATTCCCAGAGGAACACCGGCTGTAATAACGACCAGATCCCCCTGCTTTACAAGGTCGGCTGCTAAAGCAGCGTCTACAGAGTGTTCAAATAATTCGTCTGTATTATTCTCCTCCTCAATCAGCAGCGGAGAAACGCCCCAGGAAAGATTTAACTGGCGGCAAACATAATCTTCGGTAGTGCATCCGATAATCGGACACTCCGGACGGTATTTGGAGATCATGCGGACGGTTTCGCCGGACTTTGTCACTGTAATAATTGCTGCAGCGCCAAGATCCGTTGCTGTTGTACATGTAGCATGAGAAATCGCGTTGGTCACATCCGGACGTTCCACGGTCTCGCGCATTTTAAAGCGCTTGCGGTAGTCAATATCCTTTTCCGTGCGCACAGCAATACGCACCATCGTCTTTAAGGATTCTACCGGGTAGAGCCCTGCGGCAGTTTCGCCGGAAAGCATAATGGCGCTTGTACCGTCGTAAATAGCGTTGGCAACATCAGTAGCCTCGGCACGGGTCGGACGCGGGTTTTTCATCATGGAATCCAGCATCTGTGTGGCTGTGATTACCTGTTTTCCAGCCTCGCAGACCTTTTTAATGATCATCTTCTGGATAACCGGAACATCTTCCAGCGGAATCTCTACACCCATATCGCCTCTGGCGATCATAATACCGTCAGCCACACGGATGATCTCGTCAATATTTTCCACACCCTGCATATTCTCAATCTTCGCAATAATGTTCATGGAATTACAGCCCTGCTCCTGGAAGATCCGGCGGATCTCCAAAATATCATCGGCAGTCCGGGTAAAAGATGCTGCAATAAAATCAAATCCATTTTCAATACCGAAAATAATATCGTCATAATCCTTTTTACTGATAAACGGCATGGATAATTTGGCGCCTGGAATGTTTACACCTTTCTTATCTCCCAGGGTACCTCCGTTAATGACCTTGCAGATAATATCTGTAGCTGTCATATTTTCAATACGCATAGCAATCAGGCCATCATCCAAAAGGATCATCATGCCTTCTTCCACATCATCAACAAGCTCTTTGTAAGAAATGGACACCTGGTCTTCATTTCCTGTAATCTCTTTTGTTGTAAGTGTGAAAAGCTGACCTTTTTTAAGCTCCACCTTACCATTTTCAAACCTCCCGATACGGATCTCCGGGCCTTTCGTGTCCAGAAGTGCTGCCACAGGAAGTCCCAGTTCTTCACGGATGCGTTTCAGACGATCCAGGCGTCCCTTTTGTTCCGCGTGGTCGCCATGTGAGAAGTTAAACCTGGCAACATTCATGCCCTCCAGCATCATCGTCCTGATGATTTGATCATTTTCAACTGCAGGACCCATTGTACAGATAATTTTTGTCTTTCTCATTAATTCATTTCCTCCATGATTCATAATTTTGGGTAACTATTCAGCCATGGGGCTGGACAAGAAAAATAGTTACATTTTTGTATGATAGCTGCCGCTGTTCGGGAAGATTTCCCGGATCATCTGTCAAATCCATGCTTTATTTTCAGTCTTTGACAATTAATTTTACCACTTTTAAGCACATTTTAACAGTATGAATTTCATTTTTTTGTAACTATTCAGTCATGAACGAACATTTGATGTTGGAGCTAAAAGATATTTTGACACTGGAATCAACACTTTAGTATAGCATCAGTCTAAAATATCTTTTGACCATTGCCATAAAATATATTATAATATGAGACAAGTTCAGCAAATTTACTACACCAAAATATACAAGGAGTTATAACTATGAGTTTTACATTTAATCAAAAATTACCGGTCCCCAAAGAGATCAAGGCTCAGTATCCGGTGTCTGAAAAGCTTGCCGCCATTAAAGCGGGCAAAGATAAAGAACTGATCGATGTTATTTCCGGAGCTTCAGACAAATTTTTAGTCATCATCGGCCCCTGCTCCGCAGATAATGAGGAAGCGGTATGCGACTATATCAGCCGCCTGAAAAAGGTCCAGGAAAAAGTTGCCGACAAGGTGATCTGTGTTCCGAGAATTTATACAAACAAGCCCCGCACCACCGGCGAAGGCTACAAAGGCATGCTCCACCAGCCGGATCCGGAGAAGGCCCCGGATCTTTTAAATGGCCTCATCGCCATCCGCAAGATGCATATGCATGCTCTTGAAACTTTTGAAATGCCGATTGCCGATGAAATGCTTTATCCTGAAAACTACTGGTATTTGTCAGACATTCTGTCCTATGTGGCTGTAGGCGCCCGCTCTGTAGAGAACCAGCAGCACCGTCTTGTAGGCAGCGGCATTCATGTACCTACCGGAATGAAGAACCCCACCAGCGGTGATTTTTCCGTTATGCTCAACTCAGTTACTGCTGCACAGCACAGCCATAACTTCCTGTTCCGTGGCTGGGACGTCACTACTACCGGAAACCCATACGCTCATACGATCCTTCGGGGCGCAGTAAACAAATACGGCCAGTCCAAGCCAAACTACCACTACGAAGATCTGATCCGCCTGTATGATATGTACAATGAGCATGGCCTTAAAAACCCGGCCTGCATTGTAGACGCCAACCATTCCAACTCCGGCAAGCAATTTAAGGAACAGATCCGCATTGTCAAAGAAGTCATGCACAACCGGAAGCACTCCAAAGATATTCGCAGCCTTGTTAAAGGCGTCATGATCGAAAGCTATCTTGTGGAAGGCAGCCAAAAGATCGGCGGCCCAAGCCATGTATACGGCCAGTCTATCACAGACCCATGCCTTGGCTGGGAGGACTCTGAACGTCTGATCTATGAAATCGCCGAGCGCTGCTGATCTTAAGCAGCTATTGGGAAATAGGGATATTTCTCAAGTTTAGGTATGAGGATCGGTGAATGTCTGGGTTGACCTTTGCTCCAATGGAGAAATTATAAGGCTGCTTCGGCCTTAAAATTGATTTTGTTGATTTTGGCCGTAGAATTTTGCAGATGTGTTCGGCTCAAATCGTAAAAACGTCCATCAGGGTCTAATTTTCAGACATAAGGGTAATTAAAATCTCCAAAACCGAAAATAGAAAGTCCTGCACAGGGAAATGCGAATCCACATTCCTCTGTGCAGGACTATTTATTTTTACATCATTTTTTCTTTATATTTCTTGCCTGTCAGGCCCTTGGATGAGCCTTGGCATAAACTTCTTTGATCCGATTATTATTAAATCTTGCATAGATCTGTGTGGTGGATACATCTGAGTGTCCAAGCATTTCCTGGACAGCGTGAAGATCCGCACCGTTTTCCACCAGATGGGCGGCAAAGGAATGTCTCAGCGTATGGGGCGTAATATCTGTCTCGATCCCGGCCCGCTTTGCATACTGCTTCAGCACCTTCCAAAAGCCCTGGCGGCTCATAGGCTGGCCGTTGCAGTTCGTAAAAAGGTTCTTTTCGTTTTCTGTGGCGATCATGCCTTCCCGGGCATTTTCCAGATAATTTTTCAAAGCCTGGCGTGCGGCATGTCCAAAGGGAATGACCCGTTCCCGGCTTCCTTCCCGGACACGTATATATCCGGAAACCAGATTAATATCATCCATCGTCAGGGAGATCAGCTCGCTGACACGGATGCCTGTGGCATAAAGAAGCTCCAGCATGGCCTTGTCCCGCAGCTCCTTATTGCTTGTCCCGCCGGGCTGGGCCAGCAAAAGGTTGACTTCCTCAATAGAAAGGATCTCCGGCATCTTTTTTTCAATCCGCGGTGCTTTTAACTGTTCTGCCGGATCCTGGGAAATGATTCCCTGCTTAAACAGGTACATAAAATAAGATTTTAAAGTAGCAATGTTCCTGGACACTGTCGAGGCCGCAAAACTCCCCTTTTCCATATAAAGCATGTAAGAGTTCAGGTTTGTCTGGTTCACCTTTTTTACATCCTGGATCTGTGTCTCCTGGAGATAACCGAAAAACTTACGCAAATCTCTCTCATATGACAATATAGTGTTTTTGGAGGATTTTTTTATATCTTTCAGATATTGGATAAAGCCCTCTAAGTAAGTTTCCATCGCGATCTCCCTCATTCGTATCTTTAAACAGCATACAGAAGCGCCCATAACGGCTGACCCGGCTATGAGCTGTCCTGCTTTTTTCGCCTTTTTTGACGGCATATGCCTATTATAATCAATTTTTCTTACAAAATCAAACAAAAAAAATCCGTAAAATCCTGATAAATACAGGGTTTTTCACAAGAAATACAAGATAATGTTAGGTCTACGAGTTATGTCTACTATATGTTGAAAAAAATTTTTTTCAATAGCTTCCCGTATCCCAGAAATTCTCTAAAAATGCTGCCCAAATGGGACTTACATAGCATTCCAGCACACTGCCGGCAATAAACATTACCCCGGACAGGGCCAGGATCCCGATCCCTTCCTTGTCCCACCGTCTCCGGGCGCCGGTCTTTCCCGAAAAGCGGTCCTGCGCCCACTTTATGACCATCATGTATGCAGGCACATATAACAGGTAATGGGGCAGCAAAGCTTTCAGCAAGATCCAAAGCCCCTCAGGGCCATACTGGATCGTCATGACTGAGATCACTGTCCCAAAGCAAAAGCCAAAATAGGCCGCAGATAGATATAATACCAGACTCCGGCGGCAAAGTAAAGTAATTCCTGCAAGAAAAAGGAAAATTCCGAATCTTTTTATTAAAATTTTGATCAGCATCCCCACTCCTGACGGAAAATCATAGAGATTCTGGACAAAATCCCCCATTTGTGTGCCACTATACATGGTATTTCCCCACGCCAGCCAGTTGACGAAAGCAGTTCCGGCCAAAAGGCCTCCGAGAAAAAGCCACAGCCATATATGAGAAAGACCAGAGCTGCGGCGGCCGGGCTGCACGGTCACCGCAGAAGACACCTCCTGAAGGTGCATAGGCTCACGCTCACTGAAGGCCCCTTCTTTCCCGGCCGGATCATTGACCGGGTCATTTTCCGTGTTATCGGCAGTATCATTTCCCATGCCGTTTACCATATCATTTTCCGCAGCGCTGTTTCTGAACATGCCATGCCGTGATGGCAGTTCCTTCGCCCTGTATCGGGGCGGCTGCATGCCCCCCGCCATTTCCCAATCCATACTTCCCATTTTTGTACATGCCCCCTTTTAACCATATATATGCAAAGGGCATAAAAAAAGAACTCCCGTATTCAGGAATTCTCTTTTTATTTGTCGCATATCCCCGGACGCTTTATTCATCCCAGTTATGATAAACGTTCTGAACATCATCATCCTCATCCAGAAGATCCAGGATACGGTTCATCTTTTTCACATCTTCTTCGCTGGACAGTGTGTTCCAGGTCTGAGGGATCATGGTCACTTCAGCAGATGCCATAGGGATACCGGCAGCTTCCAGATTTTCGCGGACAGTTCCAAAATCATCCGGCGCTGTGGTGATCTCATAGCTGTCTTCTTCTTCGGAAAAATCCTCTGCGCCTGCATCCAGTGCAGTCATCATCAGCTCATCAGCATCGCCTTCATATTCTTCCTTATCCACAATGATCAGACCCTTGGAATCGAACATATAGGATACGCATCCCATAGCGCCTACAGAGCCGCCGCCCTTTGTAAAGGCGTTGCGCACGTTGGCAGCGGTACGGTTGCGGTTATCGGTCAGCGTTTCTACAATAATGGCAATGCCGCCGGGGCCGTAGCCTTCGTATGTAGCGGTCTCATAGTTTACAGAGCCAAGATCTCCGGCAGCCTTTTTAATGCCGCGCTCGATGGTGTCGTTAGGCATGTTGTTGGCCTTTGCCTTGGCGATCACATCTCTTAACTTGCTGTTATTATCCGGATTCGGGCCGCCTTCTTTAACAGCCACGGCAATTTCCTTACCGATAATCGTAAAGATCTTTCCTTTTGCTGCGTCGTTTTTCTCTTTTTTATGCTTTATGTTGGCAAACTTGGAATGGCCTGACATAATAACACTCCTTTTCTAAAATGTATATTTACGCTCACTCAAACGGGCTTGGGCCCGCCATGCGTCCGGTATATGCTGCATGGCGCAGCCGCACCCTAACTTATATAGTGTATCACCAAATCTCTTTACTGGCAAGACTTTTATGTATCCAGTTCCAGACTGATGCTTAGCGCCTGATCGACCTTTTTCAATATTTCACAATCCAAATGGCATACTTTTTCCCGCAGCCGCTTTTTGTCAATGGTCCGTACCTGCTCCAGCAGGATCACAGAATCCTTGACAAGGGCATACCTGCTGGCAGATATTTCCACATGGGTGGGCAGCTTTGCCTTATTCATGCGGGATGTGATCGCCGCACAGATCACCGTCGGGCTGTGTTTGTTCCCTGTATCATTTTGTATGATCAGCACCGGCCGCACGCCGCCCTGTTCGGAACCGATCACCGGGCGCAGGTCAGCATAATAAATATCACCACGTTTTATCATCACTAACAATCACTCCTGATAACCTTTTCAATATTATTTCCATTTAATCACACGTATATTCAGGAAATCGTTCCAGTCATCACAAGTGCCTTGCAAAAACGTGCCAGCACACCGGTTCTTCAGGCGGGCCTATATTTACTGATCCTCAGGCAGGTTGGAAACGGTCACTGTCTCACAGGAAGAAACCGCCGCAACATTCCCGTTTTTAATATAAACTCTTGGCACACGGCGGCCCACATCGCAGACAAGCTCATAGCTGATGGTCCCCGTCAGTCCGGCCAGCTCGTCAAAGGTAATCTCCTGGCTGCCGTCACAGCCGACAAGTGTCACCTCATCCCCTTCACAGACATGATCCATTCCGGTAATATCCACCATAAACTGATCCATACATACCCGCCCGATAATGGGGGCACGCTTTCCGCCAATGAGCACGCTGCCCTGGTTGGACAAAAGCCGGGGATATCCGTCGCCATAGCCTACGGGAATAGTGGCAACTGCAGTTTCCTTACTGGTCACATAGGTATGTCCGTAGCTGATGCCCTCTCCCGGCCCTACGTTCTTAATATATGTAATATGGCTCTTTAAAGACATGACCGGCTTTAAGTCCAGGGCCGATCTGGGCATCTCGTCAGAGGGGTAAAGGCCGTAAAGGATGATCCCGGCCCGCACCATATCCTTGTGCATCTGAGGTTCATCCATGATCCCGGCACTGTTGGCACAATGGCGCACCGGAATGTGGAGGCCCATTTCTCCCAGCCACTGCTCCATCTGGCAGTAACGGTCATACTGCTGCTGTGTCACTGCCTTAGACTGTTCATCTTCCATATCTGCACAGGCAAAGTGGGTAAACATGCCTTCCACGCAAATATGCTCAAGGCCGCTGATCTTATAAATCTCCTGAGCGCTTTCCCGGGTAGGGGCATAGCCGATGCGTCCCATGCCTGTGTCCACCTTTATATGCACAGGAAGGACCTTGCCCGCAGCTGCCGCCGCCCGGTCCATGGCTTTGGCCATTTCCAGGGAAAACACTGCGGGAGTAATATTGTAATCCAGCAGATCTTTATACTGATCCTCAGACGTATAGCCAAGGACAAGGATGGGCAGGCGGATATTGTTTTTCCGAAGCTCTATCCCTTCCTCCACGCAGGCCACAGCCAGCCAGGAGGCTCCCAGCCGTTCCAGCTCCTTTGCCAGGATCACCGCCCCGTGACCATAGGCATTGGTCTTGATCACGCCCATAAGGCCCGTACCGGGGCCGATTTTTTTCTGTATTTCTTTTACGTTGTGTTCAAATGCGTCCAGATCGATCCGGGCACAAACTCTATATGTACTCATTTTTGCGCCTTCCTTTTTATCACATGATCCTTTGCCCGCAGCAATGCTGTGTCAAAGCCGCAGACGTCACCTTATGACTTTTGACATGTATTGTATAATATCTGACGCCAAAAGTCCATAGGCTCCTTTGACTTTCCTTGCCTCGTCTCCGGCGCATCCGTGAACAAAGCAGCCCAGGGACGCGGCCTGCAAGGGTGTCATTTTTGCGGCTAAAAATCCTCCGATCACGCCGGACAATACGTCGCCGCTGCCTCCGGTGGCCATGCCGTCATTTCCCGAAAGATTGACGCAGATCTGTTCGCCGTCGCTAATCACCGTACGGGCATCCTTTAACACGCATATAACCTTATGCGTTCTGGAAAAATCCCGGCAGGCTTCCGTCAAATGACAGTTCAGCCGGCTTACCGGCTGCCCGGTCAGCCGCGACATTTCCCCTAAATGGGGGGTGATCACGGTTTTCTCCGGCACCAGATCCCACAGCCGAGGCTCCTGAGCCAGCAGGTTCAGGCCGTCTGCATCAATAAGCAGGGGAACGGCGCAGGTTTTCAGCGTATGCTCAAGGATCCTGCAGGCCGTTTCATCGGTAGACAGCCCCGGCCCGATGACCACAGCATCTGCCCAGGAAATACTTTCTTCCAGAGCCTTAAGATCCACATGGTCATGGTCATACAAGGTCATGACCGCCTCCGGCAGGCGAGTGAGCAAAACATCGTGGTTTTCACAGGGGGTATACACCCGCACCAGCCCGCAGCCGCAGCCATAGGCCGCTCTGGCAGAAAAATAGCAGGCCCCCGCCATGTGCTGTGAACCGGCGATCACCAGCACCTTTCCGTAAGTCCCTTTATTGGAATACGGATGCCGTTTTGGAAGGCACGTTTTAAGATCTTCTCTTTCATAAGCAAAACTATGTATATGGGCCTGTTCCACCGCAGTCGGAGGAAATCCGATATTTTCCACAAACACCTTTCCTGCATACGCGGCTCCCGGATACAGCACAAGCCCAAGCTTATTTTCCCCAAAGGTGACTGTAATGTCCGCCTTTACGGCACAGCCCAGAACCTGCCCGCGATCTGTGCCGATCCCGGACGGTATATCCACAGCGCATACAAGGGCGCCGGAAGCATTGATCGCTTCCACCGTCCGGGCATATTCTCCGGCCACCTCACGGGTCAGTCCGATGCCAAAAACAGCATCCACAATAAGGCCGGCGCCCTTAAGGGCCTCAAGGCCGCCGCACGGGGAAAGTCCCATGCGTCCAAGAATTTCCAGCTGCATCGCTGTTTCCGTCGTTGCACGGCGCTCATCTCCTGCCATATACCAGCTGGCGTCATAGCCCATGGTATGAAGGATTCGCACAATGGCCAGCCCGTCGCCGCCATTATTTCCGCTGCCGCACACAGCGATCACCTTTTTATTTTCCCGTTCCTTTAACAGCGCATTAATACGCACAGCCGTAGCGTATGCGGCCCGCTCCATCAGCACCATGGAGGGGATCCCCAGGGTCTGGATGGAATAACTGTCAACGGACTTCATTTCCTTAGCATCTGCCAAATAAATCATATCATTTCCCCTTTTCCCATGTCTGGCTTATTACCCGCAAAAACCAAACAACGAATTAAAAAAGCCTGATACCTGCGGCTTTTTTAATCCGTCATACTTTTTAAGGATCCTCCTGCCCTCTTAGGGTACCGTTAATCCTCCATATACGATTTGTAACTGTACTTTTCTTTTCCCCGGTTTCGGAAATTGTACGATAAAGTCATCAGACTCTCATCCAAATGGACATTCTTTACACACACATCATCGGATACATGAAGATCTGTCGGAGCAAAATTCCAGATTGCCCGGATCCCCCACGCTTCCAGCTGGCTGGCAATGCTCCTGGCCTGCTTTTGAGGAACCGTCAGTGTGGCCACATGGATCTCATGGGTCTTAATAAAGCTTTCCAGCTCATCGATCATTTTGATCTCCACGCCCCGCACTGCCAGGCCTTCCAGTCTGGGATTTACATCAAAAATCCCGATAACTTTAAAGCCAATGTGGTCAAAATCATAATTTGCCAGCGCCTGGCCCAGATTGCCGGCGCCAATGATGATCATATTCTGGGTCGTATCCAGGCCCAGGATCTTTCCGATCTCCTCATGAAGATATTCTACGTTATATCCATACCCTTGCTGTCCGAATCCACCGAAATTATTTAAATCCTGACGTATCTGGGATGCAGTCACTTTCATACGAATACTTAGTTCTTTAGAAGAAATACGAACAACTCCATTTTCCAAAAGCTCTCCCAGATAGCGGTAATATCTGGGCAGTCTCTTGATAACTGCAGATGATATTTCTCTGTCGCCCACTCTTATGCACTCCCTTACTTCAATCATTTGTTACAGTCTATACCTATTATATAGAAAACTTGTTTCATTGTCAAAACAATCTTACTTTACTTATGCCTTTATAAATGATATGATAAATGACATGTGAATTATTACAGAAAGGCGGGATTTTTATGATACTTTCATGTCAGAACATCTCAAAATCCTTTGGCACGGATGAAATCTTAAAAAATATCTCCTTCCATATAGAAGACCACGAAAAAGCGGCCATTGTCGGCATTAACGGCGCGGGGAAGTCCACACTGCTCAAGATCATTACCGGTGAGCTTTCCTCTGATGAAGGGCAGGTGGTCCTTTCCAAAGGAAAGACCATGGGCTATCTTTCCCAGCAGTCCGGCGTGACCCCGGGAAATACTATTTATGACGAGGTTATGGAAGCCAAAAAAGATGTGATCGACATTTACCACAAAATGAAAGCGCTGGAGCAGGAAATTGCCCGGGCGCCGGAAGATGGGCGGGAGTCCCTTCTGAATACATATGCCCGGCTGACCCATGCCTATGAGGATGCCAACGGTTACGCCATTAACAGCGAGGTCACCGGCGTCCTTACAGGTCTTGGATTTGGTGAGGACGAGTTTTCCAAAAAAGTCGATACCCTCTCCGGAGGGCAAAAGACCCGGGTATGCCTGGGCAAGCTGCTTTTGTCCCGGCCGGATATTATCCTTTTGGACGAGCCTACCAACCATCTGGATATGAATTCCATTGCCTGGCTGGAAACTTTCCTGCAAAACTACAAAGGCGCTGTGATCATCGTTGCCCATGACCGTTACTTCCTGGATAAAATTGTGACGAAGGTCATTGAGCTGGATAACCGGAAAGGCCAGGTCTTTATAGGCAATTATACGGCCTATGCCCAAAAGAAGGCTCAGCAGCGGGAAATCCTGTGGAAAGCATGGGAAAACCAGCAGCAGGAGATCCGTCATCAGGAGGAGGTTATCACCAAACTGAAATCCTTTAACCGGGAAAAGTCCATTAAACGGGCAGAAAGCCGTGAAAAGCTCCTGGCTAAGGTAGAACGGCTGGATAAGCCGGTGGAAGTCAGCGCTTCCATGCACCTGACCCTGACGCCCTCTGTTATCAGCGGAAATGACGTTCTTATGGCCGAAGACCTGGCAAAGTCCTTTGGCAGCCACAATTTATTTTCCCATATTTCCATAGACATTAAGCGGGGGGAAAAGGTGGCCCTTATTGGAAACAACGGCACGGGAAAAACCACGATCCTGAAGATTATTAACGGCCTTATCCCTGCTGACGCCGGACAGATCCGTCTGGGAGCCAAGGTCCATATCGGCTACTATGACCAGGAACAGCAGCTTCTGGATCCGGGTAAAACCATATTTGAAGAAATATCCGACACCTACCCCACCCTTGATAACACACGGATCCGCAGCGTGCTTGCAGCATTTTTATTTACCGGAGACGATGTATTTAAGCGTATCAGTGAGCTTTCCGGCGGCGAGCGGGGCCGCGTATCCCTGGCAAAGCTTATGCTCTCTGATGCCAATTTCCTCATCCTGGACGAGCCTACCAACCATCTGGACATTGTCTCAAAGGAGATCCTGGAAAATGCCGTGCGCAGCTATACAGGCACTGTCCTTTATGTTTCCCATGACCGGTATTTTATTAATACCACAGCCACCCGGATCCTGGATCTGACCGAAGGCGGGCTGAAAAATTATCCGGGCAATTATGACGACTATCTGGAGAAAAAGGACAATCCGGTTACTGCAGGCACCGGCGGCGCCTTTGTTTCTCAGTCCCAGACAGCGGCTCAGGCAGCCCACACGGCCCGCGTATCCGAAGGCAAGGCCGACTATCAGCGGCAGAAAGAGGAAGCGGCCCGCATAAGAAAGCGGCAAAACGATCTGGCCCGGACAGAGAAACGTATTGACGAGATTGAAAAGCGCATGGCCCTCCTGGATGACATGCTGACCCGGGAAGAAATCTACACCAATGTGGAGCGGCTCATGGAGATCAATCAGGAAAAAGACGCTTTAGACGAAGAACTGACCCTGCTTATGGAACAGTGGGAAGCTCTTGAAACTCAGGAATAAAAAACGCCCCGGGGACCTGTCACTTTTGGCAGATCCCCGGGAATTTTTATATTTACACAAATACGTCCTCCATTCTCGTATGGACTTCATTGCAAAGACGTATAGTTTCTTCTCTTTTATTCTTACTTACATCCGGATACACAGGATCCAGGATATACAGGCGCATCACCGGCTTATGGTGAAAAAACCGCTGCCAGCCTTCCGGCTTCACATAGCGGATCACATAAGGAATCACCGGCACATTACAGTCATAGGCCAGGGAAAAGGCTCCCCGCTTAAATTTACGGATGCCGTTGTACCGGGGATATAAGATCCCTTCAGGATATACATGGACCAAATGACCTTCATTAATATGTCGAATCAAAGCTTCATGCATCTGCCTGAATGTCCGGGTCTTTGTCGGCAGCGGAATCCCTCCCAGCAAACGTATGAGCCACCGCAGCACCGGAATGCAAAAGTTAGATTCAAGCGTCGGAATACACAGCCTGCGCCGGTTCATACAGCAGGCGATCACACAGCAGTCCAGCATATGAACATGGTTGCATACGGTCACAGCTTTTTTGGGAAGTGTTTTAAGCTTTTCTTTGTTGACGACCCTAAGGCCGCAGATCAGTCTTAATGCTGCCGGGCCGATCAAATAAACGATCTGGCGCAAAAGGAAGTTCAGCAGGCGAAACACAGGATTTTTGGGAAAATAATTATAATTTAGCGGCGTGGAAAAATGCAGCGGTGTCCACATTTTTACTATATGTTCATCTTTTGGGTTCATCAGACCATCCTTTCCCGTCCCGCTTATCCATTGGCCTGCCCTTCACGGGCAAAAACGCGCTGTTCCTGGCGGCATTCTTCAATGGCAGTCTCAAACATGGCCTCCATCTGGCGGACACAGGAATCCAGAGAATACTTTTTCCCATGTTCGCTGTAAACATGCTCCATCTCCTGGCGCCGCTGGGGATGGCTGATCCAGTAATCGATCTTTCTGGTCAGGTCCCGGCTGTTTCCGGCTTCAAAAAGGCTTTCCCTGCACAAAGCAAACTGAGGGGTGGCCGACTTGTCGCTGTCTGCGATCACCGGCACAAGTCCGCTGGAAAATGCCTCAATACAGGAAATAGCTTCAATCTCCGCATCTGCCGCATGAACGTACAAGTCGCTCATGGCCAGCACATCCAGCAGCTCATTATGGGAGAAAAACCGGATCACCGGAGGATTCACAAGCTGGCGGCCAAGCTTCTCCAGGGCTTTGTAATTAGGCCCCTGACCGGCAAGGATCAGCTGGATCTGCTCCCGGTATGCTGACCGGTTTATGGCCTCGATCAAAACATCCTGTCGTTTTTCGTTGGAAAGGCGGCCGATCATTAAGATCACAAACTTTCCCTGAAGCTGGGGTGTTTTTTCCTTTTTCCTGTAAATAAAATCGCTGTCCACGCCGTTAGAGATCACATGGAGCCGGGATGTATATCCGTTTTCCCTCAGCTGGCTGGCGATAAATTCGCTGGGACAGTGGATATGGGTAAACCGGTTGTAAAAGCGTTCCCTGAAAAAATAGTAAAGTCCTTTATTGACAGCCTGGCTCCTGCCCATATGCAGTGTATAGGTAATATTTTCCGGCTGTACATGAAACGCAGCCGTATGGGGAACATTCAGTTCTTCAGCAATCTTAAGCCCTGCCACAGACAAAGAAAAAGGCATGATAAAATGAACCACATCCACCTGGCGGATGGCTCGGGCAAGCACCTGCTTATCCGCATGGGCAAGGACCATTCCCTGGGCATGGACAATATGGCGGGCTCCGGGAAGCATGTAGATCTCCCGCACCACAAACTTATTCGCCGCAGGCTTCCCTGTACTTACAACAAATACTTCGTGTCCGTGTTTTACCAGTGTATCTGCCAGCCGTCTTGCCGTCATGGTCGTTCCATTATTATCGGCGTCAAACTGATCGATCACTAATAGTATTTTCATAACGTTCTCCTTCCTTATATGGCCGCTGTTTCCTTTTAGGGAAGCATCAGCCATTCATGGCCTTTCTTTCAAGGCAGCCATTCGCCTTCTTGCTATTCTATCACAGCTTCTGATATAATACAATTATCTCAACTCTGAAACCTTGCTTCTTGCGAAAGGTGATGTTTATGCCAAACAATAATTTTTTACCGGCAGCAATCCCCCATGTTCCCCATGCCACCGGGCAGATCGCCGGTTTTTATATCCGTCCGGGACTTTTCCTGCAAAAAGGCGCCCACATTGTTCCCGGAGGGGTAAGCTTTACCATCTGCTCCACACAGGCGTCCCGGTGCGAGCTTTGCCTGTTCCACCGGGAATCCCAGGAGCCCTTTGCGATCCTGCCCTTCCCGGAATACTGCCGCGTAGGAAACACATTTTCCATGATCGTCTTTGGCCTGGATATTTATGATATTGAATACGCCTACCGTATGGACGGCCCTAAGGATGAGGCCCGGGGCCTGATCTTTGATCCGGAAAAATATCTCCTGGACCCTTACGCCCGCGCCGTTACCGGTCAAAGTGTCTGGGGCCAGAAAAAGCCCGGCGGCACATCGTATCATGCCCGCGTCGTCAATGACTACTTTGACTGGGGAACCTTCCACGATCACCATGTGGCCTTTTCAGACATGATCATTTATGAGACCCATGTACGCAATTTTACCATCCACCCATCCTCCGGCGTGCGCCGTCCCGGTACCTTTGCCGGGCTGCTGGAAAAGCTGCCCTATTTGAAACGCCTGGGCGTCAACACTGTAGAGCTTATGCCGGTGTTTGAATTTGACGAGGTTGCCGAGGAGCGCATCTGTGACGGCAAAAAGCTGCTGAACTGCTGGGGGTACAATACGGTCTGCTACTTTGCCCCAAATACCAGCTACACATGGGAAACAGAGTATAACCACGAAGGCACGGAGCTGAAAGAAATGATCCGTATCTTAAACAGCCACGGCATTGATGTGATCCTGGATGTTGTCTTTAACCATACAGCTGAGGGCAATGAACAGGGCCCCTTCTTCTCCTTTAAGGGGCTGGATAATAACATTTATTATATGCTCACTCCGGATGGGAAATACTATAATTTTTCCGGTGTGGGAAATACATTAAACTGCAACCATCCCATTGTCCGGGAATTTATCCTGGACTGTCTGCGCCACTGGGTCGTTGAGTACCGGGTGGACGGTTTCCGCTTTGACCTGGCCTCCATCCTTGGCCGGGACGAAAACGGCGCTCCCCTGACGCGGCCGCCGCTGCTGGAAAGCCTTGCCTATGATCCCATCCTTGGCCACGTTAAGCTTATTGCCGAAGCCTGGGACGCAGGCGGCCTTTATCAGGTGGGCTCCTTCCCATCATGGAACCGGTGGGCGGAATGGAACGGAAAGTACCGGGACGACCTGCGCCGCTTTCTCAAAGGCGACGATGGCATGGCCCAGGCGGCTGTCAGCCGCATCTGCGGTTCTTTGGATCTGTATCCCCCGGATCAGCGTCAAAATGCATCTGTCAACTTTATTACATGCCACGACGGCTTTACCCTGTACGATCTTTATGCTTACAATGAAAAGCATAACGAAGCCAACGGCTGGGGCAATACCGACGGTGCCGGCGACAACAACAGCTGGAACTGCGGCGCCGAAGGGCCAACCTCAGATCCTGATGTCACTGCCCTGCGCAGCCGCCTTTGCAAAAATGCCTTTGCCGTGCTTTTATGCAGCCGGGGCGCTGTCATGTTTCCTGCCGGAGATGAATTTGGCAATACCCAGATGGGCAACAATAACGCCTACTGTCAGGATAATGAGATCGCCTGGCTCAACTGGTCAGAACCAGCCTATGACCCGGATATGTTTGACTTTGTCTCCCGGATGATCGATTTCAGGAAGCGCCATCCGATCCTGCGCCATCCCACCACTCCGGCCGCCTGCGGCTTTCCTGACCTGTCCTTCCATCACGGCGCAGCAGGCAATGATGTTGTGTCTTTCCATGACCGCCAGATCGGCATCATGTTTGGCGGCCGCCGTCCTTTAGGTGACATAGAACACTGGGACGTAAGCACTCCCGACGAATCCGGATGGGCTGACGATTTTGTCTTTCTTGCTGTCAATGCCCACTGGGAGGCCCATACCCAGGAGCTGCCTCCGCTGCCGGAAGGATATACCTGGCACATGTTTATGCACACCTTCCGCAAGGATCCCTTTGTGACAGAAGAAAGCTTTGACGGCCATACGGCGGTGATCGGCCCCCGCAGCGCTGCTGTATTTACCGGCGTCCCAATCTCGTAACGATCCGGCCTGTCGGATCCTATGGCCGGATCGTTGCACCATCCCCGAAAATCGGCAAAATTTTTCTTGAAATTTCAAAAATCATCACGTATAATATTCAGTCAGTAACAGGGAGGGATCATTGTGTCGGATTCTAATATCACCAAACACGCTCTCGCCCAGGCATTAAAAGACCTTTTAAAGACCCGTACCCTGGATAAAGTAAGCGTAGGCAATATTTGTGAAGCCTGCGGAATGAACAGGAAAAGCTTTTACTATCACTTCAGGGATAAATACGATCTTGTCAACTGGATCTATTATACTGAATTTATTGTCCGAGTACGGGATAAAAGCCATGTTGACGGCTGGGAAATGGTAGAGGATCTGTGTGATTATTTTTATGAAAACCGGAAATTTTATCAAAATGCTCTGCGTACAGAGGGCCAGAACTCTTTGTCGGATTATCTGCGGGATGTGCTGACTGCCATTTTTACAGAAGATATGGCCCGGGCCTTTGAAGGTGAGCCATCGATCCGGCCGTATGCTGAATTTTACGCAGATGCCTTTTTGTGTGCCCTGAAAAAATGGCTTCTGCAAAAGGACTGCCGTCCGCCCCATGATTTTTCCGAATTTTTGAAAAAATGCCTGACCGGGCTTTACAGACAGCTGGCCTCATATGAGACTGCGCCGCCATCCTCTCCCCGGGATGATCCGTCTTAAGAAAGCTTTGTCTTACATAGACAAAACCGGGCCACAGCGCCGACTGCCGCGACCCGGTTTTGTCTATTCTTCAGAGGGTAAAGTCTGCCGGAAAATATCGGTCAACGATTCTTCAAAAATATTGCATGTAATCTCCGGACACGGCCTGCCATGTATATGCAGCATTCCTTCCTGATCAAAGTAAACCGCACAGCGATCTTTAAGAACCATCTCATTAATAGTGATCATATCCTGTCCAATATCCATCAAAAATACCGGATACTTTTGTCCTTTTCTTATGGAAATCACATAATCATAAACCTGTGCTTTGGATCTTGGGGTACTGTCCTCCCGGGGGAGCAAAAAAGCAAACTGGGGGTGATCCGGCAATATATCCGACAGCCAGCAGCCATTTAAAATGTGCTCTTTACCCACATCATCATACGATGTATAAATCCCGTAAAACAGTTTATTTTCCCGCAGGACCCTGCAATTGTCATCCATATACCGGTCATCCTCCACTGCAAGAAGCACATTCCGGCACAGGGCCAGCTGGGATAAAAAAGCCTTATCCAGCACCTGTCCCCTGACAAACAGAACAAAAGCACACTCCGGGTGAGTTCTGGATAAAAGCAGCAAATCCTTTGTTTCCGGGCCAAACAGCAGATAAGTATAAATACCGATCCCCATTCCCTGGACGATCACCTGGTCATAAATCTCCGGTGTGCGGGACAGACGATCCTCATCCATGATCAGAGACAGGGCCCATGGCGCACTGTAGCCTTCCTTATCCCGTATTTCCCCAATGATCCGGCTTCCTTTCAGGCAGCTATTATATCCGACATTTTTTCCAAATGTAAATAAGTGATCAAGATCCACATGGGATACCATATCTTCCACAGCTTTATAGTAAGCGCTGCTGCGCTTTTCCAGCATATTCCGGGCATTGCCCAGGAACGTTTTCTGACTTTGTCCCCGGGCAAGCTTTTCTCCCAGATCAAGAAGATTGCGCACGGTCCTGCGGGGATATCTGCCGATATCTGCCCGGACTTTGCTAAGTACGCCGTCCAGCAGCGCCCCATTTATATCTTTAGACATGAGCGCATCCCTCACTTCCCCGTAGTATCTTATTTTTCTTTTGCTTTCTTAGCCT
>DVIT01000015.1 GCA_018711005.1 Candidatus Scybalocola faecigallinarum | reverse complement strand
GGAGTTTTAATCCCCCCAAAAGTGGAATTTGGGGGAAAGCCGGAGAGAGGCAGGAACAGATTTTGGCAAAGACCTTGAAAAATAAAGGAAAATACATAGCTTATGAGAGGGAAAGTTGCATTTCAGGCTGGAATGTAATTCTGGATTTTCGCAGAATTTCATAGTAAATAACGTAAACCCGCAGGCGTAGGTCTGCGGGTTTTTAACATTGCAAATAAAAATGACAGGATTTGTACTGCTTTCTTGCACGGCAGAAGACAGCATGGTAAAATGAAATATAGCGGAATATAACCATTTTGTGAGACAACTTTCAATATGAAAAATAACTGTCGTGATTTTAGAAAGGGCGTGTCTGTGAATGCTGAATAATGCAAAAAAGATGCTGCCGGTTGGCATTGAGGATTTCCGGGAAATCTGTACGGATAACTTTTATTATGTAGATAAGACGGTAATGATCCGCGAGCTATTGCAAAAGCGGGGGAAAGTTAACCTGTTTACCAGACCCAGGCGCTTTGGAAAAACCCTGAATATGAGTATGCTCAAGGAGTTTTTTTGTATTGGGGGCGATAAGGCTATATTTGATGGATTGGAAATCTCAAAAGAAAAAGAATTATGTGAAAATTATATGGGACAATTTCCTGTGATTTCTATAACATTAAAAAATGTGGATGGATTAACCTATGCATCTGCATATAATAAACTTATTAATGTGATTGGAAATGAAGCGCTGAGATTTGACTTTTTAAGAAAGAGCGAAAAACTTTCCGAAGCAGAGCGGATTAAATATTCTCAGTTGACGCGTATGAGTGACGGTACAGAAAATGATGCCATTTATAGGATGTCTGAAACTGTTTTGGCAGACAGTCTGTATACACTGTCTCAACTTTTGGCGAAACACTATGGAAAAAAAGTTATTTTATTGATCGATGAGTATGATGTTCCATTGGATAAGGCATTCCAGGGAGATTATTATCCGGAAATGGTTTCATTGATCCGAAATCTGTTTGGCAGTGTTCTGAAGACGAACTCGGATTTGTATTTTGCGGTGCTGACAGGCTGTCTTCGTGTAGCCAAAGAAAGCATTTTTACAGGATTGAATAATTTAAAAGTGTTTTCTGTTTCTGATTTTACATGCGCGTCTTCGTTTGGGTTTACGGACGATGAAGTGAAAGAGATGCTGTCCTATTATGGATTTAGGAACAAGTATGTAGCTATAAAGGACTGGTATGACGGATACCAATTTGGAGAAACAGATGTTTACTGTCCTTGGGATGTGATTAACTATGTGGATCGGTTGAGGGATAAGAAAAATTTAGCACCTCAAAATTATTGGGTCAATACCAGTGGGAATGATGCAGTCCGGTATCTGATCCAAAATATGGGGAACGGAGTGCTGAAAAGCGAGATTGAAAGCCTGATTGCCGGGGAATCCGTAGAAAAGGAAATACGGGAAGATTTAACTTATAATGAGATATACGCTACAGTGAATAATGTTTGGAGTTTATTATTTATGACAGGGTATCTGACGCAGCGCGGGAGTGCTGAAGGAAACCGGCTGCAGTTAGCTATTCCCAATTTAGAGATCCGGAGTATTTTTACAGATCAGATCATGGAGATGTTTCAGGATGAAGCAGCAAAAGATGGCGTCTTGCTGAGAAAATTTTGTGATGCCCTGGAAAGCGGAGATAGAGCTGAGGTTGAAAAATTGCTTATTTCCTACCTTGAAAAAACGATCAGTATTCGGGATACATTTGTTCGGAAGCCTACGAAAGAAAATTTTTATCACGGGATTCTTTTGAGGATTTTGGGATATAGGGATGGCTGGTATTTAAAATCTAATAAAGAATCCGGAAATGGATACAGTGATATTTCCATTCGTGATAATGATAAGGATATAGGAATTATTATCGAAGTAAAGTATGCGCACAATCGACAGATGGACCAGGTTTGCCAGGATGCTCTTGCACAGATTGAAAAGAATGGATATGAGGAAGCCTTAAAAGAAGAAGGCTGCCATACGATTTTTAAATATGGAATCGCCTTCTACAAGAAAGAATGTCGTGTCCTTGTGAAAAAAGAACAAGTAAAGTAAATGCATTCCATCCGCCGTTGGAGACAAACAGATTGTCTCCAACGGCTGTTTAATTAAACAAACCGGTTGCTGTCCGGATCGTAGGCATAGTCAATAGACGCAAGGGTTTGGACCAGGGCGTTTTGGTCAATGTCCAGAGCCTTGCACATTTCATCCAGGCTTGGGTAAAAATCTCTCAATTTTAAGTTTACATAACTTAAAAGTATCATAGGATCTTTTGGAATATTTTTGTTCATGATGTTTCTCCTTAATTATAATAACGTTTAAAGTGCCAATCCATTTAAAAAAATTTATAGCATTGGTCTGAAAAATTTGATAAGGTTATGATGAGATAGGACCTTTTGACCCTAAAACACCTCAAATCCGCTCATTTTTCTGGGAAAAATGGCTGCTTTTTGGTGTTTTGCGGGTCAAGTAGATTATAATACACGAAAGGTAAGGGAGCAATATGATTTTAGTGACTGGAGGATGCCGCAGCGGGAAAAGTGCCTTTGCCGAGGAGCTTGTAATGCAGGACGGGAAAGGGCCATGGCTGTATATAGCGACGGCTCAGGTAACTGATCCGGAGATGGAAGAACGGGTGAGAAAGCACAGTGAGCGCCGGGGAGATGCCTGGGAAACCTATGAAGGCTTTAAAGGCCTGGGCGAGGTTTTATCCGGCAAGGAAATGGCCGGATTTAAGGGGATCCTGCTGGATAGTGTGACCACAATGGTGACCAATCTGCTTTTTGATTTTATTGGTGATGTGGATTGGGAGGACTTTAATTTTGAACAGGTGGACTATGGCAAGGCTCTGGACAATATTATGAAAGCATTTGAGGCATTGTGCCGCGGGGCGGCCGGGCTGCCATTGGTTATGGTGACAGATGAGATTGGTCTGGGTGTTGTTCCGGAAACATGCCTTGGGAGAAATTTCAGGGATATTTTAGGGACAGTTAACCAATATCTGGCAGCTGTATCCGATTCGGTTTATATGGTGATCAGCGGGATTCCGGTACAGATCAAGGGGGAACGTGGAAAATGAAAACATTTATTTTAGCACTGCAGCTAATGACCCGGCTTCCCATTAACAAAGAAATTGATGTGACCGATGAACGGCTCATCCGGGGCGTTTCTTACTGGCCGTTTGTAGGGGTTATTACAGGCATTATTGATTGTATTGTTTTTGTGCTGCTGTCATTTATTGTGCCCAAAAGCGTTGCGGCGGCCTTTGCTGTATTATGTCAACTATGTGTGACCGGAGGGTTCCATTTGGATGGATTATGCGATACAGCGGATGCCATTTATTCTGCCCGAACCCGGGAGCGGATGCTGGAGATCATGAAGGACAGCCGCGTGGGAACCAATGGCGTGATCGCAGCGATTTTTGATATTGGATTGAAAATATTGATCTTATGCCAGCTTGATCATCCGGTTTCAGCGATTTTGTTGGCGCCGGTAGCCGGGAAATGTGTTCAGGGTATTTTAATGTACAAAGCCCATTATCCAAGGGAGAAGGGCCTTGGGGCATCTTATATTGGAAAGATCAGCGGGCCTATTATGGCGGCCTGCTTTTTATGTGGTGTTATTCTTATTGATCTGGTCCTGTTTTTGGACGGAAGCCGCTGGCTTTTGGTGTGCCCGGTAATTTTTGGGGCTGTAGCTTGGGCCTACCGTTTCTACATTGAAAGAAAGATCGGAGGAATGACCGGAGATACTATGGGGGCCGGAAACGAAGTAACAGAAATCGTATTTTTGCTTTGCCTGCTGGCAGGGCAGCGCTTTGGATGGTGACCCCCTTCGGGGATACCTGTGTGGCCAAAAAAAACGGCCGGGAAAGAGGTTACTATGCGGATTTTTCTTGTACGTCATGGGGAAACAGCCATGAATCAGGCGAAAGCTTATTATGGGGCTATGGATGTGCCTTTAAATGACAATGGATGGAGTCAGGCAAAGATGTTGGGGGAGTGTTTGCAGGGCGTAGATTTTGATGGGGTTTACATAAGTTCAAGGCTGCGGGCGCAGCAGACGGCGTCGGTGATCGTGCCGGAAGGAAATTTGAAATGGCATGTGATGGAAGGCCTGGATGAAATGAATTTCGGACAATGGGAAGGGCTGAATTATCACCAGGTGCAGGAGCAGTATCCGAAAGCGTGGAATGCCTGGTGCAGAGACTGGCTTCATGCGGCTCCCAGCGGGGGAGAGACCTTTTCCCATTTTTTTAAGCGGGTGTGGGATGCCTTTGAGGAAATTATGGAGCAGGCGAAAAATGCCCGGTGTGAAAATATTTTGATCTGCGCCCATAATGGGACGCTGCGGGTGATCCTGGCAGTTATGTGCGGTCTGGGAGAAGAAGGCACATGGCATTTTAACTTTGAACAGGATGGGTATTCTTTAGTGGAAGAACAGTGGGAGCATTTTACGGTAAGAAAAATGAATTGTAAAGATAAGGTGGGTTTGGAATCATGGAATATACAGAAGAAGCATTGAGAGCGGTCATTTCACAGATCGCTCCTTTAAATAAAGCGGTTATGGATCAGATTTACCGCCAGTGGGACAAAAAAGCAAAGCCCCTGGGGAGTCTTGGCAGACTGGAAGACATGGTAGCCAGACTTGGCGGGATTTACGGCAGCGTATGTCCGGATACGGGAAAAAAGGCTGTTATTGTTATGGCAGCAGATAACGGGGTTGTGGAAGAAGGGGTGGCTCAGTCAGACTACCATGTGACAACCACCGTGACTTGCAATATGACCCATGAGGATGCTACGGTTGCGATTTTGGCCCGGATGAACGGGGCTGATGTTTTTCCTGTAGATATAGGCATGTATGAGGATGTGGACTGTCCCGGCGTGATCCCAAGAAAAATCTGTCACGGTACGGCCAATATGACTAAAGGGCCGGCCATGACCCGGGAGCAGGCGGTACGGGCCGTATGTACAGGCATAGATATGGTTTGGTCCCTGAAAGAGCAGGGCTACGGCCTGTTTGCTACGGGAGAAATGGGGATCGGCAATACAACCACCAGCAGCGCTGTGGCATCGGTGCTCCTGGACTGTCCGGTGGAAAATGTGACCGGACGGGGAGCCGGGCTTTCATCAGAAGGGCTGGTACGAAAGATCCATGCCATTAAAAAGGCGATCCAGGTCAATGCGCCGGATCCAGGGGATATTTTAGATGTGATCGCCAAGGTGGGCGGACTGGATATTGCAGGGATGATGGGATGCTGCATTGGAGCGGCGGCAGCCCGGGTGCCTGTTGTGCTGGACGGCTTTATTTCCTCTGTGGCAGCCCTGGCAGCCGTGAGACTGGCACCGGCATGCAGGGCCTATTTGTTCCCTTCCCACTGCTCTGCAGAGCCTGCGGGAAAGATGGTCCTGGATGCCCTGGGGATGGAGGCTTATATCCACGCCGGCATGTGTCTTGGAGAAGGCACAGGGGCAGTGACTGCGTTCCATTTATTTGATACAGCGCTGGAGGCGTATAATAAGATCCCGGAATTTGAACAGGCCCATATTGAGGCCTATGAGCATTTAAAATAGACGGGGCTATTTGGAACAGGGTTCTTCTTGCATTTCATACAGCCACTGGCTATAATAAAAGACGGCAAGTAACCGTTTCGCCGGCCCGGAAGCGGCGGCAAGACTGATGAAAGAAATGGGAGGAACTGTATGATAAAAGCGTGTATTTTTGATCTTGACGGAACATTGGCAGATACATTGGAATCCATGGCTGTTGCCGCCAATGAAGCTCTTATCCAGTCCGGATTAAAGGCTTTGCCTGTGGATAATTTTAAATATTATGCCGGTGACGGTGCAAAAACATTGGTAGAGCGGGCCATGAAGGATGGCGGTGATCCTGAGCTGGTCCATTTTAATGAGGTTTATGAGAGCTATTCTAAAAAGTTTGAGACAGATTGTACATATAAAGTAAAGGTTTATGACGGAATATGGGATGTTCTGCGTGGACTTAAGGCGCGGGGGATTAAAGTTGCGGTGCTGTCCAACAAGCCCCACGCCCGTGTGCTGGATGTGGTCACAAAACTGTTTGGCCCGGATGTGTTTGATCACGTGCAGGGGCAGCAGGACTCTGTTCCTAAAAAGCCGGACCCGGCTGGGGCATTTATGACTGCAAAGGCCCTTGGTGTTGGGCCGGAGACGTGTATGTATTTTGGAGATACCAATGTAGATATGATGACGGGAAATGCCGCAGGCATGTACACCGTAGGCGTTTTGTGGGGCTTTCGTACCCGCCGGGAGCTGGAGGAAAACCAGGCCCATCATATTTTATCCCATCCTCTGGAGATCCTTGATCTTGTGGATGTGAAAAATAGCGGGATGCCTGCAGATCCCCGGGTCCGTTTGGTGATCAGCGATGTGGACGGGACTTTGATCAAGAGCGGCCAGACCCGTTTGGAGGATGGCTTTATGGATGTGGTCAACGCACTCATGGAGAGGAACATTACCTTTGTTGTGGCCAGCGGCCGGCAGCGCGCAAGTATCCAGTCTTTATTTGAAGACAGCCAAAAGCCTTTATATTTGATCAGTGAAAATGGGGGAAATCTTTATTATAATGGGCAGGATCTGGATTTCCATGCATTTCCAAAAGCAGAGTATGAGCAGATCGTCCGGGGGGTTAAAGACTATTCTGACGATGTGTTTTTTGCCATGGCGGCTCCGGAGTATTATTTCACGGAAAGCACCAATCCGGAATTTACGGAAATGCTGTCCCGGGAGTATTTTTTCCGGATGAAGGAAGTGGATGATATTCTTCACCTGGATCAGCCGGTATGCAAGATCGCTGTGTATACTCACGGAGATGTGCAGGCGTTTGCGCGGCATTTCCAGAGCTTGTGGGGAGATCGCATGAATATTGCGGTTTCCGGAGACCGGTGGATCGATTTTAATCCCAAAGGGATTGGCAAAGGCACAGGCGTAAAGTTTTTACAGGAGCATCTTGGCATAACCCCTGAGGAAACTATGGTTTTCGGGGATAATGAAAATGATGTGTCCATGCTTTTATGCGCCAGGTACAGCTGCGCCGTGTCCGGCGCCCTTCCGGCAGCGAAGCGGGCGGCTGTGTACGAGACGGACAGTGTCCTTGGAGAACTTAAAAAGCTGTTAAAGGCTGTGGATAAGGAGGCATAAGGAAATGAAGATAAAACCGGAATTGCTGACGCTTTATGGCGTGACAGACCGCAGCCATTTAGGCGGACGCAGTCTTTTGGCTGTGGTGGAGGAAATTTTAAAAGGCGGCGCAACATTGATACAGCTGCGGGAAAAGGATATGGATCCGGAGGCGTTTCTTCGGGAAGCGGTGCAGATTAAAAAAGTAACCGATGCGTACCATGTTCCCTTGATCATTAATGATAATATCCAGGTGTGCCTGGCCAGCGGTGCGGCTGGAGTCCATGTGGGGCAGTCGGATATGGCGGCCGGACAGGTCCGTCGGCTCTTAGGGGAGGATAAGATCATTGGCGTTACGGCGAAAACTGTGGAGCAGGCAAAAGCCGCAGAGCAGGCCGGCGCAGATTATCTTGGCTGCGGGGCTGTGTTTGGTTCAGCCACAAAGCTGGATACAAAGAAAATGTCCCTGGAAACTCTGGATGAGATCTGCCGCAGCGTGTCTATTCCTGTCACCGCCATTGGCGGCATTTCCATGGACAATATCCGCCAGCTTCAGGGGCATCTCATGGACGGTGCGGCTGTGGTGTCAGCCCTGTTTTCAGCCCAGGATCCCTGCGGTGCGGCTGTGGCCCTGAAAAAGGAAATGCTTGATATTTTATCCAAAAGACCGGAAGGAGGCGTCCGCCATGGCCATTGAGAAGGTTAGGGACTATTTCCGGGCTTTTGGCATGGAGGACCGTATCCGGGAAATGGACATGTCCAGCGCCACTGTGGAGCTGGCGGCCAAAGCTGTGGGAACGGAACCGGCCAGGATCGCAAAAACTCTTTCTTTTAAAGATGAGGATGGCTGTATCCTTGTAGTAACAGCCGGAGATATGAAGATTGATAATTCCAAGTTTAAAAAGCAGTTCCATATGAAGGCCAAAATGCTTACGCCGGAAGAAGTAAATGCATATACAGGGCATGCCATTGGCGGCGTGTGTCCTTTTGCAGTGGGGGATGCTGTTAAGGTTTATACGGATATTTCTCTCCAGCGTTTTGAAACTGTATTTCCGGCGGCCGGCAGCAGCAACAGCGCCATTGAGCTAAGCTGTGAGGAGCTTTTTAAATATTCCAACAGCCTGGGATGGATTGATGTAAGCCGCAGCATTTTAAACAGCTGAGGGACACCAAAAGAAGCAGCCCTTTGGCCTGGACGGTGCGGCGGTGAGAAAATAGTTATTGACATTTAAACACAGGTGCGCTATATTCTTAATGAAACTGGGTTTCAGTAAGGATATAGCGCATTCGTGTTTTCCGAAATCTTTGCAGTGTAAGTAAGAGTTAGGGAAAACAAACAGCGCAAATGGGATCCTAAACGAGATGAAACCTTAAATGCTTGGAAAAGGAGGTTTATCCGTGATTATAAAGAAGAAAGCCGGGATACTGGTGTTTATCGTGTCGTGTATGATGCTGGCGGTTTCAGGATGCGGCCGCGTTTCCGGGAACCAGGCAGAGGATAATAAGCTGTCGGTAATCTGCACCTTATTTCCCCAGTATGATTTTGCCCGCTATATTGCAGGGGAATACGGGGATGTGACCATGCTTTTGTCACCAGGGCAGGAGGCCCATATGTTTGATCCTACGCCGGCGGACATGGAAGCTATTTCTTCCTGTGATGTTTTTATTTATACGGGAGATGCCATGGAAGGCTGGGCCGCCCAGATTGTGGAAAGCCTGGATGACAGCGTTTATGTGCTGGACCTGTCCCAATATGTTACCTTGCGGGAGGAAGAAGAACATGAGCATGAGGATGGCCATGAACATCACCATGGCAGCTATGACCCCCACTATTGGCTGGATATGACCAATGCCATGGCTATGGCCCAGGCTATCGGAGATACCCTTAAGACGCTGGATCCGGAAAATGAGGATGTTTATGAGCAGCGGACAGATGCGTATGTGGCGCAGCTTAACGGCCTGGATGAGGCGTTTGTGGAAACGGTTCAAAGCAGTCCGAGGCAGGATATTGTTTTTGGCGGAAGATTTGCCTACAGTTATTTTATCCACCGCTATGGCCTGACCTATGAGACGGTATACCATACCTGTTCCGCAGAGTCGGATCCCAGTGTGTCGGATATGATCCGTGTGATCGATTATATTGAGGAGAATCACAACACATGTATTTTTTATGAGGAACTGGCCAGCGGCAATGTGGCTCAGACCATTGCCCAGGATACAAGGATCCGGACGGCTGTATTTACGACCGGCCATAATGTAACTAAGGATGAGTTTGACCAGGGGATCACATTTATTGATCTTATGGAGAGAAATCTGGAGCTTTTGGAAAATGCCCTGGCGCAGTAGTGGGCCATGTGCAGGATATGTGCGGAAACGGAGTAGATTATGGATTTATTAACAGTTGATCATGTGTCCATCGCCTATGATAATGAGCGGGATTATGCGGTGGAGGATGTAAGCTTTACGGTAAGAGAGGGCGAGTATATTTGTCTCATCGGAAGCAATGGTTCCGGGAAAAGTACGCTGCTTAAAGGTATTACCGGACTGGTGAAGGTAACCCGGGGAAATATTGAGTATCCGATAAATAAGGATGGCTATGCCTACCTCTCCCAAAGTCATCTCATCGACCGGAATTTTCCGGCCACGGTGTATGAGGTGATTTTGTCAGGAACACAGCGGCGGGATAAATGGTCGCCTTTTTATACAAAGGCAGACAAAAAACTGGCTGCAGAAGCTATGGAAATGTTTGGCGTTACCCAGTTTAAGGACCGGCGTATCGGTCATTTGTCCGGCGGACAGCAGCAGCGGGTGCTTTTGGCCCGGGCATTTTGCCGCCAGCCAAAGCTGCTGCTTTTGGATGAGCCCTGTGCCGGACTGGATCCGGAGATGACAAAAGAATTTTACCAGATTTTGGACCGTCTGAATAAAGAGAAAAAAATTGCAGTATTAATGGCCAGCCATGATATGGACCAGGTAGAAAATTATGCAGGCCGGGTGATCGTTATGGATCAGACAGTAGAGTTTGACGGTACGGTGCAGCAGTGGCGGGAAATGATGGAAGAATCCCACCGGTGCGTATGCGGTGCAGATGAAAACCACGGGGCTCATAAGAAGGGAGATGGCGGCCATGAATGATATTTTAGTGATGTTTTCTTACAGTTTTATACAGCGGGCGCTGATCGTAGGCCTTTTGATCTCTTTGTGCGCGGCGCTGTTAGGGGTGATCCTTGTGCAGAAGCGTTATTCCCTTATTGGCCACGGACTGGGGGATGTGGGATTTGCGTCCACATCTTTGGCTGTGGCTTTAGGCCTGCCTATTTTGCCGGTATCCATTCCCATTGTGGTGGCGGCCGCCTGTGCCATTATGTTTTACAGCCAGAAGGTAAAAAGCAGCGGCGATATTGCCATTGGCATGGTTTCTACGGGAGCGCTGGCCACAGGTGTTGTGATCACGGCAGTGTCCGGCGGCTTTAATGTGGATGTGAGCGATTACATGTTTGGAAGCATCCTGGCCATGAGCGATCTGGATGTGATCCTGTCGTTGATCTTGTCGGCAGTGATCATTATTCTTTTTGTGTGCTGCTATAACCGGCTGTTTCTTGTGACCTGTGATGAGACCTTTGCCCGTGCCAGCGGCATCCGCGTAGGCTTTTATCAGTTTATTATTGCCCTTTTAACAGCCCTCACCGTGGTGCTTGGAATGCGTATGATGGGAAGCCTGCTGATTTCCAGCCTGATCATTTTCCCGGCAGTAACTGCAGGAAAGCTTGTTAAAAGCTTTAAAGCCGTGGTAGGGGTTTCTGTAGTGCTGTCCATGGCCTGCTTCTTCCTTGGCATTTTGCTCTCCTTTAAGATTAACCTGCCTACAGGGGCAAGTATTGTTATTGTAAATATTGCAGTGCTTCTTATTGTTCTCGGGATCCGGCGGATCATGGATCGTTTTGGCCGGCAGCCAGCTCTTTAGCCTGGATTTCATCTTCCACCGTTTTGCGGTCCGGGATGCAGGCCTGGATTTCCTCTAAAGCAATGGTGCATTGGCTGTTCCGGTTCGGGAAAAATCCCCATGTCCCCCTTGTATTTCATGGCCTTTTGGGATATGATAAAGGCAGAACTTTATCAGGCTCCCGGGAAGGGGATAACCTGAATGTCGTGCCATAGCACGACGAAAACAAGGAAAGGATATTAAGACGATGAAAATCATAACGTTTGCTGTTCCGTGTTATAATTCGGAAGCTTATATGCGTAAGTGCATTGATTCGCTGCTGGTGGCAGGGGATGATGCGGAGATCCTTATTGTGGATGATGGATCAACAAAAGATAATACTCCGGCCATTGCCGATGAATATGAAAAGCGGTTCCCGGGAATCTGCCGGGCGATCCATCAGGAAAACGGCGGTCATGGCGAGGCAGTAAACGCAGGGCTTCGCAATGCTACAGGAATGTATTATAAAGTTGTAGATTCCGATGACTGGCTGGATAAGGACAGCCTGCTTGCTGTGATCGATAAGCTGAAGCATTTCCGGAAGGAACGCCGCCGTGTGGATATGATGATCTGCAATTATGTTTATGAGCATGCGGAGGATGGTACGTCCCATACAGTCAGCTACAAACAGGCACTGCCGCAGGACAGAGTTTTCGGATGGAACTCCGTGGGACATTTCCGTCCGGATCAAAATCTTTTAATGCATTCTGTGATCTATCGGACAAAAGTGCTGCGCCGCAGCGGTCTTGTGCTTCCGAAGCATACGTTTTATGTAGATAATCTTTTTGTATATGTGCCGCTGCCTTACGTAAAGTCCATGTACTATATGAATGTGGATCTTTACCGTTATTATATCGGCCGTTCCGATCAGTCGGTAAACGAACAGGTGATGATCGGCCGTATTGATCAGCAGATTTATGTAAATAATCTTATGATCAATGCCTACAGCTTGCCAAAGGATGTGAAGAACCGCCGTCTGGCCAGGTATATGATGAAGTATCTGGCTATGATCTGCTGCGTGACTTCCATTATGCTGATTATTTCCGGAACCGATGAGAACCGGGCAAAGCTTAAGAAACTGTGGCACGATTTCAAGGCAAGAGATCCTGAGATGTACTGGCATATCCGTCTGGGCGCCAGAGGTATTGTGAGCAATCCTCCGGGACGATGGGCAGAACCGGTGATTGTAAAAGGCTATCATCTGGCCCAGAAGATCTTTAAGTTTAACTGATGAGGATCAGCTGAGTAACAGTTCAGCTGGCTGAACTGTTGCTGTGGTTCACATATTGACAATTCACGGCAGCCGTGCTATTGTTTTAATAGAAATTAAATGATTGGTGCAGTTCTTTTGGTGCCGGTAAGTGACGGCAGTAAAGGCAGCTGCAGACATTCCAGGTTTTCGCGAGAAATTAATAGGGAATCCGGTGCAAGTCCGGAACGATCCCGTCACTGTGTACAGGGAGCCAGGATACATGAGTCCATTGGCATGAAGGCAGAGGTGTCTGCCGGCTGAGAAGGCGTATTTTGGCAATGATCTGAAGTCAGGAGACCTGCCTGGATATGGAGTAACCTGATTCTGCGGTGTATGGAAGACGGATGATAGGATGGTCGGAGTATATCTATACTGGGACTGTTGTTTCATTTCGGGTCTTTTAAGCAGCCGCTTGCGGCTGCTTTTTAAATGCATGAGATACTCATTCCCCATGAGATTTCATATATACTACCAGTAAAGAGGTACCGGAATGGATAGCGATTCATTCCGGTATTTCTTTTTAGCAAGGAGTTGTTTATGAAGAAGAAAGTTTATCGTGTCCGGGGTAAATATTTAGATGAATATGGCCGCGGCGTTGTAAGTTTTAACCATTCCATGATACCGGTGCCCGGCCTTTTGCCCGGGGAACTGGCTCAGATCACTTTGTACCGCAAAGGGCCGCAGACCCTGGGGCGGCTGGAGTCTGTGCTGGAGAAGTCACCGGAGCGGGAAGAAAATATCTGCCCTTATTTTGAAAAATGCGGCGGCTGCCAGATCTATCATATGAAGTATGACTGCCAGCTGGACTACAAGACAGGTCAGGTGGCCCGGCTGTTTGACCGATTTAAAAATATTCCGGGGACTCTGGGCATGGAAGATCCTTATGGCTACCGTCACAAAGTCCATGCTTCCTTTGGAAAAGACCGCCATGGCAAAGTGATTGCAGGGATTTATGAGGAGGGGACCCACCGTCTTCTGCCTGTAGATCAGTGCCGGATCCAGGATCCGGCGGCCAATGAAGTGATCCGCGCTATTCTTGAAGCTATGGAACGCTTTAAAATACAGCCCTATAATGAGGATACAGGAACGGGAATGCTGCGCCATGTGCTGATCCGCACCGGATATAAGACCGGGCAGATGATGGTTGTGCCTGTCGCGGCATCCCTGGATTTTCCCCAGGGAGACGCACTGGTACATTTTCTTGTAAAGCGTTTCCCCAAGATCACCACCATTGTTTTTAACAAAAATAACGGAAAAACAAGTATGGTCCTGGGACATCAGCAGCGGGTCGTTTTTGGCCGGGGATATATTGAGGATATACTTTGCGGCATGAAGTTCCGCATATCTCCCAAATCTTTTTATCAGGTGAACCCGCCCCAGGCAGAAGTTTTATATGAGAAGGCTTTAGCCATGGCCGGGATTACAAAAAATGACCGGGTGCTGGATACTTATTGCGGCACAGGGACGATCACCCTGATCAGTGCAAAATATGCCGGTTTTGTGACCGGTGTGGAGCTGAACCGGGATGCTGTAAAGGACGCGCGTTTTAATGCTGCTCAAAACCATGTGGAAAATGCGGAATTTGTCTGCGCAGATGCTGCAGCGTATATGGGGCAGATTGCCGTTGATTTTAAGAGGGAGAAATATTATAATGTTGTCATTATGGACCCGCCAAGAAGTGGGAGCAATCCGGAATTTTTAAAAGCCCTTGCCCGTATGAAGCCGGAGCGGATCGTTTATATTTCCTGTAATCCGATCACCCAGAAACGGGATGTGGCGCTTATGAACCGGTATGGATATGGTATCCGCGGGATCTGCCCGGTGGATATGTTCCCAATGACTGCGGGCATTGAAAATATTGTGCTGTTGCAGCGCAGACGGGAGGCGTCCAAGTGAAAAGGCTTTTATTTATTTCTAATTTGAAATCCGGTAAAAATCAGATAAAACCTCATTTTTCTTCCATCATCGATATGTTTGTAGCCGCCGGCTACGAAGTAACGGTGCATACAACCCAGGCTGTACGGGATGCCTATGAGGTCGCAGCTCACAGGGGCAGTGATTATGATCTGGTCGTATGCAGCGGCGGCGATGGTACTTTAGATGAGGTTGTTTCCGGGCTGATCTGTCTGGAAAAACGTCCGCCGTTAGGTTATATTCCTGCCGGCACTACCAACGACTTTGCCAAAAGTCTGGGGATTTCTTCAAATATGACCGCAGCGGCGGCCAATGTGCTTCACGGTGCGCCCTTTGCTATTGATGTAGGTGTGTTTAATGACCGGAATTTTGCCTATGTGGCTGCCTTTGGGGCATTTACCGATGTTTCCTGGCAGACGCCTCAGCAGCTTAAAAATACATTCGGCCATCTGGCTTATTTAATGGAAGGACTGAAAAGTCTGCCAAGCATTACCCCCCATCGCATGACCGTGGAATTTGATGACGAAGTGATCACAGACAGCTTTGCCTATGGCATGGTGACAAATTCAGTATCTGTCGGCGGGTTTAAAAGTATTAACGGCAAGGATATGGAGCTGGATGACGGCTTATTTGAAATGCTTCTTGTGCGTATGCCTAAAAATCTGTTTGAGCTTCAGGCCATTATGAGTGCCTTCCTTCTTCAGAAGGTGGATGAGCGGTATATGTTTTCTGCCAAGGTGGATCATGTGCATTTTTCCAGTGAAGAAGAAATATCCTGGACTCTGGACGGAGAAGAAGGGGGCTGCTGGCGTGAAGTGGAGCTTTCAAATATAAAGCAGGCGATTAAGATTATACGGCCTGTGGATAAGGCTGAGATACAAAAGGTTAAAGAGGAATACGAAGCTTTAGATATTAAGGAACAGGGAGAGCATCTCATTGAAAAATAAAGGTAAGAAAAAAATTGGCAGGGTGATGAAAAAAATCTGGAAGGAATCCCGGGTCAATATTCTGATCATCATACTGCTTTTGGGCGTCTCAGTGGCCTTTCTTCATGTACTCCAGAAAAGTCTGCTGAACAATGCCCAGCAGGTTGGCCAGGCCCTGTCAGAAAACTATTCCATTGAAGAAGAAGGCAATATTAATGCCTATGAAATGCTGATCCGGATGGGAGCAGATTCCATAGACCGGCTGATTAAGGCGGGCGCCGGTGAAACGGAGCTGACACTTTGGATCCAGGGTTTTTTGGAGTCTATTGGCGATATTATGGGGGATGATGTGATCGATCCATATGCGATTGTCGATGGAACGATTATTGCCGCCAACCCCTGGACGGGGGATGCAGAGTTTAACATTTCCCAGGCCGGGTGGTATCAGGAAGCTATGGCAGCCGACGGTGAAGTGATTTTTACGGATACATATCAGGATAGTATCTATAATCGTCCGGTTATTACCATTGCCGCACGGTGCCAGGATTCGGAAAATGTGATTGCGTTTGATGTTTTTCCGGAAAATTTTCATATTGATTCTAATTCTGTGCAGCTGCCGGAAAGCAGCTCCTACTTCCTGTGTGATAAAAGCGGACAGCTGCTGTATTATGAAACCAGCCTGGATGTGACTGAAGATAGCCTTCAGGCATTTGTAAGCAATCTTTACGTAAGGATCCAAAATGGGGAAATGAGTGATCCGGACGCATATATTATAGATCTGAACGGAGAGCGCCGTGGCGTTTACTACAATGAGGCACAAAACGGATGGATGTCCATTATTACCATTCCATACCGTACCATTCTGCAGGATCTTCGGGAACTTGCCGTGATCCTTGTGATTGTTTTTCTGGCTTTTCTGACATTTACTGTTGCCATGAGCATACGGGATTACCGTCTTAGCCGGGATGTGGAAAAGACCAATGAAACGGTGCGTGTTCTTGGAAATTCCTACTATGCCATATACCGGGTAGGCGTCCGGGAATCGACTTACGATATGATCAAAGCATCTGATGATGTCCGGGGGCTTTTGCCGAAAATCGGTGATTATAGTCAGTTTATTAAGATTGCAGGGCAATTTATTGAGACGGCTGCTTATACGGATTTTATGGAAAGCTTTTCCATTGATAATATCCGTCAGCTGGTGAAAAAAAGAGTACGGGATTTTGGCGGGGACTTTCTGCGCCGCTTTGGAAATGAATACCGATGGGTATCTGTCCATATGCTTTTTGACGAGTCCCTGAGCCATGATAATGAAGTTGTTTTATGCTTTAAGGAAGTGGGGCAGGAGCGGGAAGGCCAGCTGCGTCAGCTGGAGCTTTTGAAAAATTCCCTGGAAAATGCCAAAAACAGTGAAGAATCCCAGAAACGGTTCTTTTCTTCCATGTCCCATGACATGCGCACGCCTTTAAATGCCATTATCGGCTTATCCGAGCTGGCAAAAGGCCAGGTGTCCCATCCGGAGAAGATGGAGGAATATCTGGAAAAGATTAACTTCTCAAGCCGGCAGCTTTTAGGGCTGATTAATGATATTTTGGAAATGTCCCGGCTGGAACAAAAGGAGATCACTTTAAACAGCAGGCGCTTTGACCTGAACCAGTGCGTTAGAGATGCAGCGGCAGTGTTTGACCATCAGGCTCAAAAGGAAGGAAAGTCCTATGATATTTCCATTGAAATGACCGACCGGATGGTCATTGGCGACGCCTTCCGTCTGACTCAGATTTTAAATAATCTTTTGTCCAATGCCTTTAAGTTTACATCACCCGGCGGACATATCCGGCTCCAGGCCCTTCAGATTGAAAATCAAAGCCATGGAACCTATCAGTTTATTGTTAAAGATGACGGCGTGGGTATGAGCCAGGCTTTTTTGGAAAAAATATTTATCCCATATGAAAGGGAGACCCGCTTTGGGGCCAAAAATGTGGCAGGAACAGGACTGGGCATGGCCATTGTAAAAAGCATTGTGACCCAAATGGACGGGGAAATCCTTGTGGAAAGCCAGCTCCATGAAGGCTCCTGCTTTACTGTGACGATTCCGTTTGTGATTGCTTCTGACCAGGACAGTCCTCGTGCTATATCGGATGCGCCTGGCCAAAAACGGGAAGATCCATCGTTTAGCCTGGAAGGCCGCAAGATCCTTCTGGCAGAGGATAATGAGATTAATATGGAGATTGCCACAGAAATCCTGGAGGCCAGCGGGGTAAATGTTGTCCAGGCATGGAATGGCCAGGAAGCGGTAGACCTGTTCAGCAGTTCTGAGGAATATGCGTTTGACGCGATTTTGATGGATATGCAGATGCCTGAGAAAAACGGATGTGACGCGGCGCGGGAGATCCGCAGGATGAACCGGAAAGATGCCGGTGCGATCCCCATTATTGCTGTGACAGCCAATGCCTTTGCGGAGGATGTGGCTGCCACAACAGAAGCAGGGATGGACGCCCATATTTCAAAGCCTATTAATTTTGAGCTTCTTTGTAAAACACTGGAAGCTCTTGTGCTGGCTTATAAGCCTCAGGCCTGACCGTCCGGATCCGCCGGTCAATTCTGCTGTCCGGCCAGTGTGTAAAGCACATGGGCCCGGTCATCAAAATGGGTCATCCGCCGGATAGGGGGAGTCATGGCCGCTGCTGCCTCAGGATCAAGGCCAAGGACAGGCAGCCGTGTATGGCTGCTGATGTATGGGGGCAGCTCTGCTGCGTCCGGGCTTACTGCCAGGATCTGTGCATACAGGGCAAAGCTGTACAGACGGCACAGGGCCATGTCGGACTTTCGCAGATTTAAAATGGCGCTGAGCATAAAGCGGCGGATATTGGCCGGAGAACGGGTGGACGTAGCCAGGCTGCGGCAAAAGTCCTCAAAGCCGTTATACTGATCCTGCGCCTGGCGGATAGCTGCGGTCAGGGCAGCGGTACCGCCGCTGATCTGATCCAGATCCTTAGGGCCGCAGGTCAGGGTATATTTAAGAAGGGTGCTTAAATACCCCTGGGCGGCAGGCGTCGTCTCTGTCGGCTCCTGCCAGCCGGAAAACGGGATCAGGCAGGGCCGGATGCGGCTGTACATACGCTTTAAGGCCCGGAGATATTCTGCGGAAAATGCATTAAGCTTTGTTTCCAGCAAGGCCCCGGCACCGGGAATAAAGCTTTCAGCGGCCCGGGCCTGGGCCTCATAAAAGGAAATGCCGGTCTGGCGCAGCCCTTTTAATTTTTTCTGGTACTGGATATTTTCTGCAAAGAGAAAATGGGCGGTCTGCATTAAAAGGCCCGGATCCGGTGTATCACAGGCTACATAAAGCTCATCCACGCAGTGGAGATTTTCAAGGAGGGATACGGCGGCAAAAGCATATGTATCCGGGCTTGAAAGGGTACAGTAGACCGGCAGCTGGATGACCATGTCAACGCCTTCGGCGATGGCCAGGGCTGCGCGCCGGTATTTGTCCACAGATGCAGGAAGGCCCTGCTGGGTAAAATCCCCGCTCATCACGGCAATAATGTGGCATGGGCCGTGAAGCTGGCGGATCTGCGCCAGCCATTGCCGGCGGGCAGGATTATTGTTATTAAATTCATCAATGATCGCTGCTGTTTTCATAGGAACTCCTTTAAATTTTCAGTGCTTTCACGGGTCTCAAAGTCGTGCTTTTTCATGCGAGCATGAAAAGCATGACCTTTTGACCCTGGTATCATAGAATCTGATGAGGGTATTGTACCGCAATCTCCGGAAAAAAACCAGAGGTGCGGCAAAGGAATCCGGGGTTATTGTGCGTATTGTTAATACTTGACACCCCGGAAGGAGTGATGTATAGTAAAATTAACTTGTTTTTGCCGGCATTGCGCCTGGGTAAGGGATTTTATCCCAGGCAAAGGCGCTGCGGTGTGGGAGTTAAATTTTATGAGTTGGAGGGATTATGTTGAAAAGATTCATTGCTTTTGTATGCGCGCTGACAATGATCATGGCACTGGCGGCCGGCTGCGGCGCCCCGGAGAAATCCTTTGATACAGGTGCGGGGATGACCATTACGCTGCCGGGAAATTTCCAGGAAGAAAATGATGTAGATACAGGCGCCACGGCTTGCTATATGTCTAACAATGCCGGGGTGATCATCCTGAAAGAAACCTTTTCAGATCTGGAAGCTGCCGGATTTTCTTCGGACATGACTCTGGATGAGTATGGGCAGGTGGTCATTGATGCCAACAGCTTAACGACTGATCTTCAGGAGGCTGACGGTATTAAGTATTTTACTTATGAAAATGGTTCCGAGGGCCAGGATTTTACTTACTATGCAACGATTTTTGAAGGCTCTGACGCTTTCTGGCTTGTGCAGTTTTTCTGCATGAGCGAGGATTATGAAGGTCTTCAGAGCGACTTCCAGGAATGGGCTAAGACGATCAAGATTTCCTGATGGATCATAATGAATGATGAAATGCGCAGCCTGCTCCGGCCATGCCGGTGCGGGCTGCTTGTACGCTAAGGGCAGGCCGGAAAGGAGGAACCCCCCTTCGGGGATACCTGTATGGCCTTAAAAGGCAGGCCGGGAAAGGAGGAAACTACATGGCGAAGGTAAAGGAGATTAAAACAAATGCCATGCGTTTTTTAGATAAGAATAAGATCCCTTATGAGGTGATCCAGTATGAGTGTGATACATTTTCCGATGGGCTCACTGTAGCCCAAAAGACAGGCGTTGATCCGGAACGTTCTTTTAAAACCCTGGTGAGCCGGGGAAAGAGCGGAGAATATTACGTTTTTGTGATCCCTGTGGCTATGGCCCTGGATCTTAAGGCCGCGGCAAGGGCTGTGGGAGAAAAGTCTGTGGAAATGATCCATGTCCGGGATATACAGGCAGTTACCGGATATATCCGAGGCGGCTGCAGTCCTTTGGGCATGAAGAAAAGCTATAAGACCGTTATGGATGTGCGGCTGACGGATTTTAAGCAGATTGCTGTCAGCGGCGGCCGCATCGGCTCGACCCTGTTAATGGCGCCCGGGGATCTGTTAAAGGCTGCCCGGGCATCTACCGCACCTGTTGCAGTGGCGGAAGACGGCGGCAGCGAAGAAAATCATCAATAGACGAAACGGATTTTGCCAGGCTCGCACCATATGCGAAGCTTTGTCTGAGGATGATAGGTTTCACCGTCTGTGTGGACCGGAAAAGGATGGGCAAGGCGGACGATAAGCTTTTTGCAGGACAGGAGCGTGACTCCGGGGAAATATTTGTGGAGCCCGAAAAAGGCTGTTGGCAGCAGGACAGGGATCAGGCATTTTAAAAATCCGTGGACCACGCAAACATTCAGCTTTCCGTCATCCGGCCGTGCCTGGGGCGTGAATTTGAAGCCGCCGCCTTCATAGGGAAGATTGTGGCTGGAGGCAAAGTAAAACCGCGGCAGCTTTAAGGTGTATGTATCGTCAATGGTCAGCACAACCGGCTGGAGAGAAATGGTAACCAGCTTTTTCAGGGCGATAAGGGCGTAGGTCAGCTTGCCCATATGGATGGCATTTAACACATTTTTTATAGGAGAGGTCAGCGCTTCGTCGGTTACATAGGCATCAAAGCCGATGCCGCTGCTGACGATAAAACGCTGGGGCGCTTTGCCAGGCGCCTGGACAACGCCGTAATCCAGCCAAAGCTCATGTTTGTTTTGCAGGATATTGTGAAGGGTCTCCAAAGGATCGGAGTTTTGCTTCATGCCCCGGGCAAAATCATTGCTGGAGCCTGTGGGAATATAACCCAGTGTCACATTTTCAAAATGCTTTATGCCGTTGACGGCTTCGTTTAAAGTGCCGTCGCCGCCAAGGATCACAATGGTTACAGGCTCGGAGCCGGTGCTTGTCAGCTGGCTCACGATCTGGGTGCAGTGGCCGGGATAGCGTGTATAAAATGCTTTCCAGTGGCTTTTGGACGCTTTAAGACAGGGCAGAAGCTGCTTTTTCCAGATGAGGCGTCCTTTGCCGGTCTGGGAATTGGGATTAAGGATAAAATAGTATTTCATAAAGGATCTCCTTCCTGAGTATGCCCTAAGTATATCAAACCCCTTCAGGAAATACAAGGCGGGCGGTCCGTCCCAGTGGGAGAAAAGTAATGATCCGGCCGTGCCAACCTGGTCTCATGGCCGGATCGTTGCGGAAAAATACTGTAGGAGAGAGAAAGATGCAGGATGGATTTAAACGTGGTTTAAAAAGTGGACTGCCTATAGGCATCGGTTATTTCCCGGTGTCTTTTACTTTTGGATTTCTGGCAGTTTCCAGCGGCCTGCCCATATGGGCGGGATTTATGATCTCATTAACAAATCTGACCAGCGCCGGGCAGTTTGCCGGCATGAACCTGATGCTGGCCGGCGCCGGTTACGGAGAATTGGGATTGACAACTTTTGTGATCAATTTAAGATATATGCTTATGTCTCTGGCCCTGTCTCAAAAGATTGACGGGAAAATCCCCATCTGGAAAAGGCTGATCTTTGCTTTTGGGATCACGGATGAGACCTTTGTTGTGGCGTCCATGGAAAAGCCGCCCATAAAGGCCGGATATATGTTTGGCCTGATCATTCTTCCCATTGTGGGATGGAACGCAGGAACATTATGCGGCTGCTGTATTTCCGGACTGCTGCCTCAGGCGCTGCAAAATGCCATGGGGATCGCCCTGTATGCCATGTTTATTGCCATTATCATCCCGGCGGCGCGGGAATCGGCGAAGGTGCTGCTGATCATCATTATTGCAGTAGTCATTACCTGTATTTTCAGATATATGCCGTTTCTGTCCTTTGTATCGTCAGGGTTTCGGATCATTGTTGCCACAGTGGCAGCTGCCGCTGTCGGGGCGTGGCTGTTCCCCAAAAAGGAGGAAGAAGAAAATGAGTAATACAAGGATTTTAATATGTATCGGCATTATGGCGCTGGTGACCTACATTCCCAGAGTCCTTCCGGTAACTTTTTTCAGAAAGACTATTAAGTCCCGTTTCTGGCGTTCCTTCCTGGATTATACCCCCTATGCCGTGCTGGGGGCCCTGACATTTCCGGAAATCATTTATTCCACCGGCCACTATGCATCGGCCATTGCCGGGACAGTGACAGCCATTATCCTGGGATATTTTAAAAAGAGCCTGGTGGTGGTAGCTGTGGCAGCGATCGTCGCAGTGTATGTAACAGAGATTATTCTTTGCGGGTAACCGTTCGACCAGCTGAACGGTTACATTCCGGGAGCATAAGCATACCGGAGACTTGCCGGACGGAAACGGGTATGATATGATTGAGACAAGCGACAGTACGGCCCTTATGAGGCCTTAAGGAGGAGATAGCGCATGAGCAAAATGCTGGTCGTCGTTGATATGCAAAATGACTTTATTGACGGCGCTTTAGGCACAGAGGAAGCCAAAGCCATTGTACCTAAGGTGATCGAAAAAATTAAAAATTTTAAAGGCCAGATCTTTTATACAAGAGATACCCATGATGAAAATTATCTGGAAACCCAGGAAGGTAAAAATCTTCCGGTGAAGCACTGTATTATGGATACAGACGGATGGCAGCTCCAGGAGGACATTGACCGTTTGGCCAAAGAGCGGCGCAGTATGATCTTTGATAAACCTACATTTGGTTCCTTAAGCCTGGCGGGATGCTTAAACGGCATCCAGAAGGTGGCTTCTATTGACGAGATCGAGCTGGTCGGCTTATGTACAGATATTTGTGTGATTTCTAATGCATTGCTGTTAAAGGCAGCTCTGCCGGATACAAAGATCTCCGTGGACAGCTCCTGCTGCGCAGGGGTAACGCCCCAGAGCCATGAAAATGCTTTAAAGGCCATGGCCATGTGCCAGGTGGAGGTTAAGTGAAAGGGAAAAACGGATCACCGGCAGTGGCAGATTTTGTCCGGGACACTCAGGGACGGATCGACTTTGATCTGATGCGTATGCGCCGAAAGACCATAAGCATCCAGATCGATGGCGACGGCCGGGTGCTGGTTAAGGCGCCGGCGTATGTGAGCAGAGAGGAAATTTTGTCCCTTGTGCTGGAGAAAGCCCCGTGGATCCGGGAAAAGTGCAATGCTGCAGCCCGTGTGAACCGTCAGAAGATCCGCCACCGGTTTGCCCAGGGAGAGCCATTTTTGTATTTGGGCAAAAACTATCCTCTCCATGTGGATTATGATACCAATGTGCGCCGGGTGTGCGTGTCTTTGGCCGGTGATTGCTTTTTAATACAGACTCCGGTGGTGGATGTAAAGACTATGGAAGCGGCAGTGCTTTTATGGTACAGGGAAAATGCCCTGCGGCTGATGGAGCAGCGGGTTGCCATTTATGCGCCCCTTTTGGGACGACAGCCGTCTAAGGTTATGGTGCGGGAGCAAAAAAGCCGGTGGGGAAGCTGCAACAGCAAGGGCGAGCTGCGGTTTAACTGGAAGCTGATCATGGCGCCGCCTTCAGTGGTAGATTATGTGGCTGTCCATGAGCTGTGCCATTTAAAAGAGATGAACCATTCTGCCGCTTTTTGGAAGCTGGTGGAAACACTGTGCCCGGAGCATAAGGCGTGCCGCCAGTGGCTGAAGGATTACGGCGCCCTTTTGGCCTTTGATGTCATCCGGGAGGATAACCAGGAAAGGAGTATGAACAATGGAGCAGTATAAGATTTTAAATAATGGTGTTAAAATGCCGGTGCTGGGACTTGGTGTCTACAAATCCGGAGAAGATACAAAGCAGGCGGTACTGGACGCCCTGGCCGCTGGCTACCGTCATATTGATACGGCAGCTTTATATAAAAATGAGGCTATGGTAGGAGAAGCGATCCGGGAAAGCGGTATTCCCAGAGAAGAAATTTTTATTACAACGAAGCTGTGGAATGACGATATGCGCAGCGGAAAGCAGATGGAAGCTTTTGAGCGGAGCCTGGAGCTCCTTGGAACGGATTATGTGGACCTTTATATGATCCACTGGCCCGTATCCTCTGCCCTGGAAGAATCCTGGAAGGTACTGGAACAGATTTATAAGGAAGGCCGTGCCCGTGCTATTGGTGTAAGCAACTGCCATATGGAGCATTTGATGCGGGTTATGGCTGTAGCCAAGATCGTTCCTGCAGTGAACCAGGTGGAGTGCCATCCTTATTTGAGCCAGAAGCCGCTGCGGACGTTCTGCAATAATCTGAGCATTGTTATGGAAGCATGGTCGCCGTTAGGCCGTGGCCGTGTCCTGGATGATCCGGTGATCGGAGAAATTGCCGCAAAACATCAAAAAACGCCGGCTCAGGTCGTCCTCCGCTGGGAATTACAGGAAAACTGGATCGTAATCCCTAAGTCCGTGCATCAGGAACGTATTGCAGAAAACAGCCGGATTTTTGATTTTGAACTGGATCCGGAAGATATGGCTAAATTAGACGGACTGAATAAGGATATGCATTTTGGGACAAGCCCGGATAATTTTGAAAATAAACAGTGGTAAAGACAGGAGCTTATCATGCGTATATTGGTGGTACTGCCTGTAAAGGACAGGCATAAGGAAAGATTTCAAAAGGCTGCGCCGGGCCATGAGCTGGTGTACTGCCTGGCGTCTGAGGTCACCCCGGATCTGGCGGCCACAGCCGATGTGATCCTGGGCAATATTCCCGTCAGTATGCTTTCAGGGTGCAGCCATTTAAAGTGGATCCAGCTCAATAATGCAGGAACGGAAGGCTTTTGTGAGCCTGGCGCCCTGCCGGAAGGGACGGTTCTTACCAATGCCACCGGGGCCTATGGGACAGCCATTTCTGAGCATATGATCGCCATGGTATTTATGCTCCATAAGCATCTCCATGAATATTATATGCAGCAGCAGTCCTGCCAGTGGCAGCGGCTTGGCCCCATGACCGTGGCAGATCAAAGCACCACTCTTGTTTTGGGGATGGGGGATATTGGCACTGCCTTTGCAAAAAAAATGCATGCCATGGGCAGCTATATTATCGGGATCCGCCGAAGTAAACGTCCAAAGCCGGATTTTGTCGGGGAGCAGTATACGATGGATGCCCTTGCCCAGGTGCTTCCCAGAGCCGATATTGTGGCCATGAGCCTTCCGGGCTATGACGAGACAAGGCATATTATTAATGAAGAAATGCTACGGCGGATGAAGCCGTCTGCTGTACTGGTCAATGTGGGCCGGGGAATGAGTGTAGATACGATGGCTTTGTGCCGGGCTTTAAATGAAGGCCGTCTGGGCGGCGCATGCTTAGATGTGACCGATCCGGAGCCGCTGCCGCCGGATCATCCGTTGTGGAAAGCAAGGAACGCGATCATTACGCCCCATGCTTCCGGCGGCTTTGCTCTGGATGTGACCCTGGAAAAAATATTGGATCTGTGCGCCCAAAATCTGGAGCGCTTTATAAACGGGCAGCCTTTGGTCAATGTTATTGACATGCGTACCGGATATGTCAAACGATAATGTCATGGCCGATGATCGAAGTGTCAGTTGCCTTTGCTGCTTAAAGGATTATGTCCGTCCTCCCAGAAGGGATTGTTGTCCGGTGCGCACTTGCCGCCGGAAATATAGCTGGAATTTTCCTTAATAAATTCCTCCGGTTCCTGTTCCAGATCAAAGTCCGGGCGTTCAGGAATCGGAGGGGTTTTTTCCTTTTTCTTATGGGGATCTTGAGATTTCATAAGGGCCTCCTTTCATTAGTTAAAGACAGGATGCCCTTATAATAAGAAAATTATGCACGAAACGGCAGGCTTATGCTGCCAAAGCTTACGCCTCCCAGCGTCCGCTGGCGCCGCAGGGAAGGATGAGACCGCTTTCACTGACGGGGAGTCCGACTTCATCAGAAACTACATGGCCCTTATATTTAGGCAGGAGCTGGGTAGAGAGCATGTAGGTCAGAACTGCCGGCTGAAGGCCTGTTGTATAGGAATTGATCAGGAAAAACAAAGGCTTTTCACATAAAACCTTTGTACAAAGCTCTATAAAGGGATAGATAGAATCCTCGATTTTCCATATTTCCCCCTTAGGGCCCCGGCCGTAAGACGGGGGATCCATAATAATGGCATCATAAGTATTGCCCCTGCGGATTTCCCGTTCCACAAACTTAACACAGTCATCAACGATCCATCGGATGGATGTTTCAGGAATATGGGAAGCGCGGGCATTTTCCTTGGCCCAGCCCACCATGCCTTTGGATGCGTCCACATGAGTTACAAAAGCTCCTGCCGCCGCTGCTGCACAGGATGCACCGCCGGTATAGGCAAAAAGGTTTAATACCTTTACAGGCCGTCCGGCATTTTTAATTTTTTTATAAAACCATTCCCAGTTGGCGGCCTGCTCCGGGAAAAGCCCGGTATGCTTAAAGCTGAAGGGCTTTAAGTGAAAGGTCAGGCCAAGGGAATCATAATCAATGCTCCACTGCTGGGGCAGGTCGTGAAATTCCCACTCGCCGCCGCCTTTGCTGCTGCGGTGATAGTGGCCGTTCATTTTTGTCCATCCTCTATGCTTCTTTGGCGTGTTCCATATAACCTGGGGATCCGGCCGCACAAGGAGATAACGTCCCCAGCGCTCCAGCTTTTCGCCGCCGGATGTATCGATCACTTCATAATCTTTCCATTGATTGGCTATCCACATAAAATTTACCTCATTTCAGACAGCCGTTGACGAATCAGAATGAAAAACGGCTGTATTTTTCTATTTCCATACCATAGTATCATTTTGCTATTTGTGTTTCAAGAAAAATTTTTGGGGGGATGTCCATCCAATCCTAAAATTAAAAAACCCCCTGGTTACCGCAAACCGGAGGGCTTTGTGAAGCTTTCCTTGTCCCATTCAGATCATTTGTGCATCTTCTGAGTCAGCAATCTTCGATGCAACAGAAACCGGAAGAACGATAAGTGCTGTCAGAACAGGCAGGACAACAGAACTCAGAATGATAAAACAACGTTTCCACACTTTAAATTGTTTCAATTTCATAACCTTATTTCACCTCGTGCATGTTAGATACTGCCGCATACTCTGCGGCGTGGATAATTTACCGGACAGCGGAATCTAAATGTGCGTTTAAAGCAGGCTTACGGTCTGCCAGAATGAAAAAGCAGAATCCGATAGCAAACATAACGGAAAGAGCACCTACGCCCAGGTTTACGTTGCCGGTCAGCTGGCTGACAGCAGACACAAGGGTCGTTCCTGCAAAAGATGCGCCTTTGCCGCAAATATCATAAATGCCAAAGTATTCGCCGGAACGGTCGGCCGGGATGATCTTGGCAAAGTATGAACGGGACATGGCCTGTATAGCGCCCTGGAAAATACCTACACATACGGCCAGGATCCAGAATTGGTACTGCTGGTTCATTCCCATGCCATAAAGGGCAATCAAAAAGTAGGCGCCGATACATACAAGGATGATTCGGGAAATGGCAACTTTCCGTGATAGCCTTCCAAAGAATAAAGCTGCGGGAAATGCAACAATCTGTGTCAGGAGCAGCGCCAGCAAAAGTCCGGTGGTGTCCAGGCCAAGGGCTGTACCATAGGCTGTTGCCATATCAATAATGGTATACACACCATCAATATAGAAGAAAAATGCAATAAGGAAAAAAAGTACCTTTTGGTCATTTTTCAATTCTTTAAAAATCCGGCCAAGGCGGCGGAAGCTTTCCCGAACCGGATGGCTTTCAACAGAGACATAGTGTTTCTGATCATAAGAGCGAAAAAGGGGCAGTGCCAGTAAAAACCACCACACAGCGATCAGCAGAAAGGCAATGCTCATAGCTGTTTCCATAGTCAGTCCAAGGCTTTCATAAAAAAGCACAAGGAGCAGGCTTAAAATAAAAGGAATGCAGCTGCCAATATAGCCCCAGGCATAACCGTGGGAAGAAACTTCGTCCATACGGTCTTTTGTAGTAACGTCCGTCAGCATGGAATCGTAGATCACAAGGCTTAAAGAATAGGCGGATTTTGCGATCACAAATAAAAGCAGAAACCACAGCCATGATGACATAAAGCCCAGAAGTACGCAGCCCACGGCGCCAAAAAGCAGGGAGGCCATAAATATTTTCTTTTTCCAGCCTTTCAGATCCGAGGCAGTTCCAAGGGTAGGCCCTAAAACCGCAACGATGATCGTTGAAATGGAGGTGGCATATCCCCAGTAAGCCAAATAATCTACGTCGGAAATACCGGCATTTTCCGCGAGAAAGTTAAAGTAAATGGGCATGATGGTGGATATAAGCAATGTAAATGCTGAATTACCTACATCATAGAGTACCCATTTCAGTTCCAGTTTATTTAGTTTAAATTTCATAGTTCAGTTCCTCCTGATAAGAATAGACCGGTATAGACTGCCAATTCATCTCAGGGCCAAAGGTCCTTACAAAATATTTATCCAAAGGAATATCATCATAAAGAAAATCTATATAACTGTCGATAAGGGAGAGACAGCATACAGATGCTTTTCCCATAAGCTTTTCCAGACGGAGGCAGCTGTCCTGACATTCCGGACGGGCTTCCCTGGTCATGATCCGATGGCATATTTCCAGTGGATTTCCGGAAAGCTTTAAGACCATGTAAAGGATCTGGCGTTTAAACGCACCAGGAGCGGCCAAAAGATCACTATACCAGACCATGGAAGATAAGGCTTTCCGGATCTGGTGCTGGCTGAATTGCCCGAAGAAGGACTGGATGACCTGTGCGTTTTTGCGGGTAGGATGAATGTGATCTGCTAAATGGTGTGTTGACGGATTCAGGTGATCCCGGATCATCAGGTACCGGTCAAATTCTGCTTCGATTTCCGTGTGGGTAATGCCTGTCTTGCGGATCTTGTTTTCAATATATCCATGGCATGTGCTGTCCAGCGCAAAGTGACAGATAAAACCCAAAATATAAGCCAATCCCGCATTGCGCAGCGCGTGATCGGATCGCAAGTCCCGGAGGATATAGGCCGCTTTTGCAAAAAAGTCCGAAGCGGGCTGATTGTGCATTTGAAACCCAAGGGAATTTACAGGATTATTTCTCAAAGGTTTATAATAAAAAAATATATCCGGACCGTGGAGACCGATGTTATAAAGCTGCGGATGTTCACCCACAATATTTTTCAAATTTCCGGTAAGATTGCGGTAGATCTTCTGACCAAAAATATAATGAGCATACGTGGATGGCATGAGGTGTCCCCTCCTTTTTATATAAGGTTACAAAATGTCAGGTCCAACGCAGGGACTGCTGACTGTATTATTATATGATAAAATGGTACAAGCGTCAAAAAAAATCAACTTTATATAAAGCATAACATTCCAATCCTAAAATGCTATGAACCTTGGATTAAGGTTGTGTAAAATGTGTGTAATAAGGAAATATTCACCAAAAGGCCCATGGCTGAATCGTTATCAAGAATCTTTTCGATTATTGGAGTTTCCTTGATAAAAGGTGATGCCTTTGTTCAAGACGCAAACAGTCCGTATTTCGTGGATAAATCTTTGCTGATTGGAGAATTGATCCCCAGAATTGAAACAAACGCTAATTATATTTGTATTACACGACCGAGAAGATTTGGAAAGACTGTTGCTGCCAATATGCTTGCTGCCTTTTTCTCCCGGGCCCGTGATACCCGGAAAGTATTTAGTGGCCTTAAAATTTCAGATTTTAAACAGTATGAGGATTATATTGGTAAGTATGATGTTATATTTATTTCATTAAATGAGCTGCCCCGGAAGTGTCAGGACTATGAAAGCTATATTACCCGTATTGAGGACCGCCTGCTGGAAGATTTAAAATCTGCTTATCCAAAGGCCAATATACGTCCGGATGATGCGGTTTGGGATGCTCTTTCTTCTATATATAATGCGTATGATTCTAAGAGATTTATTTTTATACTGGATGAGTGGGATTTCATCTTTCACAGGGATTTTATAAAGGAGCAGGATAAAAAAGCCTATATTGATTTTTTGAGCAATCTTCTTAAGGGAAAAGCTTATGTATCCCTGGCCAATGGTATGATGGGTACAGTACAAAATACGGCGAGAGAGTTTACAATCCCAGATCGGTTGTGGCAGCTTTGATTAATAATGATGTGGGGCTTATTGGATGGGAACCCTCGGTCCCCCTACAGCATATTGAATAAAAAACATAATGTAACTTCGTAAAATTTGTGAAAAAAATATTTCCGAAAAAATAAAAAAATCCTTGAAATACCCGGGTGTTTCGTGTATAATACTTGATGTTGTGACATGATAGCGATGAAGCGTGAGGTTGCTGCAAGGTGTTTGCAGGTGTTCCGTGGAGCGAATGTCAAGTTAAGAAAACTGGCGACAAGTCACTGTACCAAGTAAACCATCTGTCGAGAGAGCAGAAACGCGTGTGAGAAAGTTTTGGATACACACGGGTGAGTGTACAGTCACCGCTTGTCGTACTGATTGAAAGTGCGAAAAGGAGGCGGCTTTTTTTATGGCAAGTCAAGTAATGAGAATTACTCTCAAGGCGTATGATCACAAACTGATCGATCAGAGCGCTGGCAAAATCATTGAAACTGTTAAAAAGACTGGATCTAAGGTGAGCGGACCGGTGCCGTTACCGACAAAGAAAGAGGTTGTTACAATCTTAAGAGCTGTTCACAAATACAAAGATTCCAGAGAGCAGTTTGAGCAGAGAACACACAAGAGACTGATCGACATTATTACGCCGACACAGAAAACTGTAGATGCATTATCCAGACTGGAGATGCCTGCAGGCGTTTACATCGACATCAAGATGAAAACAAAATAATTAATTTAAGTTAATGATCCTTAGGGTTTATATAGATGATCGGGATACACCGAATACTCATAGTAGACCGTCTAGGATGAGCGCGAAAGCGTTCCGCTGTAGATTAAAACAGGAGGTGCATTCTTAGAATGAAGAAAGCAATTTTAACGACAAAAGTCGGAATGACTCAGATTTTTAATGAAGATGGGGTTTTAACTCCGGTAACCGTTCTTCAGGCTGGACCTTGTGTGGTAACACAGGTTAAAACTGTTGAAAATGACGGTTACAGTGCGATCCAGGTTGGATATGGCGACATCAGAGAAAAACTGGTAAATAAGCCTCAGAAAGGTCATTTTGCCAAGGCTGGTGTTTCTGCAAAGAGATTTGTGAAAGAGTTCAGACTGGAAGATGCAGAAAGCTATACATTAGGCCAGGAAATCAAGGCAGACATTTTTGCTGCTGGTGATAAGATCGATGCCACTGCAAAATCCAAAGGTAAAGGATTCCAGGGCGCTATTAAGAGACACGGACAGTCCAGAGGACCTATGGCTCACGGTTCCAAATACCACAGACATGCAGGTTCCAACGGTTCTGCAACAACTCCGGGCCGCGTATTCAAGGGCAAACACATGCCTGGTCATATGGGCGCTGTAAAAGTTACTGTTCAGAATCTGGAAGTTGTCAGAGTTGATGCTGATCAGAATCTGATCCTGGTTAAAGGCTCTGTACCTGGACCGAAGAAGTCTTTGGTAATGCTTAAAGAATCAGTAAAAGCGTAATTGCTGGAAGGAGGATATACAGATGGCAAAAGTATCTGTTTACAATATTGAAGGCAATCAGGTTGGCGAAATGGAACTGAACGATGCGATCTTCGGTGTTGAAGTAAATGAGCATTTAGTTCATATGGCAGTAGTCAATCATCTTGCTGCAAAACGTCAGGGCACACAGAGTGCCAGAACCCGTTCCGAAGTATCCGGCGGCGGAAAGAAACCTTGGAGACAGAAGGGTACAGGCCACGCAAGACAGGGTTCAACGAGAGCTCCTCAGTGGACAGGCGGCGGCGTAGTATTCGCTCCGAAGCCAAGAAACTATGAATTTAAGATCAACAAGAAGGAAAGAAGACTTGCTCTTAAGTCTGCTCTTACTTCCAAAGTGAATGAAAATAAATTTATCGTCCTTGATTCTTTCAACATGGATGAGATCAAAACTAAAAAATTCCAGGCTGTTATGAACAACTTGAAGGTTACAAAGGCTTTAGTCGTTCTCAATGAGAAAAATGACAATGTAACATTATCTGCAAGAAACATTCCTACTGTTAAAACAGCTCTGACAAACACAATCAACGTATATGACATCTTAAAATACGACACTGTTGTTGTAACAAAAGATGCTGTTGATACAATCCAGGAGGTGTACGCATAATGGCAGATTTAAAATATTATGATGTAATCCTTAAACCGGTTGTTACAGAAAAAAGCATGAACGCTATGGCTGAAAAGAAGTACACATTCTTCGTTCATCCGGACGCTACAAAGAACCAGATCAAAGAAGCTGTTGAAAAGATGTTTGAAGGAACAAAGGTTGCTTCTGTAAACACAATGAACAACGATGGCAAGGTAAAAAGAAGAGGTATGACATTTGGTCGTACAGCTAAGACTAAAAAAGCGATCGTTAAACTGACAGCTGAAAGCAAAGATATTGAAATCTTCCAGGGCTTATAATGCCTTATCGTAACTATATAAGGAACGCCCGGATGCGTTCCGCCTTAAACGCAATAAAAGCGTGATAATAAATTGACACTTGAAAGGAGTGAATATAATGGGTATCAAAACCTATAACCCATATACACCTTCCAGAAGACATATGACCGGCTCTGATTTCTCTGAGATCACAAAGTCCACTCCCGAGAAATCCCTTGTAGTATCTATTAAAAAACATGCCGGACGTAATAGTCAGGGAAAAATCACAGTAAGACATCACGGCGGCGGCGCTAAGAAAAAATACAGAATCGTTGATTTCAAGAGAAATCACAAAGATGGTATTCCTGCTACAGTTAAAGCTATTGAATACGATCCGAACAGAACAGCAAATATCGCTCTGATCTGCTATGCAGACGGCGAAAAAGCATATATCCTTGCTCCTGAAGGCCTGAAAGTCGGCATGAAGATCATGAACGGACCTGAGGCAGAAGTAAGAATCGGTAACTGCTTACCTCTTTCTTCTATTCCTGTAGGTACAGAGCTTCATAACATCGAGCTGCATCCTGGTAAAGGCGGACAGCTTGTTCGTTCCGCAGGAAACTCTGCACAGCTGATGGCAAAAGAAGGCAAGTATGCAACCCTTAGATTACCTTCCGGCGAAATGAGAATGGTGCCTATTTCCGGCAGAGCTACTATCGGCGTTGTTGGCAACGGCGACCATGAACTGATCAACATTGGTAAAGCTGGACGTAAACGTCACATGGGCATCCGCCCAACTGTACGTGGTTCTGTTATGAACCCCAACGACCATCCACACGGTGGTGGTGAAGGACGCGCTCCGATCGGTCGCTCTGGCCCATTAACTCCATGGGGCAAACCGGCACTGGGTCTTAAGACTCGTAAGAAGAATAAGCATTCCAATAAGATGATCGTAAGAAGACGCGACGGAAGCATTATTAAATAATTAATCTAAGGAGGTTAGATCAATGGCCAGATCACTTAAAAAAGGACCATTTGCAGATGCTCATTTACTTAAAAAAGTAGATGCCATGAACGCAGCAGGGGACAAGAGCGTAATCAAAACCTGGTCCCGTCGTTCCACAATCTTCCCACAAATGGTTGGACATACAATCGCAGTACATGACGGCAGAAAGCATGTTCCTGTATATATTACCGAAGATATGGTTGGACATAAATTAGGCGAGTTCGTTGCTACCAGAACCTACAGAGGCCATGGTAAAGACGAAAAGAAAGCAAGACGTTAAGGATAGGTTGAAAGGAGGCTGTATCCATGGCTAAAGGACATAGATCCCAGATTAAAAGAGAAAGAAATGCCAACAAAGATACAAGACCAAGCGCAAAATTATCATACGCAAGAGTGTCTGTACAGAAAGCATGCTTCGTCCTTGATGCAATCAGAGGCAAAGATGTGCAGACAGCATTAGCTATTTTATCATATAATCCAAGATATGCATCCAGCATTATCAAAAAGTTACTGGAATCTGCCATTGCAAATGCAGAGAACAATAACGGCATGAACAGAAACAACCTTTACATCGAGGAATGCTACGCAAACAAAGGACCTACGATGAAGCGCGTTCAGCCGAGAGCACAGGGCAGAGCATACAGAATCGAAAAGAGAATGAGCCACATCACAGTAGTGCTCAATGAAAGATAAGGAGGAGAATCATGGGACAGAAAGTTAATCCTCACGGATTGAGAGTCGGAATTATTAAAGATTGGGACTCCAAATGGTATGCGGAAGCAGACTTTGCCGATAATCTGGTAGAAGACTACAATATCCGTAAATATCTTAAAAAGAGATTATATAATGCTGGCATTGCCAGAATTGAGATCGAAAGAGCATCTGACCGTTTAAAAGTTATCGTTCATACAGCAAAACCTGGTGTTGTGATCGGTAAAGGCGGCGCTGAGATCGAAAAAGTAAAGAAAGAAGTTTCCAAATTCACAAACAAGAAGCTTCTTATTGACATCAAAGAAGTAAAGAGACCTGACAAGGATGCTCAGCTTGTTGCTGAAAACATTGCAACACAGCTTGAAAACCGTGTATCCTTCAGACGTGCTATGAAATCTGCAATGCAGAGAACAATGCGCGCCGGCTGCCAGGGTATTAAGACTTCTGTTTCCGGACGTCTTGGCGGTGCTGATATGGCTCGTACAGAATTCTACAGCGAAGGTACTATTCCACTTCAGACACTTCGTGCTGACATTGATTATGGATTTGCTGAAGCCGACACAACATATGGTAAGATCGGTGTTAAAACATGGATCTATCATGGCGAAGTTCTTCCAGTGAAGGGCAACAAGGAAGGGAGCGATAAATAATGTTAATGCCAAAAAGAGTTAAGCGTCGTAAACAGTTCCGCGGCTCAATGAGAGGAACTGCACAGCGTGGTAATAAAATCACTTACGGTGAATATGGTATTGTGGCACTTGAGCCGGCTTGGATCAAATCCAACCAGATCGAGGCAGCCCGTATCGCTATGACACGTTACATCAAACGTGGCGGTAAAGTTTGGATTAAAATTTTCCCTGACAAACCTGTAACTACTAAACCAGCTGAAACACGTATGGGTTCCGGTAAAGGTACACTGGAATACTGGGTAGCCGTTGTTAAGCCAGGCAGAGTAATGTTTGAAATCTCCGGCGTATCCGAAGAAGTTGCCAGAGAGGCTCTTCGTCTTGCTACACACAAGCTTCCGGTGAAATGCAAAGTTGTTTCTCGCGCAGACTTAGAAGGCGGTGATAACAGTGAAAACTAATACTTATGTTAAAGAATTAAAGGCAAAGACAGTTGCAGAACTGCAAACAGAATTAGTAAGTGCAAAGAAGGAACTTTTTAACTTAAGATTCCAGAATGCAACCAATCAGTTAGACAACACAAGCAGAATTAAGGAAGTTCGCAAAAACATTGCGAGAATCCAGACAGTCATCACTGAAAAGGCAAACGCTGCCGAATAATACGGCCAGCCTTCTATCATGTCAGAGCGCAGTGATGTGACTGGATCGTCAGGAGCATCACCCGAAAGATGACGGCATAAGAAAGGAGCATTGTTGTGGAAAGAAATCTTAGAAAAGTAAGAACGGGTATCGTTGTCAGCAATAAGATGGACAAAACAGTCGTTGTTGCTGTGCAGGACCGTGTAAGACATCCACTTTATAAGAAGATCGTTGATAGAACGTATAAATTAAAAGCTCACGATGAAAAGAATGAGTGCAATATTGGCGACAGAGTAAGAGTTATGGAAACAAGACCATTATCTAAAGATAAGAGATGGAGACTTGTAGAAATTATCGAAAGAGCTAAATAATTTAGATCAGGCCAATAAGGAGGAAAAGTCATGATTCAACAGGAGACCAGACTTCGTGTGGCTGACAATACCGGTGCAAAAGAACTTCTTTGCATCCGTGTATTAGGCGGTTCCACCAGAAGATATGCGAATATAGGTGACATTATTGTTGCTTCGGTCAAAGATGCAACACCAGGCGGAGTTGTTAAAAAGGGCGATGTTGTTAAAGCTGTTGTTGTTCGTACTGTAAAAGGCGCTCGTCGTAAAGATGGTTCCTACATCCGGTTCGATGAAAATGCAGCAGTGATCATCAAAGACGACTTAAACCCGAGAGGAACACGTATTTTTGGACCAGTAGCCCGGGAATTAAGAGAGAAACAGTTCATGAAGATTGTTTCCCTGGCACCGGAAGTACTGTAAGGAGGTATCGGCTGTGTCTAGTATTAAGATTAAAAAAGGCGACCTTGTAAGAGTGATCGCTGGTAAAGATAAAGGTAAAGACGGTAAAGTTATCGCAGTCAACCACAAGAAAAATACAGTGCTGGTTGAAGGCGTTAATATGATCACAAAGCACACAAAACCTTCAGCTGCAAATCAGCAGGGCGGCATCATCCATCAGGAAGGCCCGCTTCATGTATCCAATGTAATGTATCTTTACAATGGAAAACCTGCCCGGATCCAGTATCAGATCAAGGACGGAAAGAAAGTTCGTGCTGCTAAAGTGAAGGATGCTGAAGCAGTGATCATCGACTGATCGCAGGAAGGAGGATGCAAAACGTGAGTAGATTAAAGGAAACTTACAATAATGAAATTGTTGCAGCAATGACTGCAAAATTTGGATATAAAAACGTTATGCAGGTTCCTAAGCTTGACAAGATCGTCATCAACATGGGCGTTGGTGAAGCAAAGGATAATGCAAAAACTCTTGATGCAGCTGTTAAGGATATGGAGATCATTGCCGGACAGAAGGCTGTGATCACCAGAGCTAAAAAGTCTGTGGCTAACTTCAAGATTCGTGAAGGTATGCCTATTGGCTGCAAAGTCACCTTAAGAGGTGAAAAAATGTATGAATTTGCAGATCGTCTGATCAATCTTGCCCTTCCCCGGGTACGTGACTTCAGAGGCGTCAGCGCAGATTCCTTCGACGGCAGAGGCAACTATGCTTTAGGTATTAAAGAACAGCTGATCTTCCCCGAGATCGAGTATGACAAAGTAGATAAGGTAAGAGGTATGGATGTAATTTTTGTTACAACCGCTCATACAGACGAAGAAGCTCGTGAACTGTTAAGATTGTTTGGCATGCCATTCAAGAAATAATAAGGAGGGAAATTTCATGGCTAAAACAGCAATGAAAGTTAAACAGCAGCGTCCTGCTAAATTTTCCACAAGAGAATACAGCCGCTGCAGAATCTGTGGACGTCCACATGCTTACTTAAGAAAATATGGTATCTGCAGAATCTGCTTCCGTGAATTAGCATATAAGGGCCAGATTCCTGGTGTTACAAAGGCAAGCTGGTAATTCCTTGACGCCTGAGCTGCAGTCAGCAGTCAAAAGGTGTGAGGCTGATCTTCGATGCGGGCGGGGAACACTTCAAAATGAAGTGTCCAACGCCGAAATTGAAGACAGTATATCAGACGTTTGAAAAGGAGGAACATATTCCATGACAATGAGCGATCCTATTGCAGATATGCTTACAAGAATCCGTAATGCAAACACTGCAAAACATGATACAGTTGATATTCCTGCATCAAAGATGAAAGAAGCTATTGCAAAGATCCTTTTTGATGAAGGTTATATTAAAAGCTATGAGATCACTGGCGAAGGTGTAACACGCACCATCAAAGTGACATTAAAATATGGTCAGGATAAGAACCAGAAGACAATTTCCGGTATCAAGAGAATTTCCAAACCGGGTCTTCGTGTCTATGCAAACGCAGAAGAAATGCCTAAGGTACTTGGCGGTCTTGGTGTAGCCATTGTTTCCACAAACAAAGGCGTGATCACAGACAAAGAAGCCAGAGCACTTCACGTAGGCGGCGAAGTTTTAGCGTTTGTATGGTGATCGAAAGCACTTAGCGAGGCAAGCCCAAAGGGCGCGGCCGAGGTTAGTGCGAGATCGTTCGTGAGCCTTAGCGAATCCGAGCCAAAGGCGAGAGATGAGCTTAGTCGAACGAACATACCCGTTCTGCAGATATGAGCAGAACTTCCACTTAGAATCTATTAAATTTATCATATATATTATGGAGGTACGGGCATGTCACGTATAGGAAGAATGCCAATCGCTATCCCTGCAGGTGTAACTGTAGACATAGCAGAAAATAATAAAGTGACTGTAAAAGGTCCTAAGGGAACTCTTGAAAGAGTATTACCTGCTGAAATGGACATTAAAATTGAAGACGGACACGTAGTGGTTACAAGACCGAACGATTTAAAGAAAATGAAATCTTTACACGGTCTTACAAGAACCCTTATTAATAATATGGTTGTTGGTGTTACTGAGGGCTACAAGAAAGATCTTGAAATCAACGGTGTTGGTTACAGAGCTCAGAAACAGGGCAACAAATTAATCTTATCTTTAGGATATTCACATCCTGTTGAGATGGTAGATCCGGAAGGCGTTACTACCACACTTGATGGTCAGACCAAAATTACAGTTTCTGGTATCGATAAAGAAAAGGTTGGCCAGTATGCGGCTGAGATCAGAGACAAGAGAAGACCTGAACCTTATAAGGGCAAGGGTATCAAGTATGCTGACGAAGTTATCAGACGTAAAGTTGGTAAGACTGGTAAGAAATAAGTAAAGGAGTGAATATAATGGTTAGCAAAGAGTCAAGAAGTAAAATTCGCGAAAATAAACACAGACGTCTGCGCCATCATCTTGCAGGCACTTCGCAGCGTCCTCGTTTAGCTGTATTCAGAAGTAATAATCATATTTACGCTCAAATCATCGACGATACGGTTGGTAATACTCTCGTAGCTGCTTCTACAGTAGAAAAAGAGATCAAAGCAAGCCTTGAAAAGACAAACAATGTTGAAGCTGCTGCTGCTGTAGGCACAGCTATTGCTAAAAAGGCTCTTGAAAAAGGTATTACACAGGTTGTTTTTGACAGAGGCGGATTTATCTATCAGGGTAAAGTTCAGGCATTAGCTGATGCAGCTAGAGAAGCTGGATTACAATTCTAGCAAGGAGGAAAACACATGAAACGTACAATCATTGATGCTAGTCAATTAGAATTAACAGAAAAAGTAGTATCAATCAAACGTGTAACTAAGGTTGTTAAGGGCGGCCGTAACTTCCGTTTCGCAGCTTTAGTTGTCGTTGGTGATGGCAACGGACATGTCGGCGCAGGCTTGGGAAAGGCTACTGAAATTCCTGAAGCTATCCGCAAAGGCAAGGAAGACGCTATCAAAAAACTGATCGAAGTGCCGGTTGATGAAAACGGCAGCGTAACACATGATAATTTAGGTAAATTCGGAAGTGCAACTGTTTTACTTAAACAGTCTCCTCTGGGTACTGGTATCATCGCCGGTGGCCCGGCCCGTGCGGTTCTCGAACTTGCCGGCTATAAGAATATCCGTACAAAATCTCTGGGTTCCAGTAACAAACAGAATGTTGTACTTGCAACAATCGATGGTCTTGCAAACCTGACAACCATTGAAGAAGTTGCCAAAAAGCGCGGCAAATCTGTTGATGAGATTCGCGGGTAATAAGGAGGCATAAAAAATGGCAGATAAATTAAAGATCACTTTAGTTAAATCTACAATTGGTGCAGTTCCTAAGCATAAGAAAACTGTAGAAGCTCTCGGTCTTAAGAAGCTTCATCACACAGTAGAATTGCCAAACAACGCAGCAGTAAAAGGCATGGTAAACCAGGTTAAACATCTTGTAAAAGTTGAAGAAATCTGATTTCCCTGTAAAAATGTAAGGAGGTGCAAAGATGAATTTATCAGAATTAAAACCAGCCGTTGGTTCTAAGCACAGCAATAATTTCAGAAGAGGCCGTGGACACGCTTCCGGTAACGGTAAGACCGCAGGTAAGGGCCATAAGGGACAGAAAGCTCGTTCCGGAGCTCCAAGACCAGGTTTTGAAGGTGGCCAGATGCCTTTATACAGACGTATTCCTAAGAGAGGCTTTACAAACATTAACAGTAAAGAAATCGTAGGAATCAACGTTGATGCTCTGAACCGTTTTGAAGATGGTGCTGAGGTAACAGTGGAAACACTTATCGAATCCGGCATTGTTAAAAATCCTAAAGACGGCGTTAAAATTCTTGGAAATGGTGAGCTTACTAAAAAATTAACTGTGAAAGCAAATGCCTTCAGTGCAGGTGCAGCAGAGAAAATTCAGGCTCTTGGTGGAACAGTAGAGGTGATCTAATGCTGACAACGCTTAAAAATGCGTTTAAAATTAAAGATGTGCGTTCTCGTATTTTATTTACCTTTGTAATGCTCATCGTTGTCAGACTTGGAGCAGCAATCCCTACACCGGGAGTAAACACGGAGGTATTCGCCGCCTGGTTTGCAAATCAAACTGCAAACACAGGTGGTGCTCTGGATTTTTTTAATGCCATGACCGGCGGATCATTTACGCAGATGTCGGTTTTCGCATTGAGTATTACCCCTTACATCACATCCTCCATTATCATGCAGCTTTTGACCATTGCGATTCCAAAACTGGAAGAAATGCAGCGTGACGGAGAAGATGGAAGGAAAAAAATCCGTGAAGTTACCCGTTATGTTACTATTGCCCTGGCAGTCATCGAAGGCCTTGCCATGGGTATCACTTTTGCCAGATCCAATTATCTGACACACAATAATGCTTTAGGTGTGATCATTGTTATGTTCACACTGACTGCCGGTTCATCCCTTGTTATGTGGATGGGAGAACAGATTACAGAGAAGGGTGTAGGTAATGGTATTTCCATTATCCTTCTGGTCAACATCGTATCCAGGATCCCTCAGGATTTCACTACCCTTTATGATCAGTTTATTGCCGGCGCCAGCAATATTGTAACGGCCATTCTGGCAGCTGTGATTATTATTGCAGTGATCCTTTTCACGATTATCCTGGTTGTTTATCTCCAGGGCGGTGAAAGACGTATACCGGTTCAGTATTCCAAAAAGGTTGTTGGACGCCGTATGATGGGCGGCCAGTCAACAAATATTCCTTTAAAGGTCAATACTGCCGGTGTTATTCCGATCATTTTCGCTTCATCGATTATGTCATTGCCGGGAATTATCGTGAACTTTATCGGTACCAATCCCGGAGGCGTGTGGGGACATATTTTAAACGGTTTAAACAGCAATAACTGGTGTGTTCCGTCAACACCCTGGTATAGTATTGGTTTGATCGTCTATATTGTCATGGTAATCTTCTTTGCTTATTTCTATACATCGATTACCTTTAATCCTATGGAAATCGCTGATAATATGAAAAAGCAGGGCGGCTTTATTCCAGGTATCCGCCCGGGCAAGCCAACTGTAGATTATCTGACTAAAATCTTAAATAATATCATCTTTATCGGTGCCTGCGGTCTTGTGATCGTTGCCTTTATCCCAATCTTCTTTAATGGTGTATTTGGGGCCAGCGTATCTTTCGGCGGCACATCACTGATCATTATCGTCGGTGTTGTTTTAGAGACAATGAAACAGATTGAATCTATGATGCTGGTGCGTCACTATAAAGGTTTCCTGGATGATTGATTCTTGGCCGCTCATTTAGTTGGGCGGCTATTATAAAATTTGCTGCTGCTTTTACAAGAAAGAAACATTTTTTTTACATTTATCTTTTATGATAAATGTGTACAAAGTTTCCGGGAAAAATGTTTTAACCCGGTATGATCAGGTGTGTAAAGCACGGCAAATTTATGGAGGAGTATGAAATGAAAAGCTTATTCAAAAAATTATCTGTATTAATGGTTGCGTTGATCCTGGCTATGTGTGTAGCTGCCTGCGGCGGCAACACCACTGAGAGCGGTGTGCGGGAACAGTCTGAATCTGAAACCGCTGCACCTGTTGAATCGGATACTCAGAGCCCTGAAACTGTGGCTGAAACAGAATCTGCTATGGCAGAGACAACAGAAGAAACTGCAGCTGCTGAAGAAACATCAGATTCATCAGCATCCATTGGTTTGTTTGAATCTGTGGAAGATTTTATTGCTTCCGATATGATGCAGGAACAGATCGCAACTCTTAATGAAAGTCTGGCATCTTCAGGCCTGACTATTGATATTCAGGGTGAAGGAAATACACTGTACTATATTTATACGATCCAGGATGAGGAAACGGCATCTGCTATGGACAGTGCAACACTTGAAAGTTATCTTCAGTCTCAGGAGTCAACTTTAGCTGATGTTGCAGACAGCGTGAAGTCTGTTGTATCTGTGGATAGTGTAACAGTTGTGGTACAGTTCCTGGCACCAGACGGAAGCGAACTTATTACTCAGGAATTTACTTTTTAATTGCAGGCAGAAAACCATTTAGATGAATATTGGCCGGTATTTATACCGGCTGTAAAAGAAAGACAGCAGTTCAGCCAGGTACGTGGGCCAAATGCCCGGACTGGCTGAACTGTTATTTTTTACCGGATTCTTTTTAATTTAGGTATTGTTTAAAAAAACTTTTTGTATTATACTTAAAGCAGTGCCTTGATCCCTATAAGATAAAGGTATGACAGAAACACGTAGTTCCTGCGTAAAGCAGGCAGTTTGCCCCAGTGCTTACAGGATCGCTGGGGAGGAAATTGTTGGACATATGAATGGAGGATAATTATTATGAAAATAATTATGCTGGGTGCTCCTGGTGCCGGAAAAGGCACACAGGCAAAGAAAATTGCAGAAGTATGCAATGTTCCTCATATATCAACCGGAGATATTTTCAGAGCAAATATCAAGAACGGTACAGAGCTTGGCGCTAAAGCCAAAGAGTACATGGATAAAGGTCTTTTAGTACCGGATGAATTGGTCTGCGATCTCGTTGTTGATAGAATTCAACAATCCGACTGTGAAAAAGGGTATATTTTAGACGGCTTCCCAAGAACAATCCCTCAGGCTGAAGCTTTGACCAATGCCCTGAATGCCATCGGCCAGAAGATGGACTATGCGATTAATATTGAAGTTCCTGACGAAAATATTATTCAGAGAATGTCCGGCCGCCGTGCATGTGTTGGATGCGGAGCAACATACCATGTGGTTTATAATCCTACCAAGGTTGAAGGCATCTGCGATGCGTGCGGTGAAGCCCTCATTCTTCGTGATGATGATAAACCGGAAACCGTTAAAAACCGTCTGGATGTGTACCATGAACAGACACAGCCGCTCATCGACTACTATAAGAATGAAGGCATTCTTGTAGAAGTGGATGGCACAAAGAACATGGACGATGTATTTACTGATATTTGCAAAGTGATAGGAGTTTGCTGATATGTCAGTGAGTATAAAGTCACCAAGGCAGATTGAACTGATGCGGGAGGCCGGCAGATTGCTGGCCCTCGTACACAAAGAACTGCACAGCGCCCTTAAGCCGGGAATGTCAACCTGGGATATTGACCGGCTGGGTGAAACCATGATCCGTGATTTCGGCTGTATTCCTAATTTTAAAAATTATAACGGATACCCGGCATCCATCTGTGTATCGGTTAATGATGAAGTCGTTCACGGGATCCCTTCTAAAAAACATCTGATCCGGGAAGGTGATATTGTCAGCCTGGACTGCGGTCTTATTTATCAGGGGATGCATTCCGATGCTGCCCGTACCTGGGGTATAGGTACGGTATCTGCCGATGCACAGCGCTTGATGAATGTGACCAGACAAAGTTTTTTTGAAGGTATAAAATTGGCAAAAGAAGGAAATCATTTATATGAGATTTCCGCTGCGATTCAGGATTACGTGGAGGCCCATGGCTACAGTGTCGTACGGGACCTGGTAGGCCATGGCATAGGAACACATCTTCACGAAGACCCACAGATCCCTAATTTCAGACAGCGCGGCAGAGGTATACGGCTGCAGGCGGGGATGACACTGGCCATTGAACCTATGGTCAATGCCGGAAGATATGATGTGGAGTGGCTTGATGATGACTGGACCGTTGTTACCGAAGATGGTTCCCTTTCAGCGCATTATGAGAATACGATCCTTGTCACAAAAGAAGGCTGTGAGATTTTGACTTTATTGCCGGAGGAAGAACAGTAATGATGTCAGCAGTAATCGGTCAGCTTGTCCGGTCAAAAGCCGGGCATGACAAGGGGAAAGTATTTGTTGTTGTCGGGGTTGGGGAGAAATGGCTCTGTCTGGCTGACGGGCAGGTCAGGTTCAGTGAAAAGCCTAAGAAAAAGAATGTCCGGCATGTTCAGACCATCAATGTATTTGCGGCTGATCTTGCCGCATGTACATCATCGGAGTCTCTGACTGACCCTATGATCAAAAAAGCCATAAAAACATATTTGTCCAAGTTTGAAAATCAGGAGGAATAAGAATGTCGAAAGCGGATGTTATTGAAGTTGAAGGTGTTGTTGTGGAGAAGCTTCCCAACGCAATGTTTCAGGTGGAACTGGAGAATGGACATAAGGTCCTGTCTCACATCAGCGGAAAGCTGCGTATGAATTTTATTAAGATTTTACCTGGTGATAAAGTAACCATTGAATTGTCTCCCTACGATCTGACAAAAGGAAGAATTATTTGGAGAGATAAATAAATTTTCGCTTGACATATGCCAAATCACGGTGCTATAATATGGAGCGGACGTTTTGAAAGGAGAGATTTGTTGTGAAGGTTAGATCATCCGTAAAGCCTATTTGCGAAAAGTGCAAAGTGATCAAAAGAAAAGGCAGTATTCGTATTATCTGCGAAAATCCTAAACACAAACAAAGACAAGGCTGATCTTCAGGCTTGGCTTTTGTATTGTTACCCTTTTAATGACAACGTCATTAAAATTTTTTATGCGGCTGCAGTGAGAAACACCAGGGTGTGTTGTATCACTTTATTATATACGTGTATTGTGCGCCTTTATGCGCAATATTGGCGTACGTCGCGAAGGTTCCGTAAATCCCGTCAAATTTACGGGACTTGTCTGCATGTCTAAAGATAAAGGCAGACATGGCATGGATTTCATGCCTTTGCTATAATTGTACATACCCAATTATAGCTTCTTGATTTTATTATGAAACGAAATAATCAAAATATGAGAAGATCTGTATAAGCATTTCACCGTGTGCCAGACGCACATGTTATATAGAAGAAACTCATATGGAATAACCAGTGGAGGTGTAATTACATGGCTCGTATCAGTGGTGTAGATTTACCAAGAGAAAAGCGTGTTGAAATCGGACTTACTTACATTTATGGTATCGGTAGAGTAAGCTCAAATCGTATCCTTAAGGAAGCGAATGTTAACCCGGATACACGTGTCAGAGATTTAACTGACGAAGAAGTGGCCAGAATCCGTGATATTATTGATGCGTCTCAGGTAGTTGAAGGTGATTTACGTCGTGAAATCGCAATGAATATTAAGAGACTGCAGGAAATCGGCTGTTATAGAGGTATCAGACACAGAAAAGGTCTTCCTGTTCGTGGTCAGAAAACAAAGACAAACGCCAGAACAAGAAAAGGTCCTAAGAGAACAGTTGCAAATAAGAAGAAGTAATTTAATATCCTGACAGGAGGTTTTCGTCAATGGCTAAGAAAGTGACAAAAAAAGTGACTAAGAGGCGTGTTAAAAAGAACATTGAGCGCGGTCAGGCACATATTCAGTCATCTTTTAACAATACAATAGTTACACTTACAGATTCCGAAGGCAATGCTATTTCATGGGCAAGCGCCGGCGGACTTGGATTCCGTGGCTCCAGAAAGTCCACTCCTTATGCAGCACAGATGGCTGCAGAGACAGCTGCAAAGGCAGCTTTACCACATGGTTTAAAATCCGTAGAGGTTATGGTTAAAGGTCCTGGTTCAGGCCGTGAAGCCGCAATCCGTGCTCTTCAGGCATGCGGTATTGAAGTTACAAGTATCAGAGATGTGACTCCGGTTCCTCATAATGGATGCCGCCCACCGAAACGCAGAAGAGTCTAATAGGAGGTTAGTTAGATATGGCAAGAGATATGGTCCCGGTTTTAAAAAGATGCAGAAGTCTTGGACTTGATCCGATCTACCTGGGTGTTGATAAAAAATCCAATAGACAGCTGATCCGCGGTACACGCAAAAAGAGCGAGTATGGCCAGCAGCTTCAGGAAAAGCAGAAAGCTAAATTTATCTATGGCGTTTTAGAGAAGCCATTCAGAAATTACTATGAAAAAGCAAGCCGTATGAAAGGTCAGTCCGGTGAAAACCTGATGATCATGCTTGAAAGAAGACTGGACAACGTGATCTTCAGACTTGGTTTTGCAAGAACTCGTAAAGAGGCAAGACAGATCGTTGGTCATAAGCATGTAAGCGTCAACGGCAAGACAGTAAATATTCCTTCTTACTTAGTAAAAGCCGGAGATGTGGTTGAAATCCGTGAGAAATATAAAACATCTCAGAGATACAAAGACATTCTGGAAGTTGCAGGCGCAAGACTCGTTCCCGAATGGCTTGAAGCAAATCAGGAAGCTCTTTCCGGTACAGTAAAAGAACTGCCTACAAGAGAGCAGATTGATGTTCCAGTAAACGAAATGCTTATCGTTGAGTTGTATTCTAAATAAGGTGCGCGTAAGGCATGAGCAGTGCGCAGACGAAGATAAAGCACCGTTGGGAGCTTGCTCACATAAGGTGATTTATCTTTGGATGCATAGGGCGAAGCCCGCGAGCTGTAAGTCCGCCAGGACTTACAGCTGGGCACTGCGCAAGTCCTGTAGGACAAGCGAAGCCCGTATGGTGCCAGGCCGGAGCCTGATGCAGCGGCACTGCAAGCCGACAGCCGAAGTTATATATAATACCCTCAATCAACAATTAACCCAAAGAAGGAGGGCCCTAGAGTGTTTGACTTTGAAAAACCGAAAATCGAGATTGCACAGCTTTCAGATGATAATAGATACGGACGCTTTGTTGTAGAGCCTCTGGAAAGAGGCTACGGAATAACACTTGGTAATTCTTTGAGAAGGATCATGCTTTCTTCCTTACCGGGTGCGGCAGTCAGCCACGTAAAAATTGACGGCGTAGTTCATGAGTTCAGTTCTATTCCCGGCGTAAAGGAAGATGTTACTGAGATCATTATGAACATTAAGAGCCTGGCAATTAAGAATACAAGCGAAACATCAGAGCCAAAGGTAGCTTATATTGAGTTTGAAGGCGAAGGTGTTGTAACGGCGGCAGACATTCAGACAGACCCGGATATTGAGATCCTCAATCCGGATCAGGTGATTGCCACCTTAAGCGGAACAGACAGCAGACTTTACATGGAACTGACCATTACAAAGGGCCGGGGCTATGTAAGCTCAGATAAGAACAAAAAAGAAGATTTGCCTATCGGTGTGATTCCGGTAGATTCCATCTATACTCCAGTAGAAAGAGTAAATCTTACAGTGCAAAATACTCGTGTGGGTCAAATCACTGATTTTGATAAGCTGACATTAGACGTTTACACAAATGGTACATTGGCACCGGATGAAGCCGTCAGCCTGGCTGCAAAGGTGTTAAGCGAACATTTGAATTTGTTCATTGACCTTTCCGAAAATGCCAAGACTGCAGAAGTTATGGTAGAAAAGGAAGACAATGAAAAGGAAAAAGTTCTTGAGATGAATATTGATGAACTGGAATTATCTGTTCGTTCCTATAACTGTCTCAAGAGAGCAGGTATCAATACGGTTGAAGAATTGACCAACAGAACTGCTGAAGATATGATGAAAGTCAGAAACCTTGGACGTAAGTCCTTGGAGGAAGTCCTGGCGAAGTTAAAAGAGCTGGGTCTCCAGTTACATCCAAGCGACGAGTGATATAAGTAAGAAGGAGGATACACCATGGCAGGCTATAGAAAACTTGGAAGAACTTCCAACCAGAGAAAAGCTTTGCTTAGAAGTCAGGTGACAAGCCTTTTATATAATGGCAAGATTCGCACAACTGAAGCGAAAGCAAAAGAAATCAGAAGAATTACAGAAGGCCTTATTGCCCTTGCTGTGAAGGAAAAAGATAATTTTGAAACAGTAACTGTACAGGCAAAGGTCGCTCGTAAAGATAAAGACGGCAAGAGAGTCAAAGAAGTTGTTGACGGTAAGAAAGTTACAGTATTTGATACTGTAGAGAAGAAGATCCAGAAGGACAGCGCTTCCAGACTTCATGCCAGAAGACAGATGCTTAAAGTTCTTTATCCGGTAACCGAAGTTCCAAAGGAAGCCGCTAAGAAGAAAGCAAACACAAAGTCTGTTGACCTGACAAAGAAATTATTCGATGAACTTGCTCCTAAGTATGCAGACCGCAACGGTGGCTACACACGTATCGTAAAGATCGGCCAGCGTAAAGGCGATGCAGCGATGGAAGTTCTTATTGAGTTAGTTTAATAAGAAAAACGCCAGGCGGCCTGTAAACAGGCACGCTTGGCTGAACGAAAGATAAGGGCAGCCCCATGAGAAATAAATTTTCTCATGGGGCTGCCTTTTTGCTGTGACCACTTAATGAGCCCAAGCCGTAAGGCGCCGGGGGAATTTAGTGGGAACGCACATCCCGACCCTTGGAGAGGTCAAGCCGCAGGCGCGGACCGAACCTAGTGGAGGGATGTTACCCGTCAGGACCACTTAATGAGCCCAAGCCGCGCTTGCGCGGGCAGAACCTGGCCTTTTCGGGAAATGTACATAAAAGTCGATTTAACGGACAGGACGGGCACAAAAGCCTAGATATAGTATAATTAGATTGTAATAAAAAACGGATGGGGAATTACATAATTTTGATTGGGGGGAGGCTCTTATGTTTGTGATTCAGTGTGCCTTAAAACGGCTGTTATACAACAAAAAGATAAGCCTCATATTCATTCTGTCCATAGCCGCCGGGCTGATCTGTCCGTTTTACATCCTGGGATACATCCATACATCAGCGGCTATGGATGCAATGAACCGGTATGAATCTGCGGATGAGTCCTGGCTGGTCAATGGAAGTCTTAAAGTCATGGAAGGGAGTTTCTATAATGATGTGGAGGATTTTATAGGAACCCCTTTAAAAGACTATGAATGTATTTATGAGACAACAATGGGCTGGGAACATGGGGACGGCGTAGATTCTGTTGGAGGCGTAAGTTTAGGAATATTAGGCAGAGTCCCTGTTTATTTAAAAGAAGGCCGCCTTTTTGAGCAAAAAGATTATGAGCAGGACGCAATGCCTGTATGTATTTTAAAATCCACCAGTGAAATGTATATTCAGGGCACCCGGATTGGAGATACCGTAGAATTTATGGGGAACAGCTATCAGGTTGTAGGGATTATTGAAGGCCGGTCGTCAAAACTTTTTGGCGGCGTCCTGGTGCCGTATCCAGCCATGTCCTATGTTTCCGGCGTCCGGGAGATTCAGCACCGGTTTATTATCCCTATTAAGGAGCTGGAGCATGGGGAAGGCCTTGTAGCAAAATCCAAGGAGAACCCGTATATTCATATTTTTACAGTAACGACTTTGGCAGAGGAAGACCGTATCGCGGAGGAAATTTATGCCCAGCAAAATGTAAAAATGCTTTTAACCGGGGGATGCGTATGTTTGTTTGCATTTTTTAGCCTTTTTGCCATTACATTAGGAAGGAGCCTTGAAGAACAAAAGATCGTAGGAATCCATAAAGCTGTCGGGGCAAAAGGAAGTATGCTTTTTGCTCAGGCCTTAATACAAAATATTGTCATTGTTGCGGCGGCCCTGGCCGTTGATCGTATACTCCTATCCTTACCCCTGGAAAAGATATTTGTGACCCAGGTTCAGTACAGCTTTATGTGTGTGATGCAGGCTGTAGGTATAGGTCTTGTTTTAGCATTAATGATGAGTATTTTCTCGGTTGTTACGGCCGCAAAAAATGTGCGTCAGATGCTTGATCGGCAGAGACGGTAGCGGGAGGGGATGCGGATGAAATATATGACGTATCGCATAAGGAAGATGATATGGGGAAGCAAAGGGGCTTACAGTATTATTATGCTGGAGCTTGCCATAGGTATAACGATTTTTGTCTCATGCCTGAACCTTATGCTTACCAATAAAGACATTTTAGACGATCTTAGGCAATCGATGGCGCAAGACCAGACGACTATATATCATGTGCGGTTTGCAGGGGATGAGGTACTCCCGGACGATTTGCCGGTCCGGTACGAACATTATCTTGATATGGAAGAAAAATATGGGGATTCCGTAAAAATATATTATGGGGCCATTTATTCCGGCAGCTATTTCTTTTTTGGAAACAATGCCGGGGCAGATATATACGCAATAAATTTTCTTTTTTTGAATGACGCCATGTTTGAAAGTCTTTTTGATTTTCAACCCAAAGAGGACCGGTTATATGCAGGAAGCCGTGTTCTTGATCTTTTGAAAAAGGCGTCAGATCAGGAAGCGTACAATTTAGTATGCTGGGGCAATATGGAAGAATATGATACAAGCGTATACAGCCAGGAAAAGACCAATGCAGTTTGCGATAGTTTCCGGATTAAGGATGGAAAGTTTGTCTTATCCCAGGGGCATGAGTTATACTGTGAGCCAATTCCGGATGAAGAAAGTACGCCATATATTGACCGTTTTTCCTTTGAGTATTATGGCACAGACAAAGAAGCAGCGCGGCTTTATATTGAAGACTGTGTGATTGGTACGGCGGATATGCTCCCCTTACTGTCTGAGGACTATGGGCCATTAGATTCTCTTTTGCAGGTTCAGTATTTAGACCAGGCGGAAGATTCCAGTATCATCCCTGCTATAGTAAACTGGCTGAACCGTGAGCGCAGTGGGGATAATTATCAATTTACCCTTACAGATCGGGCATTAAAACTGGAAAAACAGGCCAGAGATATGAGTATAACGATTTATCAATACATGGCGGTTTCTCTGGCAATCATGGCAGTCGTGCTGATCGGGACAGTGGGTATTCTGCTTGTTATTTTGAACCAAAGAAAAAAGTCCATGGCAGTAGCCTACTGCTGCGGCGCCACCCCCTGGAAAAGTTTTCTGGAACTTTACGGTGAAATTTCCAGTGTGTTTTTAGTAGGGGGAATTTTAGGATTGGCCTTATCCGTGGGGATCACCCCAAGGCTGTCCGCGGTAGAATCCGCAGCGGATTTTTATCCGGTGAATATCTTTTTTGTCATTCTCTTTTGCCTGGCGGCAGCCTTGCTGTGCTGCGGGGCGGCGCTAGCCGGAGTGGATAATAAAGATCCGGTGAAAAATCTAAAAGAATTGTAATGTTATGGAGGTGTCCATATGTTTGTTATAAAGTGCGCATTAAAAAAGTTGATTTACAGCAGAAAAATCTGTCTGATCTTTGTCCTGTCTATTGCGGCTGGGCTGCTTTGCCCGGTTTATGTTTTAGGGTATATCCATACCTCCGCAAAGATGGAAGAGATGCACCGGTTTTCTTCACCGGAAGATTATCTGCTGGTCAATGGATCAATGCCCTTTATGGATCAGGCAGCTTTGGAAAATATGAAATATATTGTTGGCGGAACCCTGGATGATTATGAGTGCGCGTATCAAACCACAGTGAGTTGGGGGGACGTTAATGGTGTTGCTTTTATAGGCGGTGTAAGCGCCGGCATCCTTTCCAGGGTGCCGGTGTATGTTAAAGAGGGACGTTTATTTGATGAAAATGACTATGGAGATGAACAGGGGAGTGTCTGTATATTAGCGGATAACAGCGCTTTATATCTGGCAGGGGCAAGGGTAGGAGATGAAATTTTCTTTATGGGCAATACCTATGAGGTTATCGGCGTCATTGATGGCTGGGGCTCTAACCTGATCGGAGCAATCCTTATTCCCTATCCCCAAATGTATTACGTTTCCGGAAATAGTTCCATACAGCACCGTTTTATTATTCCAAAAGGCGATGAAGGGTTAGAAGCGTCCATTATGGCTAAAACTCAATCCATGTTTGATGTGAATATTTATTCCGTAACCTCTATGGTTGAGGAAGAAAAAGCAGCAAATGAAATCATTGACCAGCAAAACCAGAAATGGCTTTTGATCGGATTTGTTGTATGTTTTTTTGCTTTTTTAAGTATATCTGCAATTTCTGCCGGGCGGAGTCTGGAGGAACGAAAGCTTATGGGACTGCATAAGGCCATAGGTGCGACTCAAAGCCAGCTCTTTTTTGAGGCTCTTATGCAGAATATTATACTGGTTATGGCGGCTTTAATCGTAGATGGTGCGATTTTATGCCTGCCCTGGGAAAAAGTCATGGAAATGGAAGTACAATACAGTGTCCTATGTATTGTACAGATTATCGGTATAGGAATGATCCTGGCTTTGATTTTAACTTTATTTTCCGTTCATGGATGCAAAAAGCCTGTAAGCCGGCTGATTGAAAGACGGGGATAAGGGGGAATGATGTATGAGATATATGTTTTACCGTCTTTTAAAATTAATGTGGGGAAATAAAAAAATATACGGACTCATTGTGCTGGAGATGGCAGTCGGTGTTACAATTTTTGTGGTATGTTTGAATATTATGCTTACCAATAGGGATATTTTACATGAACACCAGAAAATGATGGCAGAATCCCCAACAGTAATTTACTATAATACGTCTAACAAGGATTTTGATAGTGAACCGGAACTTGCGGTAAGATACCAGGATTACCAGTATCTTGAAGAACAATTTGGCAATTCTGTAGACCTGTATTATACAGCTTATTATGATGCTTCTATTGGCCTGTTTCTTTACGGTCAGGTCAATGAACTTTCAAACATCAATTTCCTCTTTATGAATGATACAATGTTTGAGTCTATATTTTCCTTTGAACGGCAGCCAGATCGTCTGTATGTAGGGAGCAGGGCGGCGGACCTTCTTAGCAAAGCGGCGGATATGGATAATTACAATCTTGTATGCTGGGGATATGGTGAAGAAGAGGATCCTGACAGATTTAGCCAGGAAAAGGTGAACGTGGTTTGCCGGTGTTTTCTGGTTAAAGATGGAAAAATACAGCTTTCCCAAGGGAATACCCTGGAATATGAGCCTATTCCAAATGAAGAAACTACACCGTACATTGACCGTCTGTCCTTTACTCAATATATGGATCCGGAAGACGGGGCGAGACTGTATATTGAGGACTGTATTATCGGTACGGTGGATATGCTTCCTTATATATCCCGGGAATACTATCCCTTTGATTTCATTTTACAAGCAAAGTACCGGGAGGATGCCCAGGATCCCAGCGTTATTCCTACACTTGTAAACTGGCTGAACCGGGAGCGGGGGACAGCGGGATATAAGTTTAATCTGACGGATAAGGCTCTTTCTATGGAAAAATATTCCAGCGAAATGAATGCCCGGATTTTTAAATATATGATCGTTTCCCTGGCGATTGTAGCTATTGTGTTAATTGGGACAGTGGGTATTCTGCTTGTTATTTTGAACCAAAGAAAAAAGTCCATGGCAGTAGCCTACTGCTGCGGCGCCACCCCCTGGAAAAGTTTTCTGGAACTTTACGGTGAAATTTCCAGTGTATTTTTAGCAGGGGGGATTTTAGGATTGGCCTTATCCGGGGGGATCACCCCAAGGCTGTCCGCGGTAGAATCCGCAGCGGATTTTTATCCGGTGAATATTGTTTTTGTCATTCTTTTTTGCCTGGCGGCAGCCTTGCTGTGCTGCGGGGCGGCTCTGGCCGGGGTGGATAATAAAGATCCGGTGAAAAATCTAAAAGAATTATAGGGGGGATTCTTCATGATTAAAGTAGAACATTTATTTAAGTCCTATAAAACCAAAGATGTGGTCACCCAGGTGTTGAAAGATGTCAGCCTGGATGTGGAGCGGGGAGAGTTTGTAGCCATTATGGGCAGATCCGGCTGCGGTAAAAGTACGCTGCTCAATATTTTAGGCGGCATGGACAGCTCGGATGAGGGAACGTATCTGTTTGAGGACGAGCCGGTGTCCGCCATGAACGCCCGGCAGCTGGCTCATTTCAGAAATAAAAAGGTAGGTTTTGTGTTCCAATCCTTTCATCTCCTTCCGGAATTTAATGTGATGGATAATGTAGCCCTGCCTTTAGGCTATGGCGGGGCCGGGGCAAAGGAGCGGAAGGCCAGGGCCATGGAGCTTTTGGAAAAAGTAGGATTAAAGGACAAGGCCAGGCGGAAACCATCCCAGCTTTCCGGCGGGGAACAGCAGCGTGTAGCTATCGCCCGGGCTATTGCCGCGGATCCGGATGTGCTTTTGGCCGATGAACCCACAGGAAGCCTGGATGAAGAAAATGGCATAAAAGTTATGGATATGTTAAAAACACTAAATGACCAGGGACTAACCATCGTATTAGTGACCCACGACGCTAAGGTGGCGGACTACGCCCACCGGCTGCTGCATATGTCTGATGGAAAGCTGGAAGAACAAATGGAGTGACAGGTGAGCCGGATGGCGCTTCTCGCTGATCTGGCCAATGATTATAAAAGAATACTTTAATGAAAAATGAAGACTGACATCCACAGCAGCTTTATGCTACACTTAAAGGAGAAAAGTGTGGAGAGGGAGGATGGATATGATCAGCCTGGCTGTTGTGGATGACAATCCAAAGGACCGGGACCGGATCTGTAAGATCGTAAAGGAAACGGTGAAAAAAGAACATTTTGAGCTGAAAGTGACCCCTATGGGGGATCCTTCTTTTTTAAAGGCGGATATTGAAGAAGGGATCCATTATGATATTTTTTTGCTGGATGTGGAAATGCCAGGGTATACGGGGATGGAGCTGGCAAGGCTTATCCAGGAAAACTGCGGGGCTTCGTACATTATTTTTGTGACCAGTCATATTGAATACTGTCCGGAAGGCTATGAGGTCGGGGCGCTGCGGTATATTTTAAAGGAGAAGCTGGAAGAAAAGCTTCCCGGAGATTTGGCCTATGCCCTGTCCAGGATCAAAAACCAGAAGGGCCGGTATTTTGTGGTGCGAAACGCCTCAGGAACACGGAAGATCCCCTATGAGGATATTATAAAGATTGTGAAGGAAGATAATAAGTATTCCCTTATTTATACCCGTGAGGGGGAGTATAAAGTGCGCAGCTCTATACGAAGTCTTATGGAGCAGCTAAAGTCCGGGGCATTTGTTGTGGTTAATAAAGGGATCCTGGTCAATGTAGGCCACATTCATGATATTGATACCAGCCGCATCCTTCATTTAAGCTGCGGCCTGGAGGCGGAGGCCAGCAAAAGTCATTTGACGGATGTGCGGCAGAAGGTGATGGAGTATTGTCTTGAACGGCTTTCCGGAGGGGAACAGGCATGATCGTTGGATGGTTCGTGGATTTATTTAATGCTGTGGCAGAGGCCTGGCTTGGCTATACCTTGTTTCAGACGGTCCCGGACCGGAGATTTCATGGGAAATGGGCCGTTTGGGCGGAGTATGGAGCTTTTCTGGCGCTGCCCGCTGCCAATATTATGCTCAACCGGGTCATGGAGATACGTTTTTCCAATATACAGACCATTTCCCTTGTTATGATCTTTTTCCTGGCAGCAATTATTTTTACAAAAAAGTGTGTTTTGTGCGCTTTGGCCTGGCCGGCCATTTATTTTGGAACCATCAGTCTCCTGGAGCTTCCGGGAATCGTGCTCAGCGGCTGGATTACCGGCGAACCCTTTATTGAATGTATCCACAAGCCTGTGGCTGTGGATTATATTTATCTTGCCCTTTTGTGGGCCAGGCTTTTGTTTTTGGAAAGAAAATGGGGCGCAAAGGCGCGGACCTATATAAGCCAGGTGATCGTGGCGAAAAACGCCCTTTTATGGATCGGTTTTGGTGTGATCCAGTGGTGGATCTGCACTTATTTTCTAAGGCTGGGGTTTCAGGAGAGTACGCTGGATGTGCTGATTTACAGTATTTCCTCCATTGTATTGATCCTTGTCCTTGTGGTTGTGTTTGCCGGCTATATTATTTTCCGGCAGGCAGAGATCCAGCGGCAGCAAAAGCAGCTGGAGGAAAAGCAGCGGGAACTGCGTTATAAAGAAATACGCAGCGATTATGAGCAAAAGAGCCGGGAGCTTCATGATATGAAATACCGCCTTGCCCCCATTCAGGTTTATTTGGAGAATGGGGAGGATGAAAAGGCCCTGGAGCATGTAAAAGGGCTTTTAGCTTCAGTGTCTGAAAGCCAGAACCGGATCCGGCGGTGGACGGGAAATCCGGTGGTGGACAGCCTGCTTGGTGAAAAGACAGAGCTGGCCCGGCAGGAGAATATTGATTTTCATATTGAGGGAGCATTTCTTTGTACATTTTTGCCGGATGCGGATATGTGCGTTCTTTTTGGAAATCTTTTGGACAATGCCTTTGAGGCGGCAGGAAAAGCGCCGAAAGAACGGTGGGTGGAGGTTCGCATGACCCAGCAGGGGAAAATCCTTATTTTAAGCATAAAAAATTCCTGTGGCCGTCCGCCGGTGGAGAAGGATGGAAAATTCATATCCACAAAGGGGTATACCCGGGAACACGGCTGGGGACTGGAAAGTGTCCGGGCCATTGTGGAGGGCCACGGGGGAGAGCTGAGTTTAAAATATGATGCCGGGTGTTTTGAGGCAGCGGCCATTTTTCGGGGATAGGAGAGGATGCAAATGAAATATACATGGTATCGGATCTGCCGGTTGCTTTGGAGCCATAAAAATGTTTATTGGCTGACGATCCTTGAACTGGCCGCGGGGATCGGTATTCTTGTTTCAGGAATGAATCTGCTGTTTACCAACCAGAGGATTTTAGACAGCTACCGGGAGGATATGACCATGGAAAAGACAGTGATCTACCATAATCAGGCGGGCGGTTCCATGGATCCGGGGGCCTATGCGGATACTATGGCAGTCCGGTATGAGGATTACCTGAAGCTTTCGGAAATGTACGGCGATCAGGCGGAAATTTATTACGGGGCCATTTATTTCGCATCGGCCCGCCTGTTTTCCCAAGGGGAAGATGAGCAGTCAACGCCGTTGGAAATTGTTTTTATGAATGACGCTATGTTTGAAGACATGTTCTCCTTTAAACGTCAGGATGACCGGCTGTATGCAGGGAGCCGCGCCGCGGCTGTTCTGCAAAAGGCCGGACATCTGGATGATTATCCGGTGTATTGTATTGGCCATGAGGAATCTTTGAATCCGGAAGTATTTCAATCCCAGGAGACGAAGCTTGTATTTTATGATTTTAAGATAGAGAATAACAAGATCGTATTATCAAAAGATCATGCCCTGTCCTGGGAACCTATTCCCAATGAAGAACAGACGCCCTATATTGACCGTCTTTCCATATGTGAGATGCTGGATCCGGCAGATGGGGCCCGTTTTGAGATCCAGGACTGTATTATCGGTTCCACAGATATGCTGGCCTATGTGTCAGAGGATTATGATCCTTTTGATTCCATTCTTCAGATCCGGTATCTGACAAAGAATTTTGATCCTAAGATCGCCCCGGACATGGCCAACTGGCTGGGCCGTGAGCGAGGGGAGGATCATTATCAATTTTCCGTATCCAGCAAAATGTACACCATGGATAGCATGGCCCAGGATATGGGCGGAGTGATCACGCGCTATATGGCAGTGGCGGCAGTGATCCTGGCGATTTGCCTTGCCGGGACTGTCGGGCGCGTCCAGAAGCAGATTTTTTGCAGAAGCGCGTCTTTAAAAATTGCTTACTGCTGCGGCGCCACCCGCTGGCAAAGCTTTATGGAGCTGTTTGGAGAAGTAGCGCTGGTCTTTTTGGCAGGAAGCATTCTGGGGATTTTTGGGGCAGCCGCGGTGACCCCAATGCTTCAAACCATTGGCGCCGGGGTGACAGAATCCATTTCTTACAATCCATATCGGATATTAACGCCTCTGCCTATAACAGAGCCGACCCGGGCGGTTTTTTATCCGGAGCTGATCGTGCCTGCCATTGCTTTTTGCCTGGCAGCAGCCCTGATCTGCTGTGCCATTGGCGCGGCAGGGGTTCACGATACGGAGGAACAGGTTTAGAGGTCAGATTTTAATTTGCCTTAACATGGTTTTATAAGGGGGAGGGATGTTATGTTTTTACTGAAAAGCGCTTTGGGGCATATGAAGTACCAGGTTAAGATCCAGGTGATCCTTGTATTGGCCATTGCTGCGGGACTATTGTGCCCCATTTATGTGTTGGGACATATATCCGCACTTTACAGCGACATTGGGCAGTTTGCCTATGATGCTCCTGAAAATGTGCTGATTGTCAGCGACAGCCGAAAAGTGATAAAGGATTATACGGCTGAAAATACAGCCCGTGCATTAAGCGATTATGAGTACGGCTATGAGTGTCTGCGCCAGACAACTATAGACTGGCAGGGAACCACATTGATCAGTACCGTTGGCGGGGCCACGGCGGAGATTTTTCGTTTGTCGCCATATACCCTTGAAGCCGGACGGCTCTTTACCGATCAGGAGCTTGAGGATGCCGGAACAAATGTATGTATGGTAAAGACAACCTCGGATTTTGCGGCCCGGGGCGGCGGTATTGGGGATAAGCTGCGGATCCTGGGACATGAGTTTGAAGTGGTGGGCATGTTTGACAGTACCCGCATCCTGGCCTCAGTGATCGTCCCCTACCCTGTTATGGGAGAAATTTCCGGGGAAAATGCCATGCAGCACCGGTTGGTTATTGCTGCTTCTGAGCCGTGGAATGAGGATGGTGTGGAGCTTATGGTCACACGCCTGAATCGCATTGGCGGTCTTAGCGTGTCGGATCCCATGACGGCCCTTGAGGAAGATGAGCAGATCAACGCGTCCATCCGGGCATCCCTGTCAGGCTGGCTGATCATTGGCGGTATTGTGATGATCTTTGCGCTCCTTAGTGTGGGACTCATCCTTATGGGCTGTATCATGAATGAACAATACAGCTACGGTATACGGCGCAGCGCAGGCGCAGGAAAGTGGCGGCTGTTTTTGGAAGCCCTGGTGCAGAACCTTATTCTTGTGGCTGCCGCTTTAGTCATAGATGCCGGGATCACTGCCGGCGTTCTGGGAAAGGTATTCCCCTTTTCCCTGGAATATAATGCCGCCGTTCTTGCAGTGATCGGAACAGGGGGCGTGATCATTGCTTTGATTTTTAGCGGTCTTACAGTTGCGGCCGCAGGAAGGCGGCAGATCTGCAGTCTCCTTGAGGCCCGCGCTTACGGCCTGTGAAGGGAGGGAGAGGGATGAAGTATTCATTTTACAGAATATTCCGCCTGTGGCGCAGCGCAGCTAAAATGTACGGTTTGGTAATTGTTGAAATGGCTGTGGGAACAGCCCTACTGGTGACCTGCCTGAACATGGTTTTTTCAAATCAGGACCGCCTGGCCCAAAGCAAGGCCGATATGGCTCAGGACCGGGTGACCATTACCTGGTATGGAACGGCAGAAGATGATCCATGGACAGAGATTAAGGAAACTGCGGAGACAACAGAGGAAGGCTATGTAAGAATTTATGAAGGCCAGGAAGGCTGGGATTATGAGGAGCCGTTTCCCATAGATTATGAGGATTATAACATCGTCCTGGATGAGTTTGGCCAGGATCTGATCTTTTACTTCGGGGCGTTTCAAAAATATGATTTTGAGAAAGATAATTCTCCGGAGAACGGCGTTGATTTGTGGTATATGTTTGTTAATGATGAGCTGTTTGCGGATACCTTTTCATTCCAGCGGGAAAAGGATAAGATTTATGTGGGAGCGGCGGCCATGGATATTTATTCGGAAATGGAAAATGAACACAGGGAATGGGCAGATGCCTGTAAGTATCCGGCCAGGGACGGCAAGATCTGGCTTTCCCCGGATTTCGGCGCCCAATATGTGCCCGTTCCTGACAAAGGCGCGCCGGAGTATATGGACTTAATGTCCTACAAATCGCCGTATCTTCCGGAGAAAGATTACGTCGCTTCTTTTCGTATACCTTTGGAAAATGCAGTGATCCTGCCAATAGAGATGTTTCCATATCGTCAGCTTAGCAGTCTTTTAAATCCTTATAATACATTAGTGGTCAGCTACCGGGATGCGGATTCTGTCAACAACCAGGTGCCCGAGCTTTTATCCCGTCTTAGTCAGCTTCGGCCGGGAATCAGCTTTGAGATTAATGACGCGTATCTGGAAGCTGAGAAAAGTATTGCCGACCAGCAAAATATGATCATAATGCTTACCGGGGCATCGGCCACGGTGATGATCATTGTGTTTGTCAGTATGATTGGCATATTGCTGGTGCTGCTGGCCCGCCGGCGGAAGTCCATTGCCGTAACGTACTGCTGCGGCGCCACCCGATGGAAAAGCTTTTGGGAGCTGGCGGCGGAAGCGGCTCTTGTGTTTATCCTGGGCGGGGCGCTGGGCCTTGCCGGGGCATTTGCTGCTGTGCCAATATTGCGGGGAGAGCTGTACCGGATTGATTTTTACCCGGTAAATATTATCACGATCCTGGCGGCCGCCATTGCCGCTGCCCTGGTGAGCTGCCTCATTGCCTTAGCCGGGATACGGCTGCGGGAGCCGGCAAAGGAGCTGAAGGCGCTGTGAAACCGGCTGTGTATGCGGTTCTTACCTGTGACTAAAAAGTAATTTTTTGTAATCTTGTTGTGGCCCGGACAAATTTTTGCTATACTGGATACAGGAACATACGTAGAAAGTACCTTATAAAATGATAAAGAAAACGAAAAGTTTTTGCTGGATACAAAAGAGATGACCGGATGTACAAAAGATAGTAAACGACTTGTACGAAAGGAAAGATTGCCTGGTTGAGCAGCAAAAATTACGAAGATATTATCATGAAGACTGTACACACTTATTTCGGTGAAGATGTGCTTCCTTTTTTAGGGATCAATGAGCGCGTGACAGGACCGGGGCCAACAGAAATCCCTGTTTTGGAATTAACCCAGATGTATATGGATTTTACCTTTTTAACGGAGAATGACAGGTATCTGCATTTTGAGTTCCAATCTACGGATGGTGCTGTTGTGGATCTGCGGCGATTTCATTCCTATGAGGCATGGATGCATTATATGACAGGAAAAGATGTGATTACATATGTTATCTTTACCGGGGATATTGAAAAACCTGTGTATGAGGAAACATATGGGATTAACACTTACCGGGTCCGGCCCATTTCCATGATCCAGAAGGATGGGGACGCACTATTGCTCCGGCTGCAGGAGAAAAAGCAAAGGGGCGAGCGTTTATCCAGGGAAGATCTGGCGGGCCTGGCCATGATTCCGGTCATGGGAAGCCAAAGATCAAAAAAGGCGCGCATTTTTGATGCGGTCTGCCTGGTCCGGGATGAGCCGGGAGAAGATGCCCAGAAAGTGGTAGCAATGCTGTATGCTTTTGCCGAAAAATTTATGGACGATTCCAGAGATCTGGAAGCATTAAGAGAGGTGATGCGTATGACAAGGCTTGGTCAAATGTTATTTGATGAAGGCCTTGAGCAAGGTTTAGAGCAAGGCTTAGAGCAAGGTCTAGAGCAAGGCTTAGAGCAAGGTCTAGAGAAGGGGCGTAAGCAAGGACTTGAGCAGGGACTGGAACAAGGTCTTGAACAAGGCCGGGAGCAGGGCTTAAAGCAAGGTCTTGATAAGGGCCGCGAGCTGGTGAGTTGCCTGTTTGAGAGACTTTTAGCGGATGAACGTATGGATGATCTGAAAAAAGCAATCTCGGATAGAGATTATCAGCAGCAGTTATTGCAGGAATATCATATAAACGTGGACGGAGAGAGCCGAGCCAGAATCTGATCATTTCTGCTGCAGTACAAAAGATAAAACGTGTTCCGTAAGGCTGAGAAGCATCATGCTTTTTATCCATTCAAATTATTCCAATGGATAGCAGCCATAAGCGAGTCGGTGGCAGAAGGCGTAAAGTCGGATGTCACCGGCTTTTTTCATTTGATATCTTGTGATTTTATCACCTTATTATTGTATATGATACGAAAATGCATGAGATATGGCGAATATGGTCAAATAATGGCGGATTTAGGACAATTTATGCAAACGTTACCATAATATGGTAAAATAAAAAATAGCCAATGTACTTTGACAAATGAAGCGGTAAATAGTGAAATTTGTACACAAATTCCCAGATACGCAAGATACGAATGATAAGGAAGGAGGGAAACATGTGATCAAGCTTGTTATTGCTGATGATGAGCCGGAAACTGTCAGCCATGTTAAAGAAATTGTAGAGTCAGTGGCTGAGAAGAATGACTATGATATCCGGATCACGACCATGGGAAATGGTCAGTTTCTCAAAGAAGATATTTTAGAAGGAAAAAGCTATGACATTTTTCTTCTGGATATGGAAATGCCCGGATGTAATGGTCTGGAATTAGCACGGCTGATCCAGGAAAAGTGCGGCGTTGTTTTTATTATCTTTATTACCAATCACGGTGAGTACAGTACCGATGGTTATGAGGTAGGAGCCTCCAGATATATTTTAAAGAACAAACTGGATGAAAAACTGCCGCCTGCTTTGGAATATGTTATTTCCCAGATGATTCTGCTTCAGGGGAAATATTATATTGTGAATAATACTCAAAGCCTGACAAAAATACTTTATCGTGATATTATTAAAATAGAAAAGGGCAGCGGTAAATATTCCATTTTGTACACAAGAAAAGGGGAATATAAAACTCGAAGTTCACTGGCATGCCTGATGAATTATTTTAAAACGGATGAGTTTATTTTTGTTAACAAAGGGATCATTGTTAACATGAATCATGTTAACGGCATTGACAGTAACCGGATGATGAAACTCAGCTATGGTCCGGATGTGGAGGTTAGTCAGAGCCGTATTCGTGATGTTAAAAAACAGCTTATCCAGTTTTACATTCACCACAATCAATGAAAGATCTGGCGGACGGCTGTCCACACAGCCTGTCGTCGGTCCCTGACGAGGGAGAGATGGTGAATACGCAAAGAAATAGAGATCTGGGAGGAATCGTCTATGATTCTTTTGTGGTGTGCGGATATTTTTAATGTTGCCGTGGAAGTTTGGCTTGCATACTGGCTATTCGATGTGCCAAAGCATCGGAGATTCCATCAGCCGTGGGTACGTGTGCTTGAATATTTGGGATTTCTTGGGATTGTAGGTTGGAATATTCTGCAAAATCGAATTTTGAATATGAGATTTTCTAATGTATTGATTTTGTTTGTAATATTTTATTTCTTTATATCTGCAGTTATATTTACTACGAGAGATATTCTTTCGTGTTTAGCATGGGCGGGAATATATTACGGGACAATTAGCCTACTGGAATTACCAGGGATTATTTTAAGTGGCTGGTTGACTGGACAACCTTATGTTTTTTGTGCGCAAAAGTTTGTTATATACAATTACTATTACATTGTTTTTTTATCAATGTGTTTGTTATTTATATATAAATTCTTGGGAATGCATATAAGAAAACATATTGAAAATACGATTTCATCCAAAATAAATTTATTATGGATTATATTTGCGTTTATAGAGTGGTGGGTAATAACATATTTTCTGATCATCGGTCATCAGGAATATGGTCGTGATATATTTTTATATAATCTAGTATCCATTCTGTGTATAGTGCTTTTGATTCTGGTGTTTGCATGTTTTATTATATATCGCCAGTCAGAGAGCCTTCGGCAGCAGCGTTTGATCCAAGATGCCCGAATGGAAACAGAATATATGAAAATAAAAAATGAGTATTTAAAGAAATCCATTGAACTTCATGACTTAAAGCACCAATTACAAACTTTAGGCGCATACTTATCCAATGATAAAAATGATGATGCCAAAAAGTTTTTGGAAGACATGGTAGGTGATTTGCAATTCAGTCAGGGACGTATTCATGCATGGACGGGCAATCCGTTAATTGATAGTCTTTTGGATGGTAAAATGAAGAAAGCAGCTGCATCAAAAATAAATATGGAAATCCAAAGTTCCAATATAAGATGTGTTATTACAGACAAAGATATGAGTATTCTTCTTGGAAATTTATTGGATAACGCTATTGAAGGAGCCAGTAAGGCTTTGAAAAACAAGGAAATTACTATTCAAATCGTCAATAAAGGGAATATGCTTTTTATCCATGTAAGAAATAGTCTCGCACAGCCGCCAATGATTAAAGATGGAAAAATAGTTACATCTAAAGCAGATAAAGTAAATCATGGTTGGGGAATAAAAAGTATTGAAACCATTGTGGAAAAGTACGGCGGTCAATTAGATATTACTTATGACACAGAGTATTTTAATACGCAGATAATATTTTGGGAACAAAGTGAGGTAATTAGCTATGGAGAAAGAGATTAAATTAATTGAAAAAGAAATGGAAGAAATCAAAAAATTTGATGAATCTTCCAATTTAGAAGATGTAGTAAGTTTTTCATCTTATTGCGGCGGCTATTTAACTGTTATCTGCTGCTAATGCGCAGCCGAAGACTGCCATTAAATTTTCTTCGGCCAGGACTTTTGAGCTTCTGCCTGAAATTTAATGGCAGTCTTTTTGTTTTCGTTGACAGTGGGGCGGCGAAAGAAAAAGAATGATTTTTTTCAATATTTGAAGAAACCAAGAGACGATAATCCTGCCGGAGGGAGGATGAGAGTGATGGGGAATTTTTTAAAAGAGAAAATAACAGGCGTGGAGTATGATGTTTGGAAAAAGATCCTTGGCAAAGAAACGCTTGATAATATGATAGAAAATTGGGATGATTCCGGGGAAGAAGATGAGGCGGTTTCGGAGTCTTTGGCCCGGTTTTGTGAGAACCCGGGACGGACATATAAAGCAGCATGGCTGGAAGAACAGTGCTTTTTCCCTTTTTATGAGCCGCTGTTGGCTTTTTGGATCACGATGATGGAGGAATGCAACGGTTGGGGCCTGGTAAGATTTAGTGAAAATGTTCGAGAGTCTTTGCTGAAAGTGTTGTTTAGCCGGCTGGAAGGTGTAAGTATCCGGGTTTTGATCCGTGAGATGAAGGTTTTAAAAGACGAGAATAAGCTTTCAGGGAGTGATACGCATAAAGAATATGAGTATTATGTTAATCATTATCTGACTCAGGGAGAATATCGGGGAGAGATTCTTAAAAAGTATAAGGCGCTGACATGGATATTATATTGCCAGATGAAAAATTTCCAAAGCTTCATCCGGGAGTTTGAGGCACATCTTAAAGATGATCGTGATGAAATTGCGGATGTGTTTTTTGAAGGAAATGCTCCCGGACAAATTGCAGAGTTAAAGCTTGGTGCATCGGATGCCCACTTTGGCGGGCGAACTGTGGTCCGTGTGACATGGTCCGATGGCCAGGTACTTTACTACAAGCCCCGCAGTATGAGAAATGACCAGATGTACCAGGAAATTTATACGTGGCTTGCTGGTGAGTGTCATATGGAAAGCTATACCTATAAGATCCTTGATAAAGGCCGCCATGGCTGGTGCGAAGCGGTTCTTTCCGGAGACTGCACCAATGAAGATCAGGTAAAACGGTACTTTTACCGGCTTGGCCTTCAGCTGTTTATTTGCTATTTGTTTTCAGTGAAAGACATGCATTTTGAAAATATATTAGCCTGCGGCGAGCATCCGGTGCTGGTAGATCTGGAAACATTTCCGGGAAGGGCATTTTCGGGAAATGATATGTCTATGACAGGTCAGGCGTTTACACGGCTGGCGGATTCTGTATTGATGACCGGGGCTTTGCCCATCACTGTGTGGAATTTTGACGGCCAGGGCGTTCGCCTGGGAGCTATAGGCCGACAGGAGAAGCAGAAACTTCCGGTACGTGTGCCTGTGATCATCCGTGGCAAGACGTCGGAAATGGATGTGATCCTAACACACCCGGAGTTTGAAGTGAAAGGAAATCTTCCTGCGCTTGACGGCAAAGCTGTAGATCCGTCAAAATATGTGAATGAACTTGTGGAAGGCTTTTTGTCCGCATACCGTTTTGCCCGGGAAAATAAAAGATCGTTTTTGAAAAAAGCGAGAGCCGCATTTGCTATTAACAGCCGGGTGCTTCTGCGCAATACACAGCAGTATCATATGTATACTCAGACGGCGGGAAATGGCTTTTTTATGACACAAATGTGGCGGCAGAAATTATTTTTCCAAAATTTGTATAATAGTACAAGAATCCCAAATCCGTGGAAAGACCGGATCATTTCCTATGAAACCCGGGCATTGTGCCAGAGGGATATTCCCTATTTTTATGTTAATGGGATGCGCACCTCCTTATTCGACAGCTTTGGCAATGAATATGAAAATTATTATGAGTCTTCACCTATGGAGGCTTACCGGAAAATGGTAGAGCGGCTGAATGATCGGGATGCCATGTTTCAGGAACGGCTGATCCGCTTGTCACTGGCCATGGCTCCGGAGGATATGGGGCGGATGATGAATGTGCGGACCCGGCCGGGCACCGGGAGAGAGATTACAGACAAAGCATGCCTTGAGGGTGCAAAAACCATTGGCCGGGCCTTAATGGATTTTTCCATGTCCAGCGAGGATGGCAAGGAGCTTTTATGGATTACATTGAAATATTTTGGCTGGGATGAAATGAACTGGCGGATTGATATACAGAGCATGTACCTGTATGATGGTCTGGCCGGAACAGGATTATTTTTGTCCGCATTGGCCTGGCTGACTGAGGATATGGACGCTATACGGGGATTTTTGCGTATCCGCAGCCAGCTGTTTGAGTATACACAGATGCTTTTAAAGGACGGATGCAAGGCAGATACGCCTACAGGTATTTTTGCCGGGGAAGGTTCTGTGATCTATACTTATCTTATATGGTACACCTTGTTTAAGGATCCTTTTTATCTGGTGTTTGCTAAAAAGCACAGTCAGTGTGTGGAGAAGATTTATAAAAATGATACCCATATGGATCTGCTTACGGGAAATGCCGGATTAATGATCGCATGGGAATATTTGTATGATCTTACCGGGGATCAGCATTATCTTGAACTGGCTCGGGATGCCGGAAAACAGCTGAGGGATAAGGCTCTTGTTATGGAGCAGGGAGCAGGATTTGCGGCCGGTAAAGAGCAGGCGCCATTGGCAGGCATGTCTCACGGGTGCAGCGGCTTTATTATGGCCTTTGCCGGGCTGTATTATCGAACCCATTGCCCGGAGGATGCCCAGATAATCCGCCAGCTTTTGGCTTATGAGGATTCTTTGTATGATCCGGAAATGAATAACTGGGCAGATCTGCGCGTTGTACCGGGCAATCAAACAGGGGCAAATGATGCCGTAGCCTGGTGTCATGGCGCGCCGGGAATATTGCTTGCCCGCCGGATGCTGCAGAAATATTGCCCGGATATTGAGCCGGAGATGGTGGAGCAGGATATAAAACGGGCTTTGAGTAAAATTGGGACGGAGACTTACCGGGAAGGCTTCTGTCTGTGCCACGGCAACTGCGGAAATGGCTGGATCGTAAAGGATTCAAACCGGGAATTTTATGAAACCGTTCTGGGTGATGTGCTGGCCCGTATTCAGTCTAAGGAGATGCTGCCCCAGGAGAAGTTTAATCCGGGATTTATGGCCGGTATCAGCGGAATCGGCTATGCTCTTTTAAAAGAAGCTTGTCCGCAGCTGCCGGATATTCTGGCAGTTTCGCTGGAGCAATGACCAGCAGGCAGCGAAGCTGAAAGCTGACTGCGGTATCCTATCGGCCAGGGAAAACACCTTCCCTGGCCGATACTTTCACATCCCGAAACACATTTACTTCCACAAAACATGTCACTTCCGCCATCCGCCTCTTGCAAATCACAAAACTCAGCCCCAATCTCCCCGCCCCACCGCCCGAAACTTCTTATTGTTTCTCCATGGCGTACTATGGTATAATAGCCGCAGAGGCGGCTATTATACCGCGTCTTTTGCGTGGCGAACGAAGTGAGCCAACCCATGCGCAAAAGTACGCATCCAGGCGGAGCCATACTATGGCCGCCAGGCGGCCATAGTATAATAGCCGCAGAGGCGGCTATTATACCGCGTCTTTTGCGCGGCGAGCGAAGCGAGCCAACCTATGCGCAAAAGTACGCATCCGGGCGGAGCCATACTATGGCCGCCAGGCGGCCATAGTATAATAGCCGCAGAGGCGGCTATTATACCGCGTCTTTTGCGCGGCGAGC
>DVIT01000014.1 GCA_018711005.1 Candidatus Scybalocola faecigallinarum | reverse complement strand
TTTACCCATATAAATCGCATCCTACGTCCGCAGCCTGGTACAATTGGAAAGAATCACATTTAGAGCAGTTCAGCTTTTTCTCAGGACTGCTCTTTTTGTCTGCCCTAAATCTGATACTTTCCTAATGAATTGTAACATACTTTTCGTTTTTTTGCGACTGGCTTAATACCTGAAATAACAAAGCCGGAGAAAGCATCTGCGGCAAACATGCATCCGACCCTCTTGAAAAAGTGATTGAAAATGTTTTATACTGGTATTTAAAGATATTTTTACAGAAAGAGTGATTTTTTTGAAACCTAAAGAGCCATCCCAAAAACAGTCCCTGATCGGGCGCATCCTGATTTATCTGGCCGGAATCGTTATCCTCGCCTTTGGCATTACGTTAAACACAAAAACCGGCCTGGGCGTATCGCCCATTATCTCAATCCCTTTTAGTATATCAGCTTTAGCCGGAATCAATCTGGGAACCATAACCTTTCTCTTTTATACACTTCTGGTCCTTTTACAGATCCTGCTCCTTGGAAAGGATTTTAAAATCTTCCAGCTGCTCCAGATCGCCATGAGCCTGATCACAAGCCTGTGTATCGATCTTTTTGACCGTATCCTTCCTCAGGCCCCAAACCTGCCCCTGAAGCTGCTTCTTCTGGCTGCCGCCATTATATTCACCGGACTGGGCGCATCTCTTACTGTGGGTGTCAGGATCGTTCCCAATCCCGCAGACGGATTTGCTGATGTTCTTGGACGCAGACTGAAAAAGGGCTTTGGATTTGGGAAAAATGTATTTGATCTTTCCTGCATCATTATTTCTCTGGCCATTGGACTCATTTTCTCAGGCAGGATCATCGGTATCGGCTTAGGCACGATCATCTCCATGATCTTTACCGGCCGCGTAGTTGCATTTTGCCATGGGCGGCTGGCCAAAACCATTGAGCCTTACTGATACAGGCCATTATATAATCCATCTTGGCAAATTTAAAAAGCTGTATGTCTGCCGTATCAATGAGCCAGGATAGAGACAATGCGTATTTTATAAGACATAAAAAAGAGACAATCCCAGATAAATTCAAGGCATTAAACACCTTGTCCTATGGGACCGTCTCTTCTTATCTCCGGGCCATTCAATTACATTACTTATAATCTGGCCATCAGTTCTTCCACGATCTTTACGCTGGCTGTAGAACCGATCCGCTCTGCCCCTGCGTTGATCATTTCAATAGCTGTTTCTAATGTGCGGATACCTCCGGCGGCTTTGACCTTTACTTTGTCGCCCACCAGGCTTTTCATCAGCGCCACATCTTCCACGGTGGCGCCGCCGCAGCCAAATCCTGTAGATGTTTTTACAAAATCCGGACCGACTTCTTTAGCAATGGCACACAGCGCCTTTTTATCTTCCAATTCCAAATAACAGTTTTCAAAAATCACCTTGGAAATCACCTGATGCTCCCGGCAGCAGGCTACGATCTCAGCCATTTCCTTTTCCACATAATCATATTTTTTTCTTTCAGCATCGTCAGATTAACTACATAATCGATCTCATCTGCACCTTGACGGATAGCTGTCTGCGTTTCAAAGCACTTAGCTTCAATGGGGGGCTGTCCTAAAGGAAAGCTGATTGCTGCTCCCACATGAACGGCTGTTCCTGCAAGAAGTTTTTTACACAGCATGACTGGCGCGGGATTAATCGCCACCATTTTAAAGCCATATTTTTTACTTTCTTCGCACAATATTTCAAAATCCCGTTCCATAGCGCTGGCCTTTAACTGTGTATGATCAAAATATGCAGCCAGTTGGCCGGGTGTAAAATCTTTATACGCCATATTAAAACCTCTCTCAAATGTTATCATATAATGACAAATTAACACAAAAAAATTTACCCTTGTATTTATGAGGATTATCTCATTTCATTACTGCGCAATCTTCAATATTTCCTCAACATCCTGTGCATACAGCGTTTTAAAGCTGCCCAATGGATGATTTTTGCAGGCCTTTTGAGCCATCAGGGCAATGTTGGTATCATCAATACCTATTTCTGACAAATGGGTTGCCAGCCCTACAGATTTAAAGAAATCCTCCAGTGCATGGATTCCGGCCAGACACGCTTCATCCTCGTCCATGGATGATACATCCACATGCCATACCCTGCTTGCAAACTGAACAAAACGCCACGGATGCTCTTTGTAAACATAACGCATCCATGCAGGAAATACAACTGCCAGTCCGGCACCGTGCGCCACATCATAAATCGCACTAAGCTCATGCTCAATATTGTGGCTGGCCCAATCATCCCGGCGGCCTTTGCCAAGCAGTCCGTTATGGGCAATATTGCCAAGCCACATCATTTCTGCCCAGGCGTCATAGTCTTTGGGATCTTCCAGCACTTTAGGCATATTTGTGATCAGGGCTTCCATGGCAGCCTCACAGATCCTGTCAGATACATCATTATGATCGTTAGGCACAAAATACCGTTCCATAATATGGGCCAGGATGTCTGCGCCGCCTGCCCGGATCTGGCTGACAGGCACTGTATAACACAGCTCGGGATTTAATATAGCAAAATCCGGATACATAAAATCTGTACAGCAGGACAGCTTTTCTTTCGTCTCCTCATTGGTGATCACACTGCCGTCGCTGCTCTCACTGCCTGCGGCGGGGATTGTCAGCACAACGCCGACTTTTGCCATCTTTTGGGGGCGTCTGGATCCATTGTAGAAATCCCACACATCTCCGTTATCTTCTACGCCAAGTCCGATCGCCTTTGCCGTATCGATCACGCTGCCGCCCCCATAAACCAGGAGTACGCGCTTTGCGTAAGCTGCGGTGATCTGCCCCACCTGTTGGTGGGTCTTTCGTCCAAAAATAATTTTTGTTGGATTATACCAGGTAAAATTATCCATCCTTAAACCTCCTTCTATATCAAATGCTTCTTGCCGCTTCTACCACCCACCGGATTCTCTGATTGTCAATATCATTTGGCAAGCTGCAGTCAGGCCCAAGCATAAAGCCTTTCTTTGTTCCCTGGCCGATCAGACGCTTTGCTTCTGCTTTGATCTCTGCTTCTGTTCCTGTATACAGCATACCGCATACACGGTTATCATAACCGCCCCATGCCGGACGGCCGTTAAAGAACTCACGAATCTGGCATACATCCATATGATCCACATAAGCTGCCCAGCTGACTACCGCTGAAGGATAATCTTTCCAGCTTTCCAGATGATTATGGGTATGCGCCTCATCGGCATCCCAGCCGCAGCAATGAAGGACATTGCAATCACTAATGCTGTTGGTAAAATCCAGTACCTTCCGGTCACTTGGTTCTACCCACTGACGGTATTCTTCCACAGTAAAGCGGGTCACTTCGGCATTTTGTACACTATAGAAGATTCCATCCACGCCGGCTTCCTGGATCAGAGCCCGGATCAGAGCAATCTCATCATCGGCAATAATATCGCAGGCATGCATTACAGCCTTCGGATCTTCCCTCATACATTCCATCATTTTATCCCAGCCAACCTGGAGACGGAAAATAGATAAGGGGCAAAACAGGGTATATACGGTCATACACTCGTCTTTCACCTGATCTACAATGGCTTTTGCCCGTGCCACCTGCTCCCGGATAAACGGATGATTGCTTCCGATATGCTGCATCCCGTACAGTTCCCTGGCGCTTCCAAGATTTTTCAAAGTTACTTCCGGCCATCCGAAATAACCGTCGCTGGAAATTTTTAAAAGATCAACATCTGTTTCTCTGTAAAATTTCAGATGAGCTTCTACAACATCCTCGCCCCGCTCCATCTCCGGTGAATAATGTCTCCAAAAACAGCACGGCACATGATCCGTCACCTCATTATGAAAAGCTGCCCATACACGTTCTTTTTTGTTCATCCTAATCTCCTCCTGTTTTTTGTATCGGACTCCCCGGTCTTAAGCCTGGGGAAGTCCTGTTTCTGTCAGTTTCAGCACAGTATATGCATAAACCTTCCATGCCTGGAACAGTGTATCAATACACTGGGATTCATCCGGCTGATGGCACTCTCCATGGCCTTCCGGAAGGCCAAGTACGGTCAGATCCTTCGGCAGTCCCGGGCCAAATCCTACCGCATTAGGTACTTTTCTGGCATAAGTTCCGCCGCTCATTACGTAAGGCTCCTGGCGCTCTCCCATCACTTCCTCAAAGCAGTCTGTCAGATAGCGGGCCCAAATTCCGTTGGGATCCTCATGGTTCGGCTTATTATCCTCTGTGCGGATCACATGGAATCCGTACTGAGCCGCTTTTGCTTCCAGATCTTTGACAATGTCCTCTGCATTTAAGGTAATGGGATAACGGATATTAAATACGACTTCCATGCACTGATCCTCCATAAAGAGCATGGTAGGCGCACAGGTCATCGCACCGCTGGGCTCATCGGATCTGTCAATGCCCAGTGTCTTTCCATAGCCGTCTTTTCCCGCTTGGGCAAGAAAATCAAAGGCCTTAAGATCCTGTCCTTTAAGCTCCAGCGTCCGGCAGGCTTCACCAAGGACACCGAAAGCATTCACAAGACCTTCCGGGTATGCAGAATGTCCGCCAATCCCCTTTCCCTCTATAGTCTGTCCATCGATCACTGCGGTTCCCAAAGCCGGAATGGCATTTTCTGCCTGTCCTCCGGACAGAGCTGTGATCCGGTCTGAAAGGGGTTCTGACCGAAGCCTTACCTTTAAAAATCCTTTTTCACCGTAGCACACAGGAAATGCGCAGTCCGGAACAAAGGAAAAATCCGGTGCCTTTTCCAGCTTTAAGTATTCCCCCACATCTTTCATGTCGCTTTCTTCCTGGCAGCCATAGATCAGCCGGATCTCAAAGCCCGGATCAATATGATGCTCTTTTAAATATCTGAGCACATACAAAGAACCCATATCCGGCCCCTTATTATCCTGGGTTCCCCGGCCCAGCAGATAATTTTTCACCTTTCTGCAGGAAAAAGGCTCATAAATCCACCCGTCTCCCGGCGGAACCACATCCAGATGGCCCCATATGCCAAGCTGTTTAGGCCCTTTTCCATAACGGATACTGATACAGTGCCACTGATGATTTTCCCACTCAAAGCCGTACTTATCTGCCAGCTGGGACATTTTTATAATGGCTTTCGCCAGCGCCGTTCCATACGGATAACCCCCTTCGCCTTTTTCAACGACCGTGGGAATCGCCACCAGCTCCCCAATATCCCGAAACATTTCTTCCTGATGATCTAAAAGCCACTGCTCCAGATCCTTAATAATCTCCTTCTCCATATTTCCTCCTTGCCGGCCGGTCCTTCAGAGTTCTCCATACAGCCCCTCAGGCGGGGCTTTCTCCGGGCCGCCTGTTACTTTTAAGCTTCTACCATAACATTTAAAATGACATGATCCGTTTCCTGCATGCCTTCTCTGGCGATCTTTCCTACTTCTTTGACCGTTACATCCGCATCGTTTTTTACAATGCCGTCCCCGGCACAAAAAGATTTCCCCCGAAACGTCAGCTGGATCGCCATCAGTGCCGCTTCCACGCTGGAAGCGATCTTGGCTGCGCAGGATGCTTTGGCGCCATCGCACAAGATCCCTGCCACATTGGCCAATGTATTAGTCACTACCGACTCAATCTCCTCTACGCCGCCGCCCATCAGATACGTAATCCCGGCGCCGGCTCCTGCTCCGGCGCTGACAGCTCCGCAGTAAGCAGACAATCGTCCGATCTGGCTTTTTTGATAAATTGCTGTCAGATTGCTGATGCAAAGGGCCCGGTAAAGCTTTTCTTTAGAAACCTTCAATTCTCTTGCATATGCCACCACCGGGAGTGATACGGTCATGCCCTGATTGCCGCTTCCGGAATTAATCACTACCGGCAGTTCGCAGCCGCCCATGCGGGCATCAGAGCCGGCCGCCGGCAAAGCCCGGGCCATGACATTAATGGATGAGCCGTACTCCTCTACCAAAGTCGCTCCAACATTGGCGCCGTAGGCATGAGTCATACCGTACTCGGCAATCTGAGTGTTATAAGTAATCTGGCGGTCAAGAATTTCTTCCACATCTTCCGGCTTTACGCACTGTGCAAATTCATAAATTTCCTGAAAATCCAGAAACTCCGGAACATCACTTTCTGCAGTGCCTGACAGGCAGTCCTCCTTTTTCAGGACTTCACCGTTTTTTTCTATGCAAACGATCTGCGTGTGATGATGCTTTAATTCCACCAGTACACGGTCACTGCCGGCAAATGCTTCTACAATAATGTGCAGCTTTTCGTCACTGTCAAGAAGCTTTACCTGACAGATGCCCTGACGGATCAAGTCCTTAGCCAAAATACAATCTTCTTTAACGACTTTGTGAAGCACTTCCAGCTTTTCCTTTGCATCTCCTCCCACAGCGCCTACCACTGCTGCGGCCTCGATCCCTTTCAGGCCTCCTGTCGCCGGGACGATCACGCCTTTCACATTTTTAATAATATTTCCGCTGCACGAAACGATCATACGCTCCGGCAGCGCCCCCAATACGTCCCGCGCCACTGCCGATGCATAAGCAATGGCAATGGGTTCTGTACATCCAAAAGCTGGTACAAGTTCTTTCCTGAGCAGCTCCAGGCATCCGTTGTATATTTCTCTGTTCATAACGCCTCCTGTATCATTTTAATGCTTCAATATTTTTTAATAATATTGTTATGTTATGACAAAGTATCTTTTGATATGAGGATAACGCATATGCCTATTTTTGTCAGGACGGCATTTTACCTTTTTATATATTTTGACCATATTTTACAATTTTTATAATATTTTTTTATCTATATTTTTACCTCTCCCCCGGCAATTTTCGTTCTTGCTATTCATTATCATTATGTTATAATAAAGATATATATAAAACAATATGTACCCCACATACACAGGAGGTTACTATGATCACAGATTACAAGTTAGATAAGTCTGTACCCATTCCACTTTATTATCAGCTAAAGACCATCATCCAAACCGAAATTGATAAGGGCAGCTATCAGCCCGATGACATAATCCCTACAGAAGAAGAATTGATCCATATTTTCGGCGTTAGCCGTACCACTGTCCGCCAGGCGATTTCCGAGCTTGTCCAGGAAGGCCAGCTTTACCGGATTAAGAGCAAAGGCACTTTTGTGGCTCACAAGAAGATCAATCAGGATTTTATCATCCGTCTGGAACCCTTTAATGACCAGATCCGCAAGCAAAACAAAACGCCTAAAACCCAGGTTCTGGCTCTTGATATTGTCATCCCGCCGATCCAGGCAGCCCAGGCTCTTGGCCTTGGACCTAATGACAAAGCCATTTTTTTAAGCCGACAGCGTTTTGCCGACGACTGTCCCCTTGTCGTCGTACAAACCTATCTGCCTTATTCCCGGTGCGCCTTTGTCATGGACCATGATTTTACAGCAGAATCGTTATACAATATTTTGGAAAACGAAAACCCGGCTTATAAGATCCGCTATGTGAAGCGTGTGATGGAAGCTGCCAAGGTCAGCTCGGCCAACGCAAAGCTCCTGGAAATCAAGACCGGCGATCCGGTGCTTTTTTTCACATCCACCGGGTATACCCAGGATGATATTCCTCTGGAATATTCTATGGCCTACTACCGTGCCGACTGTAATAAGTTCGAGATCACCGTTATGGCATAAAATATTTTCGGTCGAAACGGGCCATTGTTTTCTTAACATAAACGAAAGCATGCTCCCGCCTTTGGCTCTGATTCTAAAAGTTCGTGAAAAATCAAAGACCCTGTACACCGGCAAAAGCAACCCTTTATCATTGCTTTCTCAGGTGTACAGGGTCTTTATCTTTTATGATCCAGAAATGAATTCTTGATTGTCAATTTCTGAAATTTTCTCGACATACATTTCTCCTGATCTGCATCAATGAGAGAAATCCTGTAATTTTATTATACCCGAAATAAATCTTTGGCTCAATCTTGGCGTCTATCATTATTTTTAAAAAACGAACTCTGTTCCCTCGGCATCTGATTTATAAATAGCATCCAAAATCTGAGTAACCACATAGGCCTGCTCAGGAAGGACTAACGGATCCTTTGTTTCATCAATCAGACAGTCGATCCACTGTTTTGCTTCCAAAACACCAGGCTCGGAACCGCCGGTCTTAAAATATGCCACATTACCGGCACCGGAAAGATGTTCTTCCATAAGAAGATTATTTTTGCCCCGGTTATAGATCAATTCATCCTTAGGATAGCTGGAACCGGAACGGATCTCGGCACCGGCTTTTGTACCGCAAAGGGTCGTAGACGCTTCTCTGGATTCAAGGATATTCAGGGCCCAAGACGCTTCAAGGACGATGGTTGCACCATTTTTCATCTTAATAAAACCAAAGGCCGAATCCTCAACCTCGTAAGTTTCCGGATCCCACGGTCCAAAAGCATTGCCCTCAACTGCCTGGGGCAGATGACCAAGCTTATAGTAAACAGAACCAAGAACACGATCCGGTTCATAATTATCCATACACCATAAGGTAATATCCAGGGCATGGGTTCCAATATCAATCAGAGGACCGCCGCCCTGAAGAGCCTTGTTAGGGAATACGCCCCATGTAGGAACAGCTCTGCGGCGTACAGCATGAGCTTTCGCATAGTAGATTTCTCCCAGCTCACCATCTTCGCAGGATTGGTGAAGGGCCTGGACTTCCGGTCTGAAACGGTTCTGATAACCGATGGTAAATTTCTTTCCCGATGCTTTCCAAGCATCGATCATTTCTTTGGCGGCTTCAGGGTTATGAGCCATAGGCTTTTCACAAAGCACATGCTTCCCGGCTTTAAAGGCAGCCACCGTAATCGGACAATGGGCCACGTTAGGCGTCAGGACGTTAACTGCATCAATCTCCGGATCAGACAATAATTCATTGTAGTCTGTATATACCTTGGCATCTGGCACGCCATACTCTTTTGCCGCTTTTACAGCCCGCTCTTCGATAAGATCGCAAAAGGCTACAAGATCCACTCGATCCATCTGGGTTTTTAATGCAGGTAAATGTTTTTGGTTAGCGATACCGCCGCATCCGATAATACCAATCTGAACTTTTCCGTTTTTCATCGTTACTTCATCTCCTTATGTCATTTACTGAGGACGTACTACTGTATAGTCTGCATTTCCCATGGCAGTCAGACCAGGGGCAGTCAAACCTTCTGAGGTCAGCTCAAGCTTAACTGTTGTATGTGTACCTACAACAATACGGTGTTCTTTCATATAATCCTGGCATGCTTTATAAGCAGCAATTCTGTCATCCATATCAAAAGCAGAATAAGCAGCATCAAGAAGCGGATAGAAATTTTCATCCTTATAATTTGCACCGCCATAAACAACCGCTGTGCTGATACGTCCATCCACAAGACGAAGGTTTTCTGTATAGTACATTGGGCTTAAGTTAGAGATCGTAAGATCGTAATTGCCTTCTCTAAGCCACTGGAAATGGGTTGGTGTTTCGTTAATGGTAATATTAACCTCGATGCCTGCCTGTCTGAGATTTTCCTGGATAATCTCGCCCTGGGCCTGCTGGGTAGCCATATTGGTCATTTCAAGAGTAAAGCCATCCGGATAACCGGCCTCAGCCAAAAGCTCTTTCGCTTTTTCTACATTCACTTCACGGACAGTGCCTTCCGGCTCCGGATCATAAACGATTGAATAAGGCGAAATTGTTGTCTCGCAAATCCTGCCCATACCATTAGCAGCCAGTTGATTTAACGCATTAACATCAATAAGATTCCAAATTGCCTCACGTACCCGTTCATCCTGGAGCGGTCCTCTGGAACAGTTCATAAAGACAGTACCGCACTGCTGTGTGTCCATATAATGAACATCTACAACATCGCTGTTTTCATAAATGGGAGCCTGGGATACAGGAAGATTTGATCCAACATTGGCATCACCGCTTTCCACGGCCATAGCTCTGGATGCAGAATCATTAACAAAAACAAATTTAATATAATCGTAGTAAGGCATATCTTCCTGGTTCCAGTAATCATCATTTTTCTCAAGAAGGATATACTGACCGCTGACCCACTCTTTAAACTGATATTTTCCCGTACCATAGCCATCAATCGGATAAAGGGCTGTATTTTCAGCTCCGCCCATTTCTTCCAAAGTCTTTTTGCTAAAGATAAAATAGCTTTCCTGGACAAACCGTTCCGGCGCCTGAGCCAAAGATTCCTTTGTCTCAAAGACCATATTGTGATCATCCTCGATAACTGTATTTTCCAGATTAAACACCTCATAATTTCCGCTGCTGTACTCATTATTTACCTGGAAAGTATAAAGTACGTCTTCTGTTGTCAACTCTTCACCATTTTGAAAATGGATCCCATCCTTTAAAGTTACACGAAAATGTGTATCATCGACCCACTCAAAATCCCCAAGATTCGCTTCAATCTCTCCAGTTTCACTATTCCATTTAAATAATGTTTCCGCCATACAATTCATAACCATATAGGCTTCATTTGCTCCGGCGGCAGTAGGCATAAGACTGGCCGGCTCCAAAGCAAGGGCTACTGTAAGTGTTTCTCCCTCTCCGCTTCCGGAAGATGCAGTTTCCTGAGAATCATTGACTGCAGCGCTTTCCTGGGCAGATGCACTGGCGCCTCCGTTAGTATCTGCTGCGCTGCCTCCGTTATCATTTGAACCGCCGCAGCCTGCAACTGTACCTACTGCAAGTAAACATGATAAAACAAATGCTAACCTTCTCTTCATTTTTCCTTCTCCTTTTCTTTTTTAGGCTTCATGCCTCTGCCGGTCCTTCCCCCCTGGAAGGTATTTCCGGCTTTTTGTGGCACATAACATAATGGTCTTTTTCCCATTCTTCCAGTTTCGGCTCCTCTAAAAAACATTTCTCCCCGGCATATGGACATCTTGGGGCAAAACGGCAGCACGGTTTAGGATCAATGGGGGATGTCAACTCTCCTTTCATTTTGATTTTCTTTTTCTCAACATGTATATTGGGTATGGGAATCGCAGACAAAAGGGCCTGAGAATAGGGATGAAGCGGCCTTTTAAACAGGTCCTTTGCATTGCACTTTTCCACAACCTGTCCCAGATACATAACACAGATCACATCTGAAATATGTTTTACAACAGACATGTCATGAGTAATAAACATATAAGTCAGATTTCTCTCCTTCTGAAGATCCTGAAGAAGATTTAACACCTGGGCCTGAATCGATACATCCAGGGCCGATACAGGCTCATCACATACAATAAAGTCCGGATTTACCGAAAGAGCTCTGGCAATACCGATTCTTTGTCTTCGCCCGCCATCCAGCTCATGGGGATAGCTGTTTTTTAACCGGCTGGCCAGTCCAACCACATCCATCAGGTCATTTACCTTTTTTTCCAACTCCTGTTTTCCTGACGCCAGCTTATAAGTCTTTATAGGTTCAGCAATCAGCTGTGACACACTCATTCTGGGATCAAGAGATGAATAAGGATCCTGAAAGATCATCTGGAGGTTCACACGCATTTTCTTAAATTCCTTTTTCCCCAGTTTGGTAATATCCTGGCCGTTAAAGATCACCTGACCGGAAGTCGGCGGTGACAGACTGATGATCGCTCTCCCCAGTGTGGATTTTCCACATCCGGACTCGCCTACCACTCCCAATGTCTGCGACTTTTCAATATCCAGGGATACATCATCCACTGCATGAAGAACGCCTCCGGCAGTATTAAAATATTTCTTTAAATGGCGTATTTCCATAAATGCCATAAACCTTATCCCTCCCTGCCTTTGACAAATTTGATACATTTTACATAATGTCCCGGCTCCACCTCGATCAGCTTTGGATTTTCTGACCGGCACGCTTCACATTTATTTTCACACCGGTCATAAAAACTGCAGTAAGGCGGAAGATTTGTCGGGTCTGCCACACTGCCCGGGATTGGCCTGAGACGTTCCACATCTTTATCCAGACTTGGAAGTGAATGGAACAGACCGATCGTGTACGGATGCATCGGATGATCAAAAATATGGGCCAACTCTCCAAGCTCCACGATCTCGCCTGCATAAATAACGGCGCACCGGTTGCATATGTCTGCAACGACACCAAAGTCGTGAGTGATCAACAGCATGGCTGTCCCGGAATTTTTCTGCAGGTCTTTCATTAATTCCAAAACCTGGGCCTGAATTGTTACATCCAAAGCAGTCGTCGGCTCATCAGCAATCAACAGCTCCGGCTTACATGCCAGGGCAATGGCAATAACAACACGCTGCTTCATGCCGCCGGAAAACTGGTGTGGATAATCTTTATAACGCTCTCCCGGAATTCCTACTGTTTCCAGCATATCCACAGCCTTTTTGGTAATTTCCGCTGCGCTTAAATTTTGATTATGGAGCCGGATCACTTCAGCGATCTGCTCTCCCACAGTCTGCACCGGATTCAAAGCAGTCATGGGATCCTGGAAAACCATACTGATTTTTTTGCCGCGTATCCTGCGCATTTCCTTTTTATCTTTTTCCAGAAGATTGCTGCCTTCCAGCAGGACCTCCCCCTGAATAACATGAGCCGGAGGATAAGGAAGGAGATTCATGATGCTTAAGGCGATCGTTGTTTTCCCGGCGCCGGTTTCCCCGACCAGCCCTAAAACCTCGCCTTTTTTTATATCCAGATTTACATTATTAACTGCCTCTACAACACCCTCATCTGTTTCGTAATGAACGACCAGGTTCTTAACTTCTACGATTTTATCTGACATTTGTGCTCACCTCCGGATTATTTCAGCCGGGGATCTAAGGCATCTCTCAGGCCGTCCCCAAATAAATTAAAGGAAATTACTGTAAGCATAATCATAAGGCCAGGGAAAAGCACCATATGAACACCGCTACGTATATACTCTTTTCCTGCGGATAAAATAGCTCCCCATTCCGGTGTAGGCGGTACAATACCTACGCCAATATAACTTAACGTGGAAACCATAAGGATCGCCGCGCCAACCATACCTACAGTATCAATAACAATAACGCCAATCGCATTAGGAACCAGGTGGCGGATAATGATCTTAAATTGGGATACGCCAATAGCCCGGGACGCATCCACATACTCTGAACCTTTCACTGTAAAAATAGCAGCACGGCAGGTCTTTGCCACATTAGGCATAAATGCTATAGACATAGCCACTACCAACTGGATGATCCCGTTTCCGAGAACCGCTACCACGGCAATAGCCATTAAAATCGCCGGAATTGCCTGAAAAATATCCATGATACGCATGATCACATTATCGATCTTACCGCCGCAAAAACCGGCCAGCACCCCAAAGGTCCCCCCAAGAGCCAGACCTGCAACAACACATAACAGGCCAATCGGTAATGACCAGCGGGCGCCGTAGACACATCGGCTGAAAATGTCTCTTCCCATATTATCCGTACCAAAAATATGCGCCGGACTTGGCCCCTGGGCAATGGCGGTGTAATCCTGCTGCTGATATGAATATGGCGCTATAAAATTTGCAAAAATCGCCATAAGCAGTAAAAGTACGATGATCACCATGCCGACCACAGACATTTTGTTTCGCACCAGCCTGTGCCAGGCACCTTTCAGCGGGGTCTGTCCATATTTTTGGCCTTTTCTTTTTTTATTGATCTTCACCATTGCCGGTGTTTGAATCTTTGACATATTGCCCCTCCCATCACACGCTTAGTGATACCTTTGCGGTCTTTTTCTTTTTCTTCTTTACAATGGATTCTCTTAAACGGGGATCCACAAAAGTATAGCTAATGTCCACGATCAGATTTATCAATGTAAATACAAATGCCAAAAGGATCACGCCGCCCTGTACTGCAGGAAAGTTTCTCTGGCTGATGGCATCTGTAATGTATTTTCCGATTCCAGGCATACCAAATACGGTCTCAATAACTAAGGCGCCGCCAAGCTGTGCGCCGAGAGAATTGCCAATTGCCGCCAAAATAGGGATCAATGCATTTCTAAGAGCATGTCTTACAATAATTTTTTCCTCTGTCTGACCTTTTGCCCGGGCTGTGCGGATATAATCTGAACGTATAACCTCCAGCATACTGGACCGGGTCATACGGGTCAGGCCGGACATTGCTGCCAAGGCTATAACAATAATCGGCAGGACCCAGCTTGCAAGACTTCCATCATAAATTGTCGGAAACCATCCCAGATTTACACTAAATAAAGATAAAAGCATCAGAGCAAACCAAAAGCTTGGTATGGAAACTGCAAGCATGGAAATCACGAGCACCAGGCTGTCGATCCATGTGTATTGTTTGACCGCTGAAAGGACGCCTAATGGAATTGCCAGAAGAGATCCGACAAATACTGCGCCTACAGCCAAAATAAATGTAATAGGGAAACGCTGCATTAATTCGCCGAAAACCGGCTGATTTGTTTTATAAGATGTGCCAAAATCCAGCTCTGTTACAATCCCCTTTACATAATCAAAAAACTGGATTGGTATGGGATCATTTAATCCCAGTTCCTCTCTTTTTTCTTCCCGCTCCTCCTGTGTTGCTTCTGCAGGCAAAATCATGTCCACCGGATCGCCCGGCATTACCGTTTTTAAAATAAACACAATTACCAAAACGCCAAGCATAACGGGAATGACATAGAGGATCCGCTTAATAATATAAACTAACATGCATTCACCTTCTCCTTTAGTTCCGGACTGTCCCCCTGACAGTCCGGGCATCTTTCTGGACTTTTACTGTGCGCCTAAAATCTTTTTCATCATGGCAATATGCCGTGTACACTGTAAAACCGCATCATAGCCGCCTTCGTCCTCATACTCTGTCATAATATAACCGTCAAAATCTGTGGATTGGATCACCGGGAGGATCTCCTCATACGGAATTGCCGGTTCATGGAGTTTTTCGTCCACATAATGGAATTTTCCATGCATTTCAAAGCAATAGGGCATCATCCGGATCAATCCGTCAAGCTCCTTGCGAATATCCTTTTTAAACTGGACAAAACCGTAAAAACTGTTGATGGCATCTGATAATGCAGGCGTTTTCTCACATTCCTTTTCCATCATTTTTAACGCTTCATCCCTTGGAACCTGGTCATATTTTAACTGAGCGCACCGCTCAAGCTGTTCTACCGTTGCCCCTTTAGATAATGCCCGGTCCCAGATAGGTTTATTGGGGCCTGTGGCAAAGCATCCAAAATCCGGGATAAATCCGATATATTTACTTCCGGTCTTCTCAATGACATTGAGATATTCCAGCATTACCGGTGTTATCGGACTTTCCGGATTATGTATCTCAATCCCTACCTTTACGTTAAACGCCTCTGCATAGGGCGCCAGACGTTCCAGGCCTTTTGGCGGCAGTAAATACTGTTCCCGCATCACCGTACATCCCAGCTTGTTCGCTGACATAACATCATTAATTGCTCTGGCGACCATTTCATCTTCAGTGAGATCCCGGTCTTTTAACATGCCCCGGTCCATCTGAGCCGCATAGCAGATCGGTGCGATACCATATTTATCCTTACATTTTTCTACCAATGCCAGAAAATCATCAGACACATACGGATAAGAAGGAATGGATTCGGCTGCCACGATCTCATATCCCTGAGCCCCCATATTGGCAGCTTCCCGAACACAATCCTCAAAGTTCAGATCTCCGTTCACAAATAATGTGCCCAGAGAAAAAAGTGTAATCCCTGTTTTTATATTTGCCATAGTTTTCTCCTCCTACTTATTTGCAGACTTTTTATACAAGACAGCGCAATACTGACAGTCCCCCGTTAGAATCCGTCATATAGATCATACCTCTGTCATCGACCAAAACATCTTCACACCGGGAAATTACCTGCCCATCATTCATCATTTTAGGAATGGGCCACAAATCCTGCTCCGGATCCTTTGGAATGTAGTAGGCAATTTCTCTTAAATTAAATACATCCGATGTGTCATAAACCCTGATTCCCCCATTAAAGCATGTAAGATACTGACGATCCGGACGATCCTCATAATGGGGCTGTCCCTGCGGCTGATGGAAATTATGAAGACCGGGCCGTCCGCCCTTTTCCACATAATTTTTAAAAGGCGCATCCTCCGGTACAGAATAAGGAGGGAACAGGGAAACCAATGTGGGATGGGTTTTATCGGATATATCCACAATACCGGCAAATTGGGCCTGCCGTTTTGTTCCTCCCATTTCCTGGGTCAGGATCAGATAATCCTTATTGTAGCCGCTCATAGGAAGGGCCGTATGACAGGAAATAAAATCTGAAAACGGCGGATCGATCCTCAGACCGCCTACATATTTAGGTCTGGTCGGATCCTTTACATCTAAAATGATCAGTCCATAGCCGCAATAAGCCAGATAAGCATATCCATCCTTGACCTGAGGCATATGGAGATGATAATGCTTATATCCCGGATAAGGACATAAGGACCCTGGAACGATTTTTTTAGTATCCCATTCTACATGATCCATTCCATCCAGCCATTGCTCCTTTAAAAACCACCGTCCCACTTCCTTAGGGTGAGCAGGATCTTTAATATCAATAATCCGGAAAATATTATTTAAAAATCCCGGGCAGCTAGAGGTTGTATATACATATCGCCCTCCTGCGTAAAAATTTCTGTGGGTATTCACGCCGTCAATACCTTCACCGCCTCCGTTTTCCCAGAACCCCAGAAGTTTTGGATTCATAGGATCGGTTTTAACATCCCATATGCCTATGCCCGCATCATAATCATCATAATCCACACCATCCATAGGAAGGAAACGGACACGCTGCCCTGAAGCTGTGATCATAATGCCATCTGCGATCTGGATCTTCGGATGTACGGTACCGGATTTTCCTCTTGGATCATCCAAATGCCTGCATTGAATGTGATTCAGATCTGTTACATCTAAAATCTGCCATCCCTGATGATAATAGGTGGTAACATAAAGATAATACCGTCCGCCAACCACCTGGAGAGCCATCTGGAATCCCGGCTGTCCATTCAGATCATGCCACGCCACTAATTCCATGTTTTTTGATAAAGGCTTCTCTACTTTTACCATTATTTTCCCTCCTGGTCGGTAATCACCATCTTGCGGCTTCCGCAGTTATCAATGGCCATATACTCGTGATTATCACCAATAGGCATATAAGGAGAACGATAGTACATGATCACATCCACCTGATGTTCTCCTTCCGCCAGTCCCCCGGGAGCAATAACTTTAATCACTGCCGCCTCAGTCACCGGCCAAAACTCAGAATAACATTTGTCAAATTCAATAGGACTAAATGCTTTGCCATTAATGCAGAATTTAATATGTTCATCCGGAACCCTCTCCCCATCAACATGAACCTCAAACTCATCAATGACTGACAAAAAATGTCCCCGGTAATAATCCAGCTTTAATTCAAACTGATACCCGTATTTTTTGCCATTGACATAAAAATTTTTCAAGCTGTCGCGGACAATAACATTGTCCAGATTGTTTAGTTTTTTTGCATATTTCACGCCAATACCTCCTCTAATCCGGCCGCCCCGATCATCCTCCGGGAGCCATTAAAACATTTGTACCATCTGTAGCAGTACCATTTATGTTATCCATAGAATAACAAAAAAAGGGTAGAAAAAATCCCTTTACGGTAACCTTTTCTACCCTAAAAAATGACATTTTCAGTTGTCTTTTCCTGTTTTCAGAAAAAAGTCATGATTATATAGTATATTTCTGATCTTTAACCTTCCTCAGGCAAGAGAAGCATGTATAAAAATTCATTTGGCTCCAGTTCTATATCCAAGGACAGACAGCCATCAGTACAATAAACTTTTTGCATTGTCAGCAAAGGCATACTCCCGTTTTTCAAATAAAAGATTTCCTGATATTCCAGGTTCTTTTCAAAATCCATTTGTTTCCAAAGATCCAAAACGCTGCCATTTTTCTCGCTGACCCGGCAGATTTTCTGCTGATAAGCGCCCAAAGCAACATCTTTTATCTGAACATGGAGCGTTAAAGGACGCTTTTCCTGAAAATAAGTATCAATGTTTTCCTTTTTTACAGCATCCTCCCTTGTAAAATAATAACGTTCATTCAGTTCTATCAGATTATGGCATACGAGACCATAGGCGCCCCGGCCATTGGTTGTCACAAGTATATTGGCATCCCGGGCCACCTCATAGGCGTACAAACGATGCATAAAATGACAGGCATGACCGGAGGGCTTTAAAATTCCGTCCCTGGAAATCAATCCGGTCCCTCCATATAAAGGCTCATTAGAATCATAGTATTCGGTCACACAGTCACTTCCGATAAAATAGGCCATATCATCCACCTGACCAAAGGAATCTATAAGATTTTTCATGACATAAGCGCCTTTAAAACATGTATCATTAATATAATTCCGGTCAGAAACTGTCAGGTTCCACTCCGTCAGACAAATCTTACGCCCGTCCATTTTTGTTTCCTTCAGCAAATGCTTCAGTCGTTGGATACACTGAAGCAAATAGCTGCTGTCTGTACTCCGCCGGAAGCTTTGATCTACAATCGCAGTTCCCCGCTCATACGCATAATACAAAGCCGAAATAAAATCCGGGCGGACCGGCTGATGGCTCCAAGCAGACAAAAAGCTGTATATATGACTCTCCAGGTAGTCAAATTTTAATCCGCATCCGCCAACTTCAAGGGTGGGGCTGTACTTGCGCACAGTTTCATAGACCATCTGAAAAAAAGAAAAGTATTCCTTTACATCCCAGCGCTGCTCCCATTTTTCTTCAGCATACCACAATTCTATACGCCATTGATCAATATCATCCCCATAGCGTTTTTCCCAGTGGTTCATTAATGCATTAAATGTGATCTCCCAATCTTTCAGGGAATATTCCGGCCCCGCCTTAGATGCTTCCATTTCAGAATCGTTTACCGCACTTACCAGGTTTTTCATGATCCTGCGGGGTTTCATCCCCAGTTCAATATGGGGCTTGATCCCATGCTTTTGCAAAAAATCAAAAATACGGTCAATTTTAGAAAAATTGATACCTTCGGCTCCCTTTCCAACATAGATGAGCAGAGCTGGGGTAAATACATTACAAAAACGAACATATTCGATTCCGAAAAATGTTTTCATCGTTACAATAGCTTCCTGAAGCTCCGATCGGACCAGATCCTCCGCCATACCCACATTCACTGTACGAAAAGCACGGCAGGGATGATCGGCCCATTTGGCGCCGTTGCAGGAAAAATCTACGTTTTTTTCACGGCCGGACAGAGAAGGAGACAAGGGCTTCCCTGTGGATTCTGCCGGTTCTTGTCCTGAAATCTGATCTGTCGAAATATTTTCAGAATTTTCCTGTATATCCAGAAGATCCTCCAGACGGCTGTATAAATAAGCGGTTTCCGACTCAGTTTTCGGATTTTCCTGCTCCTGGCGGACTTTCTTACGAAAGGCAGAGGGCGTAGCGCCGTAAACATTTTTAAAATTTTTTCCAAATACAGTCTGATTGGAAAATCCATTGGAATAAACGATTTTTGTAATGGGAAGATCTGTATAGATCAGATCTTCCATAGCATGATGCAGCCGGATATTGGTCAGATAATCGCTGAAAGACATGCCATAATTTTTCTTAAAAAACCGGGACAAATATCCTTCTGAAAGATAAAGCTGATTTGACAGACTTTTCAAGCTTAAAGGCTGGCTGTAATTTGATCCAATATAATTGTTAATTGCGTCAATCCGCTCATCAATTTTATCATAAGTCTCTGTTCGCTTTTTCTCCGGCACATGAGCCAGAAAATTTTCAGCCAAAATATCCAGCACATCATAGCAAAGCGCCACATACCGAAGGCTTGCCCGGCTTCCCAGATTTTTAAGGAAAAATCGAAGCAGCCGGTTAATACTGCTTCTTAGTTTTCTGTATTTTTCCGTTTCCCCGGATGTGGAATCACAGAGAAAAAATAGGGGCTGATCCACAAACACATCTGAAAAAAGCCGGTAGGTTACCGACAGCTTGACCATAAGGCCTTCCTCCAGGGATAGTATCCCATGAGGCTTATTGGCATTAATTACATAAATATCATCTTTTCTCAAGATTACTTCACGGTTTCCGATTTCCAGTTTAAAAACCCCATCAAGAGCATAAAGAATTTCTATATCCTGATGAAAATGGCGTTTTTCCCAGAGATTATCCAAAATCTCTATATCCATCCGGTTTCTTTTAATATATTCCACACAAACACCCCCAATGTATGTCTCTACTTATAAATCTTAACCTGAAATTTCGTTCCTTCCCCCAAAACGCTTTCCACATGTATATCGCCATTGTGCTGATGGATAATTTGGGCTGCCATTGCCAGGCCGATACCTACGCTGTCCGGCGAAGCATTTTTCCCTTTATAAAACCGCTGGAAAATATAGGGAAGATCTTCTTTGGCAATGCCGCAGCCCTCATCTTCAATATCTATACGGACATACAGGGGATTATCTGAAACGCGGACATAGAGCTTTTTCCCGCCCTCCATATGTTCCATGCAGTTTTTTAAAATATTGGACAGGCCTTCCGCCATCCAGTCCATGTCCCCTGTAAATTCCACAGAAGGCTGGCAGTCCACCACCAGCTCCTGGCCCTGAAGCTCCATGGGAATCAACAAATGCTCCGATGCTTTGCGGATCAGGGCCGCCACATTTACCTTGTCTTTTTTCATGGTCACGGATCCTGCATCCAGCCGGGCCATTTTCAGCAAAGCAGATACAAGCCACTGTATCCGGTCCAGCTGGCGCCGGATATTGCCGGTAAATTCTTTCCGCTTTTCTTCCGGAAGGGTGCTGCTGCTTAAAAAGTCCGCCATCATGCTCATGGAGGTCAGGGGCGTTTTCAGCTGATGGGAAATATTGGAAATGGCGTCTGCCAGATATTTTTTATCCGCTTCCAGCATATGGGCCTGCTCTGTGAGCTTTGTGGCCATTTTGCCGATCTCGCTGGACAGGTAGCTTAATTCCCCTTCACTGTATTCTTCCAGGGACAGATGATTCATGCTGCGCTGGAACTGATGGAGCTGCGCGGCCATTTTTTTCAGGCTTTGGTACCTGTTCCATGTAAACAGGGAAAATATCAGGATGATCACTGCCATTCCCGCAGCCATGATCCACACCGCGGCGCCACTAAAATAAAGAGACAGTCCTGTGGAAAGGATAAAAACTCCTATGAAGCACAGGACCATTGCCACAAAACGTTTATTTCGTATCATTGGCTCATGCCTCCAGACAATAGCCCAGGCCCCGCACTGTTTTGATCAGCTTTGGCGCTGCCGGGTCATCCTCAAGCTTTTCCCGGATCCGCTTAATATACACGGTCAGCGTATTGTCATTGACAAAATCCCCGGCTACATCCCAAATGCCTTCCAAAAGCTGGCTGCGGGAAAGAACCTGGCCCCGGTGATTGATCAGCGTGAGCAAAAGCCGGTATTCCATGGCGGTCAATATGACTTCTTTCTGATTTTTCATCACTTTGGCCTTTTTCAGATCCACCGTCACATTGCCGGCCCGGAAAATATTCTCATCGCCGCTTTGTTTTCCATACCGTCTCAGGATGGATTTGATCCGGCTGATCAGCTCCCGGATGCGGAAGGGCTTTGTTATATAATCGTCTGCGCCCATATCCAGTCCCATGACCACATTGACTTCATCGTCACAGGCAGTTAAAAACAGGATGGGCAGGTCTTCCCGGGACTTGATCATCCGGCAAACATCATATCCTGTGCCGTCAGGCAATGTAATGTCCAGGATCGCCATGGTAAATTTCCCCGGCGCATAACACTTTTGGGCCGCTTCACAGCTGGCTGCGTTTTCCGCGGCAAAGCCTTCCTGCTCCAGGGCATAAATCAGCCCGGAGGCGATCATTCCGTCATCCTCTACGATCAAAATTTTATCCATATATCCACCTCCTAAGCGCTCCTAATATTCCACTTTCATAAGGCACAGGCCGCAGGCCGGGGCTGTTACTCCTGCCATCTGCCGGTCCCGGCTTTCAAGAATGTTTTTTACATCTTCAGGTCTGCGTTCCCCGGCGCCGATCTCTATAAGTGTCCCTGCCATAATGCGCACCATATTATATAAAAATCCATTGCCGTGAAAGCGCATCCATACCTGCCCCTCATGCCTTAGGACCTCAACGGAATACAGCTCTCTCACTGTGGATTTTTTCGTCCGCTTTACTGAGGAAAATGCCTTAAAATCATGACGGCCGGTTAAAAAAGCAGCAGCAGCGTTCATGGCCTGTATATCCAATGCTTTAGGGTACCGGTACACATATTTCCGGTCAAAAACACAGGGCATATCCCCTTCCACCACACGGTACACATAGGTTTTTGCCCGGGCGCTGAGGCGGCTGTGGAACCGTTCAGGAACGGCGCACACTTCCCGGATGCCAATATCTTCCGGGAGATAATGGTTCAGATAATGATACATCTCCCGGCAGGACATGGTACTGTCTGTATGAAAATTGGCCACCTGTCCCCGGGCATGGACGCCGGCATCGGTCCGCCCTGAGCCAATGATCTCAATGGCTTCACCGGTCATGCGCCGCAAAACGTCCTCGATTTTTCCCTGGATCGTCGTGCGTCCGCTGTCTTTTCCAAGCCGCTGCCATCCGTCATAACGGGTCCCGTCATATTCGATCAAAAGCTTTATATTCTGCATTAGGTTTCCTCCTGTCAACAGCAAAGGCTGTCCCCGGCAGTTATGTCAGGGGACAGCCCTTATTGGTCCGTACAGCTGCCTTAAACAGTCACGGTTACTTTATTCAAATGCCAGATGTCTTTTACATACTCCTCGATAGTACGGTCAGAGGAGAATTTGCCTACATTGGCAATATTTAAAATGGCCATTTTTGCCCAATGTGCGCGGTCCTTGTAAGCCTTGTTCACACGGGCCTGAGCCTGAGCATAAGAACGGAAATCCTTCAGGTTAAAGTATACATCCGGACGATCATAGCCGGTGCCTTTCAGCAGGGAAGTATAGATCTCATTAAACAGATCTCCTTCTCTGGAATAGGTCCCATCTACAAGCTGCTCCAGAACCTTGCGGATATCTCCGTCAGCATTATAAATATCATACGGATTATAGCCGCCATTGGCTTCGTAAGCCATAACTTCCTCTGCGGACATACCGAAGATAAAGGCATTTTCCTCGCCGACTTCTTCTACGATCTCCACATTGGCGCCGTCCATGGTACCAATAGTCACTGCACCATTCAGCATGAACTTCATGTTTCCTGTGCCGGAAGCTTCCTTGCTGGCTGTAGAGATCTGCTCGGATACATCGCTGGCTGCAAAAATCATCTCAGCGTTGGATACCCGGTAGTTCTCAATAAATACAACCTTTAACTTGCCGTTAATGGAAGCATCATTATTGATCACATCGGCTACAGAGTTGATCAGCTTAATGGTTTCCTTCGCACGTTTATATCCGGCAGCAGCCTTAGCGCCGAAAATAAATGTGGTCGGATAGAAGTCCATATTAGGGTTCGCCTTCAGCTGATTGTATAAATACATTACATGAAGGATATTCATCAGCTGGCGTTTATATTCATGGAGACGTTTTACCTGAACATCAAAAATAGAGTTGGGATCTACGTCAACACCGTTGTGTTCTTTAATGTACTTAGCCAGGCGCAGCTTATTCTGATATTTAATATCCATAAATTCCTTCTGGGCCTTAGGATCATCTGCAAATTTTTCCAGAGCCTTGATCTGTGGAAGATCGGTGATCCATGCGTCTGTACCGATCTTTTCCGTTACCCAGGCAGCCTGGAGAGGATTGCCGTGGAGAAGGAAACGGCGCTGGGTAATGCCGTTGGTCTTGTTGGAGAATTTCTCCGGCATCATTTCATAGAAATCTTTCAGCTCCCGCTTTTCAAGGATTTCTGTATGGAGCTGTGCAACACCATTAACGGAAGAACCGCCCACAATAGCCAGGTTGGCCATACGGATCTGGCCTTCATAGATCACTGCCATGCTCTTGATCTTGTTGTACTGATTCGGATAACGCTCCTCGATCTGGTTCAGGAAACGGCGGTTGATCTCCTCAACGATCTGATATACACGGGGAAGCAGACGCATAAACAGGTCTACCGGCCATTTTTCCAAAGCCTCTGCCATGATCGTATGGTTTGTATATGCGCAGCACTTTGTTGTAATGCTCCATGCCTCATCCCATTCCAGATCTTCCTCGTCCACAAGGATACGCATCAGCTCGGCAACGGCAATGGTCGGATGGGTATCGTTCATCTGGAAGCATACTTTTTCGTATAATTTATGAATGTCATTGTTATTCAGCTCTTTGTACTTCTGGATCGCACGCTGGATGCTGGCAGATACGAAGAAATACTGCTGCTTTAAGCGCAGCTCTTTGCCGCTGTAGTGGCTGTCATTGGGATAGAGCACTTCAACAATGCTCTTAGCAAGGTTTTCCTGCTCTACAGCCTTTACATAGTTTCCTTTATCAAAGGATTCCAGGTTAAACTCTACAATCGGCTCTGCATCCCAGATACGCAGTGTGTTTATAACATTGTTGCCATAGCCGACGATGGGCAGATCATAAGGTACAGCATAAACGGACTGATAATCCGTCTGGATAAAACGGTTTTTGTGGGCCTGTTCATCCCATACAACACGGACATAGCCGCCAAACTTGATCTCCTGCTTATACTCAGCACGTTTGATCTCAAAAGGATAGCCATTCTTTAACCAGTTATCCGGCACTTCCACCTGATAGCCATTTTCGATCTTCTGTTTGAAAAGACCGTATTTATAACGGATACCGCATCCGTACGCCGGATAGCCCAGTGTGGACAGAGAATCTAAAAAGCATGCAGCCAAACGTCCGAGACCGCCGTTTCCGAGAGCCGGATCCGGTTCCTGATCTTCGATCACGTTAATGTCGATGCCCATTTCATCCAGAACTTCTGCCACTTCCTTATAGCAGCGCAGATTGATCAGGTTGTTGCCAAGGGCACGGCCGATCAAAAACTCCATGGACAGATAGTAAACGATCTTTGGATTTTCTTCATTATACTTCTTATGCGTGGCAAGCCATTCATCCACAATAATATCTTTGGCCGCTAAAGATACGGCCTGAAAAATTTCTTCCTGGCTGGCATTATCAATGGTCTTTCTAAACAGCAGCTTAATGTTTTCCAGGATCTCTTTCTTAAAATCAGCCTTGTTAAACAATTTGTTCGGGGCAGCTGCACTTTGTACAGCCATTTTCTGTTCTTTCACAACCATTTTCTCCTTTCTGTGACTGCCGCGTTTGCCGCGGCAGTCAGATATCCCATATGGGGATTTTTTAAAGGCGTGTTACACCCAGTGTCACCTTTTCACCATTAATATTCCACTCTTTTACATATCCGGAGGCGTTATCATAGGAAACGGCATCCGCCATAACTTCAGATTTCACTGTAGCCTCATTTTCCTTAACAATACCGGCAACCTTGTCATTGCCGCGCATGGATATTTCAATGTGATCGGTCACTTCAAAGCCGGCTTCCTTACGCATGGTCTGGATCTTGGAAATGATCTCCCGCACAAAGCCTTCCATAAGAAGTTCTTCGCTGAGATTAGTGTCCAAAACAACCGTCACATCCCGCTCAGAGCTGGATACATAACCATCTGTATGAGCAGCTTCGATCAAAAGATCTTCTTCCAGAAGCTCGCACATTTCTCCGTCAGCATCCACTTTGATACAGCCGTTAGCTTTTAACTGAGCCATTGCCTCATGGCCATCGATCTTGGCCAGGATCTGGCGCAGCACACCCAGCTTCTTGCTGTACTTTAACTTAAGTGTAGCAAAATTCGGTTTAAATGTATAGGAAATAAAGCGGCTGATGTCATCGACAAATTCCACCTGCTTTACATTCAGCTCGTCGGCAATGATCTCCCTGAAAAATTCCGGAAGCTCAAAGTTGGCCTTAATATACATCTGGCCGATGGGCTGGCGGTTTTTAATATTGGCTGCATTTCTGCATGCACGGCCCTGGACAACCACCTGGAGCACAAGATCCATATCTTTTTCCAGCTCTTTATCAATATGTGCCTCCTCAACTTTAGGGAAGTCGCACAGATGGATACTTTCCGGCGCATTTTTATCAAGGCTTCTTACAAGATTCTGGTAAATTTCCTCTGTCATGAACGGGATCATCGGCGCAGCAGTCTTGCAGATCGTCACAAGAGCTGTGTACAGGGTCATATAAGCATTGATCTTATCCTGCTCCATACCTTTTGCCCAGAAACGTTCACGGCTGCGGCGCACGTACCAGTTGCTCATGTCATCCACAAATTCCTGAAGGGCCTTGGCAGCCTCAGGGATGCGGTAATTTTCCAAATGATCATCCACAGCTTTTACAGTGGAGTTTAATTTGGACAAAAGCCACTTATCCATAACAGAAAGCTTATCATATTCCAATGTATATTCTAATGCATTAAAGTTATCAATATTTGCATAAAGTACAAAGAATGCGTAAGTATTCCATAAAGTTCCCATGAACTTGCGCTGGCCTTCCATTACAGCCTTGCCATGGAAGCGGTTGGGAAGCCACGGAGCGCTGTTAATGTAGAAATACCAGCGGATGGCATCAGCGCCGTAGGTTTCCAGAGCATCAAAAGGATCCACGGCATTTCCCTTGGACTTACTCATCTTTTGTCCGTTTTCATCCTGGACATGGCCAAGAACAAGGACATTTTTATAAGGCGCCTTATTAAAGATCAGTGTTGAAATGGCCATTAAGGAGTAGAACCATCCGCGGGTCTGGTCCACAGCCTCGGAAATAAAGTCTGCCGGGAACTGAGCCTTAAACAGGTCTTCATTTTCAAAAGGATAATGATGCTGGGCAAATGGCATGGAACCGGAGTCAAACCAGCAGTCAATAACCTCAGGCACACGGTGCATAGGCTTTCCGCACTTAGGACACTTAATGGTCACGGCATCAATATACGGACGGTGCAGTTCAATATCGTCCGGACAGTTATCAGACATTTCCTTTAACTCGGCAATGCTTCCGATGGCATGCTGATGGCCGCATTCACATTCCCAAATATTTAAAGGTGTTCCCCAATAACGGTTACGGCTCAGGCCCCAGTCCTGGACATTTTCCAGCCAGTCGCCGAAACGGCCCTTGCCAATGCTTTCCGGGATCCAGTTGACGGTATTATTGTTGCGGATCAGATCGTCCTTCACAGCGGTCATTTTAATGAACCAGGACTCTCTTGCATAATAGATCAGAGGCGTGTCGCACCGCCAGCAATGGGGGTAGCTGTGCTCAAACTTAGGCGCTGAGAATAACAGGCCCCGCTTGTCCAGATCTTCAAGAACCATAGGATCTGCCTTTTTGCAGAATACGCCTGCCCATGGAGTCTCAGCAGTCATTTCACCCTTGCCATCCACAAGCTGAAGGAACGGCAGATCATACTTACGGCCTACGTTGGAGTCGTCCTCACCAAATGCCGGAGCAATATGAACAACGCCGGTACCGTCGGTTAATGTAACGTAAGTATCACAGGTTACATAATATGCTTTTTTATTCAGCTTAACAAATGGGAAAAGAGGCTCGTATTCTTTATATTCCAGGTCTTTTCCTTTATAAGTTTCAAGGATCTCATAATCTTCTTCAAGGATCTTCCCTACAAGGGCCTCTGCCATGTAGTAGGTATATTCGCCCTTTTTCACCTTTACGTAATTTTCATCCGGGTTCACACACAAAGCCACGTTGGATGGCAGTGTCCACGGTGTGGTTGTCCAGGCAAGGATATACGCATCCTCATCCTTTACTTTAAAGCGGACAACAGCAGAACGCTCCTTAACATCCTTATAGCCCTGGGCTACCTCATGGCTGGACAAAGGTGTCCCGCACCGGGGGCAGTAAGGTACGATCTTGTAGCCCTTATACAGCAGTCCTTTTTCCCAGATCTGCTTTAATGCCCACCATTCAGACTCGATAAAGTCGTTGTGATAGGTCACATAAGGGTTTTCCATATCTGCCCAGAAGCCGACAGTGGCAGAAAAGTCCTCCCACATGCCTTTGTACTTCCAGACGCTTTCCTTACAATGCTCGATAAACGGCTCAAGACCGTATTCCTCGATCTGCTCCTTGCCGTCTAATCCAAGTTTCTTTTCCACTTCCAGCTCCACAGGAAGTCCGTGGGTATCCCATCCGGCCTTTCTCGGCACCTGATAGCCTTTCATGGTTTTATAACGGGGGATCATATCTTTAATAACACGGGTCAGCACATGGCCGATATGGGGCTTGCCATTGGCCGTTGGCGGGCCGTCATAAAACGTATATTCCGGGCAGTTTGCTCTGGACTCAATACTCTTTTCAAAAATATTCTCGTCTTCCCAGAACTTTTCAACATCCTTTTCCCGCTGTACAAAATTGAGATTTGTGTCTACTTTTTGGTACACCGTCATTTTCCTCCTTAATTTTATATTTCCTTACTCATACGGTCTTGCCGGCAAATCTCTGCGCATCCGTACAAGCAAGCTTGTCCGTCTGTGCAGCTTTTTGCCGGGCTTTCATGGAATCATCGCATGCCGCGCTGTGCGCGGCAACACCACGATTGAAAGCCGCGGATGGCTCCGTGCTGGCGCACTCTCGCCATCCTGACCGTATTCGCACTTTCCGGCTGCTTATGCAGCCTCGTGCTCATACGGTCTTGCCGGCAAATCTCTGCGCATCCGTACAAGCAAGCTTGTCCGTCTGTGCAGCCCCTTGCCGGGCTTTCATGGTAAATAAAAAAGGCTTTCATCCCCAGAAAAGGACGAAAGCCAGTTGTTCCGCAACCACCTTATTCCAGCATACCTCTATATGCGTTTCCTGTAACGGTGAAAGGCCGGCGGGGCTTACTTCTGATTTCAGCCTGCAACTCCGGAGTGATTTTCGTTAAGGGCTACTGATACCGGCCTTCCACCGCCGCCGGCTCGCTTTAACCTTCACCGCAAAACTACTCTCTCCATCAAAGTTTTTACCACGTCTTATAATAATATAGATTTTTCCCCATGTCAACCGACGAAATACACAAAGTTTGTAACAATTCGTTACTATTCACAGCCGTTTCATACCTGGCAGCCAACGCGTTGTGCTTGCACAAAAGCACCTGCTGCCAGGTATGAAACAGGACTGTGAAGCAGTCACCCCACCCACATAAGCAGTCTTAGCCCCGTAAGGGGCGGAACTGAAGCGCGTAAGCGCGACGAGTGCGCATGCGGGTGGGGTGGCTGTGAATAGTAACAACAATTCTAACAATTCGTCCATGCCTGCGCATCCGTCCGAAAATCGAAATGTCTGCCGCCTTTCCTTCGTTATGAAAATGTAAGAATTTCTATGATAACCTTAAAATGCTTTTTATCCGGTTTAATGGTATAATAAGTTTAAAGTATGCCCCAGCGGGCTGTGCGCCACAATATCATATCAGGCGCCCCCGGCAAACAGCAACATTTAAGGAGGATTTAAGATCATGAAAAGTAAGCAAAAGGTGATCTCTGTCATCTGTATTATCATTGCTATCGTTATTATCGCCGCTGCTGCTCTTTACTACTTTGTTTTTCGAGGGAGCGGGCAAAGCACAGGCAGCCAGGTCGCTTACGTAGATCCGGTTTCCGTTATTGCCGGCCTTGGAAGCGGCAACGGCAACCAGAACCGTTTTTCCGGAGTTGTGGAATCTCAGGAAACAACAAAGGTAGAGAAAAACGCAGATAAAAAGATCAAAGACATTTTTGTTTCTGCCGGCGATGAGGTTTCCGTAGGTACGCCGCTGTTCGAGTACGACACGGAAGACACTGCCCTGACATTAGAGCAGGAACGCATTAATCTGGAAAGTATCCAAAACGACATTACCGGGTACTATAATCAGATTGCCGAGCTTCAAAAGGAGAAAAACAAAGCATCTGCCGATGAGCAGCTCAGCTACACCATGCAGATCCAGACCGCACAGACCAACGCAAAACGGGCAGAGTACAACAAGCGCGCCAAAGAAGCAGAGATTGAAAAGCTGGAAAACGACCTGACAAACGCCACCGTGACCAGCACTATGGACGGCATTGTCCAGGAAGTTAACGAAAACACTGCCTATGACAACATGGGCAATCCCAAGCCTTTCATGACCATTATGGCTTCCGGAGAATACCGGATCAAAGGAAAGGTCAATGAGCAGAACGTGTGGAACCTTTCCCAGGGACAGCCGGTAATCATCCGTTCCCGTGTTGACGAAACACTTACATGGACCGGAACCATCAGCGAAATCGATACAAGCAATACATATAACAGCTCAGATTCCTCAAGCGGCGTTGTTTACATGGGCGGATCCGGAGACAGCGGCCAGACATCTACCAGCTACGCATTTTATGTTACACCGGATTCCTCCAGTGATTTCATGCTTGGACAGCATGTGTTCATTGAGCCGGACAACGGCCAGGAAACCCAGCGCGAAGGTCTGTGGATCTCCGCCATGTATCTGGAGCTTGAAGAAAACGACGCTTATGCCTGGGTCGCCAACAGCAGCAATAAGCTGGAACGGCGTCATCTGGAGCTGGGCGACTATGACAGCGCCATGGATGAATACCAGATTCTTGACGGTCTGACCGCTGAAGATTATATTGCATTTCCCGGAAATCTCCTGGAAGAAGGCATGGACTGTGTCCTGAACGACGGCATGCATACCAATTCCTCTGAGGATATGGGCGGCATGGATGACGGAACCATCACTGATGACGGCACCATGATCGACGACGGGACCATCACCGACGACGGTGCCGCCATGGACGACGGCACCATCACTGATGACGGCAGCGCCACGTTGTATGACGAAACGGCAGCGCAGTGAAACGGGGGCTTAATATGATTCTTGAATTAAAAAATATCTATAAAGATTACATTCAGGGAAAAATGACGGTTCCCGTTCTTAACAATATTTCCCTGAGTGTTGAAAAAGGAGAATATCTCGCCATTATGGGGCCCTCCGGTTCCGGAAAAACAACGCTGATGAATATTATCGGCTGTCTGGACCGCCCCACCTCCGGCGAATATCTGCTGGACGGGGAAGATGTTTTAAGCTATAAAGACAAAGCCTTATCCGATGTGCGCCTGAAAAGCATTGGCTTCGTTTTCCAGAGCTTTTATCTTTTGTCCCGCCAAAGCGCCCTGGATAATGTAAGCCTGCCCCTTATCTATTCCGGCATGAGCAAAAAGGAACGCAAGGAAAAAGCATTGCAGGCGCTGGAACGCGTAGGCCTTGCCGATCGTGTGGACTTTAAACCGACCCAGCTTTCCGGCGGTCAGAAACAACGTGTGGCAATCGCCAGAGCGATTGTCAACAATCCTAAAATTTTACTGGCAGATGAGCCAACCGGAGCTTTAGACAGCAAATCCGGCCAACAGATCATGGAGCTTTTTCAAAAGCTGAATGATGAAGGCGTTACCGTTGTCATGATCACCCATGATGCCGATATTGCCGGCTTTGCCCAGCGCAGGATCCTGATCCGTGACGGACAGATCGTTCCCGATCTGAGCCAGCCCATCTTCCAACCCCAGCACACCGATGCTGAGACAAAAGCCCAGGAAGCTATTGTGGAAAAGGAGGCGACCCAGCAGCTATGAACATCAAGCGAAAACAAGTGATCATCCCTATCTGTATCCTGCTGATCATCGGCCTTGTGGGCGGAGGCATTTTTGCTGCAGTACAGGTACAAAACAGCAAAAAAGTCGTGGAGGTCGTTCCTGTAACAAACGTATCCACGTATAATTATGACGGCTATTCCAGCTCTTACGGCAGAGTTACCTCAGATGTAAGCCAGACCATTTATCTGGAAAGCGATGCCACAGTGAAAGATATTTTCGTCCAGGCCGGCGATACGGTTACTGTGGGTACTCCGTTAATACAGTACGACACCGAGCTGATCGAGCTGGACATTGAAACAAAAAAGCTGGATATACAGACCATTGAAATGAATATTGACCAGGCCAACAAAGACATTCAAAGCCTGAAAAAGGGCGTTGTGCCCTCCGGCGGCATTTCCATCGATAATCCGGTAACAACACCGGACGCAGACGTTGAAGATAATAATACAAATATTACTTCCGCAGCGCCTAAGGTGATTGCCACCTCTGCCCAGGTTTCCTCCGAAACAGTGCCAACATCCGAATCCCAGGCACCGGAAACCGCGCAGACCCCGGAAAGTTCCCAGACGCCGGATACAACCCAGACGCCGGATACAACCCAGCCTCCGGAAACGTCCCAGACACCGGAAACCACGCCGCCCCCGCCGGAATCTCAAACACCGGACACTCCCGGGGAATCGGAAATTCCGCCTGAAAGCGAGTCTGAAAGTACGGGAGAATCGGAAAGCCAGTCTGAAAGTGAATCGGAAAGCGTTGGAGAATCGGAAAGCGAATCGGAAGCCGATGTTTTTGAGGAAGTTTTAGACAAGGATTTTGATTTTACAAAGTACGAAAACACGGTCAATGAAGAAGGGGCTATGATCATCCCATGCAGCCTGACTACAAAGATCACACCGGAGTTTATTAACCTGATCCGCGGTAAAAATGCTGACGGATCCGATATGGAAGAAATCCCGGATCCGGAAAATCCCGGTCAGACCATGCCGGTACCTCCCAAAAAACTGCTCCTTACATTTAGTGACGGCACCCCTGCTGTGCTTTTAGACGGCAGTAAATTCAGCGAACCCTTTATCAATACCCAAAAAGAGTGTACGCTGCAGCAGTTTATCGAAAAAGAAGGCCAGATGCCTGTGGATGAGCTTGCCTTGCTGGATAAGACTTTTTTTGAAACCTATCCCCAGGCCTTATCCGCCGGAAGGACGATCCTGATCAGCGCCGCATCCCAGACACAGATCACGCCGGAGTTTATTTATATCCTTCTTGGACGTAATGCTGACGGCAGTGAGAATGAAAACGGCACCCCGTTAAGTACGGCCATATGGCTCAGCGATACCGAGGAAACATGTACCCTGGATCCGGCATCCCTGCCATTGCCCTATGTAACCTCTGTGGCCACAACATTGGCCGACTTTATGGCCAATGAACTGGAGCTTACCCAGGAACCCATCAAAGAGCTGGACAAAGATACGCCTTTGGATGTGTCCCATGACCACCGGGATGTTTACGAAATCTATTGTGATGAATCCACTGTGATCACCAAAGATTTTATTAATCATATCCGCGAAAACAAAATGACTGTTATTTTAAAGATCGAAGGCCATGCCAGCTGGATCACCCTGGATGGCAGCAAAATGGAAGCACCTTCAGAAAGTGCCATTGATACGCCCATTGCTGATTTTATCGCCAACGGCATTGCCTTAAATGAGAAGCCGGAAGAAAGCTCCGACATTAGCGGCGGTGACTGGGGCGACGGAAACTGGGGAGGCGGTATTGATATTGGCGGCGGCCCATCCTACACTGCAGAAGAAATCAAGGATATGCTCACCGCAAAGCAGCTGGAGCTGAGCCGTCTTGAAACACAAAAACGCCAGGCACAGCTGGATCTGGCCAAGCTTCAAAACCAGCTGAATAACGCCACAGTAACCAGTATTGTCAATGGTGTCGTTACAGACATGCAGACACTGGATGAAAATACAAATACATCCGAACCGTTTATGACCATTAACAGCACCGAAGGACTTTATTTAACAGGAACCATCAACGAGCTGGATCTTGGAACACTGACCGTAGGCCAGACCATTTCAGCCATGTCCTGGAACACCGGATCTTCCTTTGATGCAACCATCAAAGAGGTTTCGCCCTATCCCACAGCCAATGCGGATACTTACGGAAAGAACCCCAATTCTTCCAATTACCCGTTTATTGCCCTGATTGATAATCCGCCGGAAGGCCTTATGGAAAACGAAAATGTAGAGATCACTACCGGAAATAACAGCGGCTATACTGATCCTACAATGACGGGAGAAAATATTTATTTGTCAAAGGCCTATATTCTTACTGAAGATAACGGACAGTCCTGTGTCTATGTCGCCGGCAGCGACGGCCGTCTTGAGCGGCGCACAGTTGTGACAGGAAAGGTTCTTGGCGGCTATATGGAGATCACCAATGATGCTGTAACCGCAGAAGATTATGTGGCCTTCCCCTACGGCAAGGATGTCCGCGAGGGTGTAAAGACAAAGATCAACGAAGAAGTTTATTAGTAGGAGGTTGCCATGTTAGAAAATATTAGACTCTCGTTCCAGGGGGTATGGTCTCATAAGATGCGCTCCTTCCTGACCATGCTGGGCATTATCATCGGTATTGCTTCCATCATTGCCATTGTGTCCACCATTAAAGGGACAAACGAACAGATCAAACAAAACCTGGTAGGCGCGGGCAATAATACCATTGACATTAAGCTGATGGAGAATAACTACGAATATTATCCCGATAACTATAATATTCCTTCCTCCATTCCTATTTTGGATGAAACCTTAAGAGAAGACCTGCTGGAGATCCCGGAAGTAGAAAATATTTCCTACTATCTTCACCGGAATTACACAGACAGTCTTTACTATAAAAATACATCCTACACCAATATGCAGATTTACGGCATTGACGCTCATTATTTTGATACCTGCGGATATATGAGCATTAAAGGACGTACCTTTGTTGAGGATGATTTTACCCAGGGACGCAAGGTGGCTGTGCTGGATAAGGATGCCGCTGCCACAGTATTCCCCAGCGAGGATCCCTTAGGAAAAACTCTGGAGATCAACGGCGAACCTTTTACAGTAGTAGGCGTTGTAGACAAAGCTTCATCCTTCAAGCCGGTGATCAATACGATCGAAGATTATTACCAGTACAGCGGAAGCCAAATGACGACCGTCTATGTTCCCTATGAGACATGGCCTGTGATCTACTGCTATGACGAAATTCCCAACGTGGTTGTCCGGGCAGTAAATACAGATTCCATGAGTACAGCCGGACAAAAAGCCGAGGATGCCATCAATGAATTTATTGGCGTGTCCACAACCGGAAGCAACACGATCCCTTCCGCCCAGGACGCCCTTTCCTCTGACAGTTCTGCATCAACAGACTCTATGTCCGGGGATACCTCAGATACATCCGGCCAGACCTATACTTACCGGGGCACCGATATTATGGAGACTGCACGGAACCTTCAGGAACTCAGCGCCTCCACCAATCAGCAGCTGATCTGGATCGCCAGTATTTCCCTTCTTGTAGGCGGTATCGGCGTTATGAACATTATGCTTGTTTCTGTTACAGAGCGTACCCAGGAGATCGGTCTTAAAAAGGCCATCGGCGCCCGTAAAAACCGTATCCTGGCCCAGTTCCTTACAGAAGCGGCCGTGCTTACAAGTCTTGGCGGCATTATCGGCATTATCGCAGGGATCATCCTGGCTGAAGTGATCTCACGGATCTCCTCCACGCCTGTTGCCATAAGCGTGACAGCCATTATCGGATCCGTCGTCTTTTCTGTAGTTATCGGTATCGTATTCGGCTTGCTTCCTTCCATTAAAGCAGCTAACTTAAATCCGATCGACGCTCTGCGCCACGAATGATCCTGTATTTATAAATCCCCCATACGCCCGGGAGGCAGCAAACCGCTGTCGCCCGGGCGTCTTTTTGTTGCGGTTCTCTGTCTCAAGTCGGGAAAGACGCCGCAGCTTTCATTTGTAAAATCCTGTCAGCGGCTATTGACATTCTCCTCCCAAGGGTATATTATAGTGATATCAAATTAATATCACTTTGTTTTTCAAGGAGAGGATTTTATGGAAGATCAATTTGTATCAAAAAAAGTGTATGAAGAAAAAAAGGCCCCGTCCATTAACGGCTTTGTCATGCTGTTTGTGACGATCCTGGTCATCGTGGCATGTATTGCAGCCATTATCGGCGGCGGCGTACTTTTGAACGATGAGCTTATGCTCCCCGGAGGCGTGCTCCTGGCCGCAGGCATTATCATCCTGTGCCTGTCCTGCTTCATCTTTCCCGGCTTTAAGGTCATCGGCCCTAACGAGGCTTTAGTCCTTACGTTATTTGGTAACTACTACGGCACTTTAAAATCCGAAGGCTTTTATTACGTTAATCCTTTTTGTACGGCAGTCAACCCGACGGTCTCCTCTTTAAATGCAGGGATTTCCCAGATTGCAGCTACAGGCCGCGTCAGCACAGGAAGCGCAGGGTCCACCTTAAGCAAAAAAGTTTCCCTTAAAGCCATGACCTTGGATAACGCCCAGCAAAAGGTCAACGATGAGCTGGGTAATCCCATCATTATCGGTACCATTGTTATCTGGCAGGTGGTCAATCCGGTAAAAGCCGTCTTTAATGTACAAAACTACAAAACATTTTTGTCCATTCAGTGCGACTCTATTGTCCGCAATACAGCACGGCGCTATCCTTACGATACAAGCGAAAGCGGCGATGAAAAGTCCCTTCGGGGAAGCAGCCAGGAGGTGGCCGATATTATGAAGCAGGAGCTTCAGGAAAAGGTGTCCATTGCAGGGCTTAAGATTCTTGAAGTACGCATCGCCAATCTGTCCTATGCTCCTGAGATCGCTTCGGCAATGCTCCAGCGCCAGCAGGCTGCTGCCATTATCGACGCCCGCCAGAAGATCGTAGAAGGCGCTGTAAGTATGGTGGAAATGGCTTTGACAAAACTCAGCGAGAATGATATTGTAGAGCTTGACGAAGAACGCAAGGCCGCCATGGTCAGCAACCTGCTTGTTGTCCTTTGCGGCAATAAAGACGCACAGCCCATCGTCAACAGCGGAAGCATTTACTAAAAAATATTCTGAACCTAAGTCCCGGGGCATGGCACCATGCACCGGGATTTGGACACCAAACGGCCTGTAAATTTATACCAGAAAGGGAGGGGAGCCATGGAAGAACGTACACCCAAAGAAAAAGCAAAAAAACAGGTGCCCTTACGCCTATCCTCTACCCTATATGCCGAACTGGCAGCCTGGGCAGAAGATGAATTTCGCTCAGTCAACGGACAGATCGAATATTTGCTGACCGAATGTGTGAAATATCGTAAGAAGCATCCAAAGAAAAATGACGATTAAAAAACGGCCATGGCCTCTTAATGAGACACATGGCCGTTTTTTATAGGCCCCTTTGCAGGACACCGCAAATAGTTTTAAAGCTCCACAAACGCCGGCGTATGACCGGTATATGGCAGCAATTTTTCAAGTACATCCTCTGTCTTTACTTTAATACTTGAAGTATTGGCACAGGGATGGCAAACAATAAACGGTTCCTCGGCCACCTCCCGGTCAATGACCAGGGAAACCTTATGCTCTGGGTCATGGATCAGCCCCATGACCGTGGCAGAACCGGGATGCACTCCCAGATACCGGACCATAAATTCTTCCTCAGCAAAGGACAGACGGGCAATGCCCAGCTGATGGGACAGATCCTTTGTCTTAAACTTTTTCTCTCCCGGCATCATAAGCAGGTAAAACCGGGTCTTTTGTGAATTTCTCAAAAACAGATTTTTGCAGGCCGAAGCGCCTAATGCTTCGTCGGCCCGCTGGCAGTCCTCCATGGTCATTACCGGATCGTGGTCTGCCCGGTCATAAGAAATCCCCAGCGCATCTAAAACGTCATAGGTTTTTATTTCCTCCATGGAACGCCCGGAGACATCCTCAGGGCGCCCATGGCAAATTTTTATTTCTTTACTCAATGCTACTCTCCTTTGTCAGGCCCGGAGATTACCCCGGACACTGGCAGTCAGCCCATCCTGGCCGCGGTCAATAAGGATCACATCGCCGGCCCGGACCTGATCGCTTAAGATCATGCGTCCTACAAGAGTTTCCACATGCTTTTGCAGGAAACGCTTCAGCGGCCGTGCGCCATACACAGGATCATACCCGTGATCTGTAATATATGCTGCTGCGCCTTCGCTGACTTCAATGGACAGCTCACGGTCAGCGATCCGCTTGTTAAGGTTAGCCACCATAATATCAATAATATTCTTAATGTCAGCCTTGCTTAACGGCTTAAACATAATGATCTCATCCAGACGGTTTAAAAACTCAGGTCTGAAGTGAGCCCTCAGATCGTTCATCACAAGCTCCTGGCTCTGCTGGCTAATATCCCCCTGATCGTCAATACCGTCTAAAAGATAGGATGAACCAATATTGGAGGTCATGATCAGAATGGTATTTTTAAAGTCCACGGTACGGCCCTGGGAATCCGTGATCCGCCCGTCATCCAGCACCTGGAGCAGCACGTTAAATACATCCGGGTGGGCCTTTTCAATCTCATCAAACAGGACAACGCAGTAAGGCTTGCGGCGCACAGCCTCGGTCAGCTGGCCGCCTTCCTCATAGCCCACATATCCCGGAGGCGCTCCGATGAGTCTGGACACGGAGAACTTCTCCATGTACTCGCTCATATCAATACGCACCATATTATTTTCATCATCAAACAAAGCCTCTGCCAAAGTCTTGGCCAGCTCTGTCTTACCTACGCCGGTAGGCCCAAGGAACATAAAGGAGCCGATAGGCTTTGTCTCATCCTTAATGCCCGCCTTGGAACGGATAATCGCCTCTGTAACCTTTGTCACAGCTTCGTCCTGGCCGATGACCCGCTTATGGAGTACCTTATCCAGGTTCAGGATCTTGTTGCGCTCGCTTTCCGTCAGCTTTGTCACCGGAATGCCAGTCCACCGGGAAACGATCTTGGCGATCTCATCATCGGTCACCTGTTCCCGGACAAGGGTATCTTCCCGGTCATGGATCTTGGCTTCTTCCTCCTCCAGCTGCTTCTTCAGCTGAGGCAGGCGGCCGTACTGAAGCTCTGCAGCCCGGTTCAGATCATATTCCCGCTGAGCCTTCTCGATCTGTTTATTCAGATCCTCGATCTCCTGGCGGATCGACTGAACGCCTTCCACAGCCTTCTTATCTTCATCCCACTTTGCCTTCTGAAGCTGGAAATCCTCACGGAGCTGGGCAAGCTCTGCCTGGATATTGGCCAGACGCTCCTGGCTTAAATGGTCATCCTCTTTCTTAAGGGCTGCTTCCTCGATTTCCAGCTGCATGATCTTTCTGGAAACTTCATCCAGCTCTGTTGGCATGGAATCCAGTTCTGTCTTGATCAGAGCACACGCCTCGTCCACCAGGTCAATGGCCTTATCCGGAAGGAAACGGTCGGAAATATAACGGTTGGACAATACGGCGGCTGCCACCAGGGCGCCGTCCGTGATCTTAACGCCGTGGAATACCTCATACCGCTCTTTCAGACCGCGGAGGATGGAAATGGTATCCTCTACTGTAGGCTCATCCACCATCACCGGCTGGAAACGCCGTTCCAGAGCTTTATCCTTTTCAATATACTGACGGTACTCATCCAGAGTCGTCGCACCGATACAATGCAGCTCACCTCTGGCCAGCATAGGCTTTAACATATTGCCCGCATCCATGGCGCCGTCGGTCTTTCCTGCACCGACGATCAGGTGCAGCTCATCCACAAACAGGATGATCTTGCCTTCGCTTTTGCGCACTTCCTCAAGGACAGCCTTGAGACGTTCCTCAAACTCGCCCCTGTACTTGGCGCCGGCTACAAGGGCGCCCATGTCCAGGGAAAAGATCTGCTTTTCCTTAAGGCCTTCCGGAACATCTCCGCGGACGATACGCTGGGCAAGGCCCTCAATCACGGCCGTCTTACCAACACCGGGCTCACCAATAAGCACCGGGTTGTTTTTTGTCTTTCTGGAAAGGATACGGATAATATTCCGGATCTCATTATCCCGGCCGATGACCGGATCCAGCTTTTGATTTCTGGCCTTCTCCACAAGGTTTTCACCGTACTTGGCCAGGCTGTCATAGGTATCCTCCGGATTATCCGTCGTTACCCTCTGATTGCCCCGCACACTGGACAGAGCCAGCAGGAAATTATCTCTTGTAATGTCAAAATTCTTAAACAGTGTCTTTAACTCTCTGTTAGGCACAGCCAGAAGGGCCAAAAACAAATGCTCTACAGAAATGTACTCGTCGTCCATCTGCTTTGCTTCTGTTTCCGCCTGGATCAGCGCCCGGTTCAGCGCATCGCTCATATATACCTGAACCTGTCCGGAAACCTTTACCCGCTTTGCCACCAGCTTTTCTGCCTGGTTTACAAAGCCCTGGGTATTTATGTTCATCTTATTGATCAGCTTCAAAATAAGACTGTCGTCCATCGTCAAAAGGCTATACAGCAAATGCTCCTGGTCAATCTCCTGATTGCCGTATTCATAAGCGATCTTCTGACAATTTTGAACAGCCTGCAATGACTTTTGCGTAAACTTATTCACATCCATAAAATTGCCTCCTTTTCTATCCTGAACGCGACCGTATCTGCGCCTGAAGCACTTGCGGGTCTTACAGGCAGTCAGGCTCCCTCAAACATGGCACCCGCAGATATGATCGTTTGTTATGTTACATCTGTTCTATATGTAATATAACAAACTTATCAAATAAAAGCAATACCTTTTCAAAAAAAAATTCATTTTTTTCTGCAAATCTGTTTTTTCACAGCCCCACCATTTTATATTATACCAAAAAAGGCAGGAAATCTAAACATTTCCTGCCCCTTTTCGGGTACATATTATAACACTTCAGAACTGTCTGCTGTGCTTTCACCGGTACTTTCAGACTCCTGCAGGGTATCTGACTGGGAAGTTCCGACAGAACCTGCATCTTCTGCGCCTGACGTTTGCTGAGCGTTCCAGTCCGCAGATCCCGGTTCCTGCAGGGCTGTGCGCTCGCCCAGTTGTGGCAGCTCATGATCCGTCTCCAGCCACGGCTGGTATACAGACGCTGCCCCCGGCTGCTCAATCGGTGTGGACATGATCTCATTAAATTCATCCCAGATCACCTGCCGGGTCAATGCAATGCCGTTCTTGCCGTTCATGGCATTTTGTGCGGCCAGATCATCTGTATAATCACTGAACTTATATACTGTATAAACTCCTGTATTATGATTATAGTGGGTATACAAAGGTTCCAGACCGTAATCCACAACGGACAGCTGAGCACTATCTCCCTGGCCCTTTAACTGCACGGTGATCTCAGCCATACCGCCGATCAGACGGGGATATTCGTCCTGAGTGGAAATGAAATTGCCCATAGAATAATAAACAAGCATTTCATGTCCGTCTTCACCGGTAAGCATGGCATAGGGCTCCAGCACATGAGGATGGGAAGCGATGGTAATATCTACGCCATTTTCCAAAAGGAACTGTACCCAGTCTTTTGTCTCGGCGCTGGGGTCATATGTGTATTCCACGCCGCAGTGCAGGAAAAACACAACGCAGTCGCTGATCTCTTTTGCCCGGGCAATATCCCGGGCCACTTTTTCCTTATCCAGAATATCCACAAGATACGGCTGGTCATCCGGAAGGGTAAAGCCGTTAAGACCATAGGTATAGTTAAGCATGGCAAATGTAATGCCGTTGCACTCCACCGTCTTGATGGTATCTGCATCCTCCTGGCTTTCATGAACACCCAGAACCGTAATATCCGGGTGGTTTGTTTTCCAGAAATCCATCGTATCTAAAATTCCCTGGACATTTCTGTCAAAGGTATGGTTTGTTGCATGGGTCACTACATCAAAGCCGGCATCCACCAGGGCATCTCCGATTTCCACCGGACCGGCAAAGCATGGATAGCCGGAATAGTCATTCCGGTTATATGTAAAAATCGTTTCCTGATTCACAATGGCCAGATCGGCGGCACTGATCTCATCTTTAACATTTTCATAAAGATGGTCAAAATTGTATGTGCCGTCCGACTGAAGACCGGATTTAAAAATACCGGAGTGGATCAGGTCATCCCCCACAGCCAGAAGCTTCACCGTCTTTAAGTTCTGGGCGCCTGCTGCTGCCTGGCCTTCACCGGTATTGAAACCGCTTTCAGCCATACCGGCATCTTGTCCTTCAGCCAAAGAATCCGCTGTGTCTGACAGTCCTGACGTGCTGCTTTGTCCGGTGCCGGATTGGGATGTGTCGGCTGTGCTTTCCACCATAGCCCGCTGTGTTTGGCCGCTCTGATCCGGCCCCATAGTCGCTGCCTTTACCGGTCCCACAATACAGCCAAGGAGCATTCCCAAAATAATAAATGCTCCGAAACGAAGCCATTTTCCCCGGCTGCTCTGTTCAAAAAATAACCGTTTTCCGGCACTGAAAGAATTTGCACGATTTCTATCAGATTTCTCATTAAACTTTCGCCGGTCTGCCGAATAGACATTTTCAGTCTGATGCAGGGGATTTTCCTTCCGATTGTTTTGTTCCTGCAGATGATTTGGCTCCTGACGGCTGTGCTTTGACGGATCTGACCAATGAGGGTTCCCATCTTTTAAATATCTCCTGTTCCGCGTTCCGTGACTTTCTAGGTCCTGCCCAGGCCTCTTTTCACTCATAACTATCACCTCATTTGTATGTCATACAGTCCATTTCCCGGGAGTCGAAAATATAAACTGTATTTATCTTCATAAATCTTGTGTCCCTGTCTTTGATTATAAAGAATCTATTCTCTATTGTCGAGTCAAATTTATATAATTTTACCGCCCTTAGGCCAGAAAAACTGTTATATACAAAGATTCGTCCGCATGTGCTTCCTTCTGCCGTAATAGAACCTTGCATTTTCCATAAAATCGCTGTAGAATAAAACCAATACTCGCCATTAAAGGAGGGAAACAGATGAGCAGATACAACCTGACCCTACTCACAGACCTGTATGAGCTGACGATGATGCAGGGCTATTTTGAAAATCATACCAATGAAACCGTTGTGTTTGACGTTTTCTACCGCACCAATCCCAGCGGCGGCGCCTATGCCATTACTGCCGGCCTTGAACAGGTGATCGACTATATTAATGACCTTCATTTTGACACCGATGATATCGAATATTTAAGAAGTACGGGATTTTTCCGAGAAGAATTTTTAAATTACCTTTCCGGTTTCCGTTTTTCAGGGGATATTTATGCCATTCCGGAAGGCACTGTTGTCTTTCCAAAGGAACCTCTCCTGAAGGTGGTTGCGCCTATTATGGAAGCACAGCTGATCGAAACAGCGATCCTCAACATTATTAATCACCAAAGTCTTATTGCCACAAAGGCCTCCCGTGTTGTCTATGCTGCCGGTGGCGGCGTTATGGAGTTTGGCCTCCGCCGCGCCCAGGGCCCGGATGCCGGCACTTACGGCGCCCGCGCCGCTGTCATTGCCGGGTGCGTCGGCACCTCCAACGTCCTTGCAGGGAAAATGTTTAACATACCTGTTAAAGGGACCCATGCCCACAGCTGGATCATGAGCTTTAAAACCGAGCTGGAAGCATTCCGCACCTATGCCCGGCTTTATCCCGATAACTGCCTTCTTTTGGTGGACACCTATGAAACCTTAAAGTCCGGCGTTCCCCACGCGATCCAGGTATTTAGCGAAATGCGGGATGCAGGGCTGCCCAAACCAAAGCTTTACGGAATCCGCTTAGACAGCGGTGACCTGGCCTATCTGTCAAAAAAAGCAAGGAAGATGCTGGATGACGCCGGATTTACCGATGCAGTGATCTCCGCCTCCAGCGACCTGGACGAGTACCTGATCGAAAGCCTTAAAAGCCAGGGCGCTCAGATTACTTCCTGGGGTGTTGGTACAAACCTGATCACATCCAAGGACTGTCCTGCCTTTGGCGGTGTTTACAAGCTGGCCGCTGTCCAGGACGCAGACGGCACCTTTATTCCAAAGATCAAAGTTTCCGAAAATATTGAAAAGGTCACTGAGCCGGGAAATAAAGTGATCTTCCGTCTTTATGACAAAGAAACAGGGAAGATCCGGGGCGATCTGATTGCTCTGGAAGGTGAAATCTATGATCCCAAAGACGACCTGATGATCTTTGATCCTATTGCCACATGGAAGCGCACTTATTTGGACGGAGGAACCTATACGGTCCGCCAGCTCCTTGTCCCTGTTTTCTCCAAAGGCCAGTGTGTCTACACCTCGCCATCGGTTATGGAGATCCGGGAATATTGCAAAAAGGAGCTGGACACACTATGGGACGAATCCCGCCGTCTGGCCAATCCTCAGACGGTTTACGTGGATCTTTCCCGGCCTTTATGGGAGCTTAAGAACCATCTGCTGGATAATATCCACAGTTTCCGGGATAAAAAGTAATCATCACACAGATCTATATGAATATCGAACAAATGCCGGAACCTCGTCCCCGAAGCTCCGGCATTTATTATTATATATTTGCTGCTATCAAAATAAACACATCATTTATTTGATCAGCCGTGAAATTTCCTTGAATACCGGACTTCCGGCCTTCCGTGTCAGTTCAAACAGCACAGATTCTGTGGTTGTTAAAAGAATGCCCTCGCTTTGAGCGCGCATTAAAGCGACTTGTGTGTCTGAAGCCTTGCGTGAGCTGATACAGTCTGTTACAAGCACCGGCGTATAACCGGCTGCTTTCAGATCGATACATGTCTGGAGTACACAAATATGTGCTTCAATACCGCACACGATCACGGTCTTTTTCCCGAGTTCCTCCATTTTGCTGCGCACTGCCTCATCTTCATAGCAGCTGAATGTAATCTTATCAAAATATTCACTGATCCCTGCTGCTTCGGTAATAGACGGAATCGTCATTCCAATGCCTTTGGTATACTGCTGGGTCATAAGCATGGGCACACCCAAAGCCTTCAGACCTTTCAGCAGGATGCATGTCCGTGCCTCCAGGGCTTCCTTTTCATGGATCACCGGCATAAGCCGCTCCTGATAATCAATGACCAGTGCCATCGTATCTTCCAGTAATAAACGCATGTTAAACCTCCTGTATTTCATTGTGGTCAGTCCGGTTTCCTCAAATTTCCTCCGGAAACTGCACCTGTATACAGTATAGCGGATAAAAGAAATATTGGCAATGATACAAATTTTTACCAATCACACCATTCCCGCCACGATCCTTCCAACAGTGCCTGTCACCGTCTAAAACCAGCAGCACATACACAAAAGCTGTGCCGCACAAAAACACCCGCACATTTTGTTAAGGTTCATGGCATACTGCTGAAATTCCTGACCATCCTGCGCATAGGCAGACGCGCTCCTTTGAAATGTCTGCAATGTATCTGTGTAAAGGCCATTGCACGGATCTTTCCGGATGGCTCTTTGGATCTGTTCCACAGCCAGCAGCTGATTGCCAAGGCCAAAGTTGGCCAATGCACTCAGATAATACCACCGGGCATCTCTTTGTGCGCTTAATATACTGTTTAGCGTAGCGTTGGCCCGGGCGTATTCCCCAATATTGATCAGGTCCACCGCCTGACGTATATCCGGGCTGTCCCCAGGCTCGCTGGCTGCCTTTGGCGTGGCATAAGTCCGCCGGCCAAAGCCGAAAAGATCGTCAAAGTCAAAATCTCCAAATCCGCCATAGCCGCCTCTTGGCCCCTGGCCGTAAGAGCCGCCATAATAACCGCCCCGATAGCTGCCCTGGCTGCTCCCGTAAGGATTTTCCTGGCGGTGGTACGACTGCTGCTCCCGTTTCTGGTATTTTTCCGGATTATTCAGCATATCATAGGCTTCATTGATCTCATTCATCTTTTCCGCCGCCTGAGGATCGTCGGGATGGAGGTCCTGGACCAGAGGGAGCTTCTCAAAAATCTGGGTCACATTTCCTATGGACATAGTCAGTATTTCCCCCATTTCTTCCGGCTTTTTATGCATCCGGAACAAAGGATTATAACTGTTCTTTTTCTGATCGTCCTGATAATCCATGGCTGCATCCATTAAATAAATAAAACGGCCAAGCTCATAGCCAAAGCTGCGCAGGCTGTTGCTCCAAAAATCTTCTTCATAAACAAACAGTTCGGAGAGCATTTTACCAGATGAATTAACCGCATCATCCGGCTGGGGTGAATAGGATTTTTCCACCTTATTCAACGCCTCTACGCCTTCGGCAATAGCTTTGCACTGGCGCGGATATTTCCGGGCAGCCTCGTCATACCACTTTTTCAGCTCGCCTGCATACCAGTGCTTTAAATACTTTTTATCGTCCTGCCAGTCATCCATGCATTTGTAATACGTCAGCACTATCGTCATATCTGCCGCATAGGACATAAATTTATTGCTCACTGCAATCTTAGGCTTCAGCCGGTTAAGGCCGCAGCGAAATTCCCGCGATTTTTCTTCCGGCTCATACAAAGATGACAGCAGCAATATAAGAAACGTCATATCATAGCTTAAGCTTAATCGTTCAATCTGTCCGAAGGAATCTTTCAATTCATTGCACAGGCCGCAGTAAACACTTTGGTACCGCCCAATCTCCTCTGCACTGAGTCCGGCCTTGTTGCAATTTATATATCCATACATATGATCATCGCTCCTGTTCGGTCATCATTCAGCCAATAAAACGACTCCCCTGTTTCAACACTGTATTTCATACTACATATCACGCCTGTTTGTCAATGGAGTTTATACTTTCTTAATGATAAAATAATCCCCAGTAAAGATTTTGGCTCCAAGTTCAGCCCTGCGGCTGCCCGGGCGGGATGGATGTGCAAGCTTGCTTGCAACAACCGGACTGCCTGGGCAGACATACGGACGACGTCCGCAGCGAGCGCCAGTGAGCTGGCAGGGCTGAATACTTTGGAGATCGTAGAGATTCAAGGCTTCAACTTCGGTCTGATTTGTGATTTTGCTGTTTTTGACCGAACAATTCGGTCTCACAATACCCTCAAATAAGAGAAAACACCGTTTTTAACCGAAGTCGATAGGGAAATCCTACCCCCATATACGCAAAAATTCCATTTTTGACCGAACTCCATGGGCAGATGCACCATAAACGACATATGGCAGGCTGTCCGCAAACAGCCTGCCATATATGCAGTGTGGATATTATGAATTTTGTGCAACTGCTTCAAACCCATAGGTCACTTCCCCTTCGGGCCAGGCGCCTATGATCTCATAAATGTATCCCGGTTCAGCAGTAAAGGTCAATCCGTCCTCCAGTTCTTCCACGGCCACGGACTCGCCTTCGGGAATCGTTTCTTTACTTCCTTCCCTCTGGGCGCTTTCCCAGCGGGATACAGTAATAGACTCTGGTTTATAAGAAGCCATAACCGTCATCTGAGTTTCTCCTTCCAGTGTCAACTGGGCAAGATCATCACTTTGCAGTACATGGGATGTGTCTGCAATAACCACCTGTGATTCTCCATTTTCATCAGTAAATTCCCATGTATACCCAAACTGGTCACAGGCTGCTGTCACAATAGCATCTGTCTGATGATAATTAAGAGACAATTCCGGCGGCTCAGATGTATCCGGAGCAGGGAAGAACTGGTCCATCAGTTCCTGATACTTTTCCACATATTCCTGATTCTCTTTTTCTACCCGGACGAGCTTTGAAATGCCCGGATACTGGCCGGGATAAGAGTTCAGCATGATCCCGTCGCCATATATATCGACAACATCACCATTATTAAGATCATCTGCGGTAATCGCATTGCCATCTTCATCTGAAATATCTTCAGGCAGTGTTCCGGTAAACGGTGTCTCCTGTTCAATGGAAACAAACATATTACCGTTGCCATTTTCTAAATACACGGCGCGCATGGCTTCCTGAGCATCGGTTTCCTGAGCCGTCTCACTGCCCGCTGCTGTCTGGCTGTCCTGAGTTTCCGTATTGCTTTGAGATGTATTATCACTGCCGCAGCCCATTACTCCTAATGCCAAAACAAGGCTTAAAATCCCTATTAATTTTTTCATACGAATTCTTGTTCCTCCTTACTGCAACACCCCGTCATTGGGGCTGTTTACCCCATAGTTTTCTCATTTTTTCAAAAAATATCCACAAAGCCATCATACCATAACATAAATAAAATTGCTATAGGCGTTTTAGCCATACCTGCGGATTCCGGCTCTGCACCTATTGATTCCGGTGCCGGGAAACTTTTCCCAGTGATTCCCCCCTAAATCGCAAAATCCCAATATAAGCCGAAGTATGATCCAAAATCTACGGCTGAAATTCACAAAACTCTGAATCAGGCCTAAGGGGTGGGCAAAATCCTACGGCAATAAAACAGAAAATGGAAATCAGGGTCTAAACCAGTTAAAAATCAATTCCCTGTAAATATATTGACAAGATCCTGATTTTATGCTAATTTAATTGTTGTTTGATGAAAGACTTACTTTTCATCACTATTAATATATTTGTCCATACAAGTCCATATTGGTAACGTTAAGTAAAGGGGTACACCACCGCGGGTGTAGCCCTTTTTGTGCGTTTTTTTAGGAATTTTTTGTTCAGACCCCTCGCCTGAGGTGCCTGGATGGCCTTAAAAACATGGCCAAAAGGAGGAAGCCCCCTTCGGGGATACCTGGATGGCCTTAAAAACATGGCCAAAAGGAGGAAACATGAAGGTTAATGGAGAAATTTTTACACTGACTCAGCCCACCCGGCTCACAGATTATCTGGCACAGAGAGGCTTTAATACCGGGCGTGTAGCTGTAGAGCTGAATGGGGATATTGTCCCAAAGGGCGCTTATGAGACGACCATCCTGTCGGATGCAGACACCTTGGAAATCGTCCATTTTGTAGGTGGCGGCTGATGGAAACACCGCGCGTCAACACGAAAGATCCGGGCATTCCGTCAGATCCGGCTATGCCGTCAAAGGAAATGCTGGCCCAGGTACTGATCCAGCGTCATACCCGGCCTGTCTATGAGTCTATGCAGGCTGCCTGTGTAGGTATCGCAGGCCTTGGCGGGCTGGGATCCAACATTGCCGTAATGCTGACCCGCCTTGGCATTGGCCGGCTTATCCTGGCCGATTTTGACCTGGTAGATCTGTCCAATCTTAACCGCCAGCATTACATGATCAGCCATCTTGGCATGGAAAAAACGAAGGCTCTTGCTCAGCAGCTTTATCAGATCAATCCATATATTGACCTGACACTGTATACAAAACGAGTGACTGCCCAAAACGCTGTTTCCATATTTAAAGACTGCCCCATTGTCTGCGAAGCCTTTGACAATGCCGGTGCCAAGGCGGAACTGGTCAACACGATCCTGGAAAATTGCCCGGATAAAACCATTGTAGCTGCCTCCGGCCTTGCCGGATATGGAAGCGCCAACGATATAAAGACCCGGAAGGTCATGAAACATTTTTATCTTTCCGGCGACAATGAAAGCGGGATCGAGGACGGGCTTTGCCTGATGGCCCCAAGAGCCGCTTTATGTGCAGCCCACCAGGCCAACATGGTCCTGCGGCTGATCTTAAACATTTCAGAACCATAAGAAAAACATGGCCCATAAAGAGGAAGCCCCCTTCGGGGATACCTGTATGGCCTTAAAAACATGGCCCAAGAGGAGGAAATTTTATGAATGATCCATTAATTATTGGAGGACACACATTTAATTCACGTTTTATTTTAGGCTCCGGGAAATTTTCCCTGGAAATGACCAAGGCGGTTATCGAAAACGGCGGCGTTGAAATGGCAACCCTGGCGCTGCGCCGTGCCAATGCCGGCGGCGAGGAAAATATCCTGGATTATATGCCTGAAGGCATTACACTGCTGCCAAACACTTCCGGCGCCAGAGACGCCAAAGAAGCGGTGCGCATTGCCCGCCTGGCCAGAGAGCTTGGGTGCGGAGATTTTGTTAAAGTCGAAGTTATCCATGACTCCAAATATCTCATGCCGGATAACCGGGAAACGATCAAAGCCACAGAAATCCTTGCCAAAGAAGGATTTATTGTTATGCCTTACATGATGCCGGATCTGGCCGCAGCAAGAGCCCTGGCAGATGCGGGAGCCGCTGCCGTTATGCCCCTTGGCGCTCCCATTGGCAGCAACAAAGGACTTTTAACTAAAGACTTTGTAAAAATGCTTGTAGATGAGATCGACCTTCCCATCATTGTAGACGCCGGCATCGGCCGTCCTTCACAGGCCTGCGAAGCTATGGAGATCGGCGCTGCCGCCGTTATGGCCAACACTGCCATTGCTACTGCCGGTGATGTTGCCGCCATGGCACGGGCATTTAAGCTGGCCATCGAAGCCGGTCGTCTGGCTTATCTTGCCGGTCCCGGCCGTGTCCTTGAACACAAAGGGGAAGCATCCAGCCCGTTAACGGGATTTTTACAGGATTAAGCTTATAGCTCAAACGCTCTGCCACGCCAAACGCCCTGCCGCGCAAAAACGCGGCAGGAATGATAAAACACCGGAGCCGGCCTAAGGCGGCCCGGAAAAGATACACAGGAGGCCATTTCATTGAATACACAAAAAGTTGACCATATGACCTATATGGACGGCATGGAAGCCATTGACCATTCCATTATGGACACAGTGCTTGCCGCTGCTGCTGACTATGACTATTATCAATATACAGAAAACCATGTGCTTGCTGCTTTAAGCCATGACGAGATCACCCTGGAAGATTTTAAGGCGCTGCTCTCTCCTGCCGCCCTGCCTCACCTGGAAGCCATTGCCCGCCGGGCAAAAGCGGAGACCCGCAAGCATTTCGGCAACAGCGTGGCGCTTTTTACCCCGCTGTACATTGCCAACTACTGCGAAAACAACTGCATTTACTGCGGCTTTAACTGTAAAAACCGGATCCACCGTGCCCGTCTGACCATGGAGGAAATCGACCGGGAGCTGCACACCATTGCCAAAACCGGTTTAAAAGACATCCTTATCCTTACAGGAGAATCCCGCCATATGTCCGATGTGGAATATATTGGCGAAGCGCTGAAAATCGCCCAGAAATACTTTTCATCCATTTCCCTGGAAATTTACCCGTTAAACACGGATGAATACGCCTATCTCCACCGGTGCGGCGCTGATTATGTGTGTGTGTATCAGGAAACTTACAATCCGGATAAATATGAGCAAATGCATCTTTCCGGCCCCAAGCGCATTTTCCCGTATCGCTTTAATGCTCAGGAACGGGCCCTTATGGGCGGTATGCGCGGCGTCGCCTTTGGCGCTCTCTTAGGTTTGGATGATTTCCGCAAGGACGCCTTTGCCACCGGCCTTCACGCCAGCCTGATCCAGCACAAGTACCCCCACGCAGAAATCTCCTTCTCCACCCCGAGACTGCGCCCCTATATTAATAACGAGGAAAATAATCCAAAGGACGTTCATGAACCTCAGCTTCTTCAGGTTATGCTGGCATACCGTCTGTTCCTTCCTTATGCAGGCATTACTATTTCCACCCGTGAGCGGGCAGGCTTCAGGGACAACGTGATCGGACTTGCCGCCACAAAAATTTCTGCAGGCGTCAGCGTCGGCGTCGGCGGCCATGAGGAAGAAGCCAAAGGCGACGAACAATTTGAAATCTCCGATCCAAGAAGCGTGGCCCAGGTGGATGCAGCGATCCGCGCCCACGGACTCCAGCCTGTATACAGCGACTATCTTTGGACCGAGGACTTTCCAGAGGATTTAAGAAACCATGCCAGCTAATGTCATCTGCATTACGAACCGCCATTTGTGTTCCCCTTCCGGCCGTTCCTTTTTAGAACAGCTGGAAAAGATTGCTCAGGGCGGCCCCCGGCAGATCATTTTAAGAGAAAAAGATCTGGATGAGGAAAGCTATCTGTCTCTGCTTTTAAAATGCAGGGACATTTGCCAGGCCCATGCTGTGCCCCTTTATGCCCATACATTTATTGGGGCTGCCAAAGCCGCCGGCATTTCCCGCATCCATTTGCCCCTGCCCCTGCTTATAAAAAATGGGGGCCGCCCCAAAGACTTTACAAGTGTAGGGACAAGCATCCATTCTCTGGAAGATGCCAAAAAAGCAGCAGCTCTGGGTGTTGACTACATGACCGCCGGACATATTTTTGAAACCGACTGTAAAGCCGGCCTTCCCGGCCGGGGCTTACGATTTTTGGCAAAGGTCTGCGCCGCAAGCCCGGTCCCGGTCTATGCCATCGGCGGCATCACCCCTCAAAATATGCCGGATATTTTAAATGCCGGCGCCGCAGGAGGATGTATGATGTCCTCTCTTATGGGCGCAAAAAATCCCGAAACGCTTTTGTAAGCGCTCCGGGATTTTTTTGCGCTGAAATGATCTTCCTGCCGGACATGACCGGATTTTTATTTTGCTGTACTTACGATCCGGTAATAGGCCTTGGATGTTCCAAAGTAAACGAAGGTATAAAATACTGCAAAGATTGCAAAACAAAGGAGAGTCACTCCGGCCATAAACATCTTATCATACAGACCAAACATCGCCAAAAGCAGAGAAATGATCTTAAAGGCTACAGCCATATGGATGCCTGCGCCGATCAATGGGGCGAAAAACACCGTCAGCACCTGGGAATGGATGATCCTGGACACTTCTTTATGGGTCATGCCCACTTTCTGGAGAATACCAAACCTGCCCTGATCTTCGTAGCCCTCAGTCACCTGTTTATAATACATGATCAGCACGGCTGCGCACAGGCAGACAATTCCCAGAAGGATTCCCAGGAAAAACAATCCGCTGTACAGCCCTGTAAAAGAATCCTGGGCGCTGGCGCGGCTTTCCATACTTATCTCAGGAATGGACGGATCTGCTGCCTGCATTTGGGAAATTGCCTGGGACAGCTTTTCATACACTGCGATCTGTGTTTCTTTATCCCCATCCATATCAAAGCCTAAAAATGTCTGCTTATAGCTGCTGATCTCCTGGCTGTCATAGCCATACTGGGCCATCAGTGCGTCAAACCGCTCAATAGCCACATTAAGATCCGGCACAAAAATAAACATAGACGCCATGACCTGCTGGGTATCAATACCGTTGGCAATAAAAGAATCCAGGTTTTCCTTGATCTTTACATGGCCATAGCCTTCAATATCCAGGGTCTCCTCCGTATAATCCGTCTTGGTGCAGTACAAAAGGATTTCATCCTCAGCCAATGTAACATCCGTTCCCATAAGCCGGTTATAATCATCCAGGGAAATAATAAACAGCTGGCGCACTGCGGCATAGTCAAAAGGAACTTTCAGATTGCTCTGATCAAAGGACAACGTATTGTCAATTAAAGCAGCGCTCAGATCCAGGCTTTTATAAAACAGTACATTTTCCTGGGTCAGACCATACTCTGCCAGAATATTGTCTGCTGTATCTGAAATCTTTTCAGCCACCCCGTCATCCACAGTATTAATATCCATGGTGATCTGACGGGTAAACCGGTGCTGCAAAAGATCATTGGTCCCAAAGTACAGGGACGCTGTAGATGAGATCATGACCAGCACCGCTGTACTTAAAATGCAGATTGCCGCCAGCCCGGCGCCGTTGCGCTTCATCCGGTAGCTCATGGAAGATACGGAAATAAAATGGCTTGTTTTGTAGTAATAACGTTTATTCATTTTTAAGATCCGGCACAGCACCACTGATCCTGCAATAAACAGCAGATATGTACCGATGATGACAAAAATCACTGCCACAAAAAACACAAGCATGGCAGATAAGGGTTCTTCAATAATAACAGCCAGATAATAGCCTGCCGCCAGGAAAATGACGCCTATAATAGCCAGCGCCCAGTTGGCCTTTGGCGGCTTTTCCCCTACAGTCTCGCTTTTTAAAAGTTCCACCGGTTTTGCCTTATAAACCTGACGCAGCCCGTTAAGAAACAACAGGAGAAAGATCACAAGGAAGATCTCGCAATCTGTCTCAATGGCTCTCAGACTTACAGATAAAGAAAATCCGGCGCTGCTGTGAAGCATGTAAGCCATAAGGATCTGGGCAGCCTTGGAAAACAAAATACCCAGCACAATACCTGCGGCCAGAGAAATTAATGTAATAAACACGCTTTCCCAAAACAGCACAAGCACAAGATTCCTGCGTCCCATGCCAAGGATACTGTAAAGGCCAAACTCCTTTTTACGCCGCCGCATTAAAAAGGAATTTGTATAAAACAGGAAAAATGCAGCAAATACAGCAATAATGCCTACGCCCATCATAATGAACATCTGCACATCCCCGCCGCCGGGCAGGCTGGTCACGCTGCTGTCTGTGGCCAGGAAAATAATAATATACTCCATCATAATCATGCCAATGCAGCTTAAAATATAAGGGAAATAAATCTTCCGGTTTTTAACGATCCCTGTCGCTGCCAGCTTCCAGTAAAAAAACATTTTCATCGTCTGTCACCACCTGTCGCGATCATGGTTAAGGTACGGGAAATCTTCTCATACAGCTCCTCGTTGGAATTTTCGCCCCGATAGATCTGATGGAATAATTCACCGTCTTTAATAAATAAAATCCGTCCCGCATGGCTGGCCGCCTTCACCGAATGGGTTACCATCAATATGGTCTGCCCGTCCCGGTTAATGGATGCAAACAGATCCAAAAGCTCATCGGAGGACCGGGAATCCAATGCGCCTGTAGGCTCATCCGCCAGGATCAGGCTGGGATGGGTGATCAGCGCCCGGGCCACCGCCGCTCTTTGCTTCTGGCCTCCGGAGACTTCATAAGGATATTTTTTCAGCAGATCTTTAATCCCAAGCTTTTCAGCCAAAGGCCGGATTTCCTGGGACATTTGAGAATACTTCTGTCCGGCAAGCACCAGGGGCAGTAAAATATTATCTTCCAAAGAAAATGTATCCAGCAGATTAAAGTCCTGGAAAACAAATCCCAGATTATCCCGGCGAAAAGCCGACAGATCCTTTTCCCGGATCTTATTCACCGGCTTTCCATCCAGGATCACATCCCCGTGGGTGGGCTTATCTAAAGTGGCTAAAATATTTAACAGCGTGGTCTTTCCGGATCCGGACTCGCCCATAATAGCCACATACTCTCCTTTTTCCACCGTCAGTGATACGTTATGCAGCGCCCGTACCTGATTTCCTCCAAAACGGGTCGTATACACCTTTTCAAGATTATGAACTTCTAAAATCGACATATGTTTGAACCTCCTGGTTTTGTTTTTGTCTTACCTTATGCACATATAATAGCAAAACAGCCGCATTGCCAGCCATCGAAAGGCATGACAATACGGCATGACAATGTGACAATTTTGTAAGCGCCTACTCCGCCTTTAAATCATAATGGTTCAGGTCGATGACAAAACGGGAGCCCTTTCCTACCTGGGAGGCAACTGAAATTTTGTGGCCCAGCTTCTTTGCAGAGCTTTTGCATAAATACAGGCCAAGTCCGGTAGACTTTTTCTCAGAACGGCCATTATACCCGGTAAATCCCTTTTCAAAAATCCGGGGCATATCCTCCGGCGCAATACCGATCCCTGTATCCTCCACGATCAGATGATTTTCGTCATCCACAGAAATGGTCACGCTCCCCTTCTCTGTATACTTTACCGCATTGGACAGCAGCTGCTCCAGCATAAAGCCCAGCCACTTTTCATCGGTCAGCGCAGTTTTCTCCGTTCCCTCATACGACAGGCGGATACGGCTTCGGATAAATTGTCCGGCATATTTGCGGATGGCCTGACGGATGATCTTATCCAGGCTGCACTCCTCAATAACCAGATCTGAAGCATTTTCATCCAGGCGCACATAATACAGCACCATTTCCACATACTGTTCGATCCTAAAAAGCTCAGACAAAAGCTCCTGATTCGACGGTGTGTCCTCACTTTGCAGGATGACCCGCATCACTGCAATGGGCGCTTTGATCTGATGCACCCATGTGGCATAATAATCGGCAGTTTCCGCCTGCTTTGACTGCCAGCGCCCGTATTCCTCATCCCGGATGCTCCCTAAAGCAGCAAGGAGACTCTGGTAATCCGCCTCTTTAGGATCTGTGGGCGCAGGGAGATCGTTCCAAAGCATCTCTATATTTTCTCTGATCCGGCACAACTCCTTGTGCCGTTTATAAAATGCCAGAAAACCAGACACAAACAGCACGGCTCCCACCATAAGGCACAGCAGGGCCGGATACCAGATCACTTCCACCGGTTCGCCAAACATAGTAAAGAAAACAATATAAATTCCCAGGCACAGTCCCATTCCCCAAATGGCCCTCCGGCACTGGCTTAAATATTTCCAAAAGATCATGTGAGCAAATGTCACTCCTTTCAGCCGGCTGCCTTTACTGGATAATATAGCCGCCGCCTACTTTTGTTGTAATAAATCCCTGCAGTCCTGCATTATCCAGCTTTTTGCGCAGCCTTGCAATATTAACGGTCAGTGTATTTTCCTCCACATAAACATCACTTTCCCACAGCCGCATCATCAGCGTATCCCTGCTGACAACCTTGCCTTTATTTTCCATTAATGTTTGAAGGATGCGAAACTCATTTTTGCTCAGGTCAATTTTCTGGTCCTCATACATAAGGCTTGTGTCATTTAAGTTTAAAATCGCCCCTTTATGCTCCAGCACCGGGATCTTTCCGGCCAGATCATAGGTCCGGCGCAGCACCGCCTGGATCTTGGCCGTCAGCACATTCAGGTCAAAGGGCTTGGCAATAAAATCATCCCCGCCCATATTCATGGCCATAACAATATTCATATTATCTGACGCAGATGAAATAAAGATCACCGGAACATTGGAAATCTTGCGGATCTCACTGCACCAGTGATAGCCATTATAAAAAGGCAGCATAATATCCACCAGCACCAAATGGGGATCAAACGCCGTAAACTCTGTGATCACATGAGCCAGATCCTTTACATATTCCACCGTATTTCCCCAAGACTCCAGGTGCTTTTTCATGGCCTTTGCCATAGATGTATCGTCTTCGATGATTAAAATTTTATACATGGGACAGCTCCTTTTTCATTGATTTACAATACTCTTTCCATACAAATATACACATTTTCATCCGTCACTGCAAAACCATTCTTCCGCCAAAAATGATTGCTTTGGGGATTGCCCCGGTCTACAGCCAGACGCAGCTTTTTATATCCCATATTTTTCAGAGCTCCGGCACACTCTCCAATAATCCCCGAGCCCACGCCGCGGCCCTGAAAATCCGTATCCACCATAAACAGCCCAATATAGGCGGTTCCCGGATCCGGATAATCACGGATCAGATCCATAACCGCAGCCAGCCGGTCCTTTTCAAAAAATCCAATATAAAACTTATCTGCCATACCTTTCCCCGGCGGCAGCGCCTCCATATCTTCCATAATACTTTCCCGGGTCGCAAACGGCGGATGATATTGATAAAACAGTGTATTCCCCCGGCTCAGTTCCAGGATCAAGTCCACATAGTCCTTTGTTAATGCCCGAACCTGAAAGGTTTGGGATAGTTGGGTAATGTTCATTTTTCCTCCGTATATTTTATCTTGTAAATGTCTGCACTGCACTTCGATTATACTATGCCTGCCAGATTATTTGCAACAGGAAGTCATCATGCCGTAATCATCGTAGTAACGATCCAAACAGAATGGATTTTTGGGCCGAAGCGGCCTGCAACTCGTGCAAAAAGAACAAACATTCGATTATATCTATACTTTTACCCTGCCAGGTGTTATAATGAAAAAAGAAATCAGGCCGCGCCCAGGGCAGTATGGAGGTTACTATATGATCATCAGCGCCAGCCGCCGGACAGATATTCCGGCATTTTATTCCCAGTGGTTTCTTAACCGGATACGGGAGGGTTTTGTACTTGTACGCAATCCCATGAATTATCACCAGATCAGCCGGATTGATCTGTCGCCTGAGCTCATTGACGGCATTGTATTCTGGACAAAAAATCCCCTGCCCATGCTTGGACGTTTAAACGAACTGACAGATTACATGTATTATTTTCAATTTACAGTTACACCCTATGATACAGATATTGAGCCCGGGGTGCCATCCAAAAAAGAGGTAATCCTCCCGGCCTTTCGCGCACTGTCAAAAGCGATCGGCCCGGAACGGGTAATCTGGCGCTACGATCCTATTCTGCTGAATCACCGATATACGATTTCCCGCCATATTGAAGCTTTTTCATCCATGGCCCAGGCGCTTCACGGATATACACAAAAGTGCATGATCAGCTTTGTAGACAGCTACCGCAATACCCGGCGCCACAAAAATACTTTATCTCTTGAGCCCATAGGCCCGGATGAAATGGCGGCTATTGCCCAAAGCTTTTCGTCCATTGCCCAAAAGTATCATATTGCTCTGGCCACCTGCGCAGAGGACGCAGACCTTACAGTCTGGGGCATCCCCCACGGCTGCTGCATCGACCGGACATTATTTGAAAAGCTTCTGGGACGCTCCTTACGTCTGAAAAAGGATCCTCACCAGCGCGGCGCCTGCGGCTGTGCCGCCAGTGTGGATATTGGCGTTTACAATTCCTGCAGACACTTGTGCCGTTACTGTTATGCCAACTATAACGAGCCTCTGGCCTCCCAAAACGCCAGTCTCCATAATCCCGATGCGCCCCTTTTGATCGGCACAGTCCGGGACGGGGACAGGGTTTATGAAAGGAAGCGGTAAAGACTTAATTGGTGAAACGACGTTTCCCCAATCTGAAAATCATAAAGCAAATTTCTTAACGAAAAAGACGGAAAGGATTTTATTATGGATCACTTTGAACTTCACTCAGAATACGCCCCCACCGGCGACCAGCCTCAGGCCATTGAAGCTCTTGTCAAAGGCTTTAAGGAGGGCAATCAATTTGAAACACTGCTGGGCGTTACAGGCTCAGGAAAAACATTTACAATGGCCAATGTGATCGCGCAGCTTAATAAGCCGACGCTGATCCTGGCCCACAACAAAACACTGGCAGCGCAGCTTTACGGCGAGTTTAAGGAGTTTTTCCCAAACAATGCAGTGGAATACTTTGTCTCCTATTATGACTACTACCAGCCGGAAGCTTATGTGCCGTCCTCAGACACCTACATTGAAAAGGATTCGTCCATCAACGATGAGATTGACAAGCTGCGCCACTCGGCCACTGCTGCCCTCTCCGAGCGCAGCGATGTGATCATCGTTTCATCCGTATCCTGTATTTATGGTCTGGGAAGTCCCATTGACTATCAGAAAATGGTCATCTCCCTGCGGCCGGGGATGATCAAGGACCGGGACGAAATGATCCGCAAGCTTATTGATATACAGTATACACGAAATGACATGGATTTTAAGCGCGGGACCTTCCGCGTCCACGGCGATGTGGTAGAGATTTTCCCGGCAGCGGCCACAGATACGGCAGTCCGGGTAGAGTTTTTCGGCGATGAAGTGGACCGTATTGCTGAATTTGATCCCCTCACCGGAGAAGTAAAGGCTTACCTGATGCACACGGCTATCTTCCCGGCCTCCCATTATGTTGTTCCCCAGGAGCAAATGGAACGGGCCATCAGGGACATTGAGGCAGAGCTTGAGGAACGGGTACGCTACTTTAAAAGCGAGGATAAGCTTTTAGAAGCACAGCGCATTTCCGAGCGCACCAATTTTGATATTGAAATGATGCGGGAAACGGGATTTTGCTCCGGCATTGAAAACTATTCCATGCATCTTGCCGGATTAAAGCCGGGACAGCCTCCCTATACCCTGATCGATTATTTTCCCGAGGATTTCCTTATCATCGTGGATGAGTCCCACATGACCATTCCCCAGGTCCGGGGCATGTATGCCGGGGACCAATCCAGAAAATCGACCCTGGTGGATTATGGCTTCCGCCTGCCCTCTGCCAAGGATAACCGGCCTTTAAACTTTGAAGAATTTGAGTCCAAGATCGACCAGATGCTTTTTGTATCTGCCACCCCCAGTGTCTATGAAAAAGAGCATGAACTTTTGCGGGCCGAGCAGATCATCCGTCCCACAGGTCTGCTGGATCCTGAGATCAGCGTGCGCCCGGTGGAAGGACAGATCGATGACCTTATCTCTGAGGTAAATAAAGAAACGGCCAAGGGCAATAAGGTCCTTATTACGACCCTGACCAAGCGTATGGCAGAAGACCTTACGGATTATATGAAGGAACTGGGGATCCGGGTCAAGTATCTCCATTCGGATATTGATACCCTGGAACGTACGGAAATCGTCCGTGATCTGCGCATGAATGTTTTTGATGTACTTATTGGTATTAACCTGCTCCGTGAGGGGTTGGATATTCCGGAAATCACTTTAGTGGCGATCCTGGATGCAGATAAAGAAGGCTTCCTCCGTTCCGAAACCTCCCTGATCCAGACCATTGGCCGGGCGGCCAGAAATACAGACGGCCATGTGATCATGTATGCGGATACCATTACAGAGTCTATGGACAAGGCCATCAGCGAAACCAACCGCCGCCGCGCCATCCAGCAAAAGTATAACGAGGAACACGGCATTACCCCTCAGACCATTAAAAAGGCTGTCCGGGATCTGATCAGTATTTCCAAGGCTGCGGAAAAGGATGAAAAAGAGCTGGCCAAGGATATGGAATCCATGACAAAGAAAGAACTAAAAGAGCTGGCGGCAAAACTGACCAAAAAGATGCATTCTGCCGCCGCAGATTTAAACTTCGAGCTGGCTGCCCAGCTGCGTGATGAAATGCTTGAAGTGAAAAAATATCTCAATGATTTTGAATAATAGCAAAATTGTGACTATTAATGGTGGCCGTTACTATTGATGACGGCCGTCACTATTGGTGATGGCCGTCCAAACGTCCACGCCAGTATGCAAGTCTTTGATCCCGGTTTGGAGCATCTTTCCATTGCTCCAGACAGGTGATCAGTCCTTTCATACCGGAAGGGTTGCCGCCGGATGCGGATTTTTCCCACCATCTGGCGGCTTCTTTAAAATTCCCACGGCTTTGAAGGTCAGCGGCATGATCTTGCGCGCCTCTTACAGCCTTTGCGATTTTTTCCCATATCTCATCCTGAAACTCCTGCTCATAGTAATACTCAATTTCAGGAATATCTTCTTCCAGGGCCCTCAGATTGCCGCCAATGGCCGCCAGTCGGTACAGCCGCTCAGCAGCTTCATAGATTGTAAAGCATGTTCCCGGGACAATATTACCAAAAGGGTCTACATTCTCTTTCCAGTCTGTAAAGTCAGCCTCCCAGTATATTTCATCAGCCTGCTTTAAAATATCTTCCGGCCGGGGATCGCTAATATCATACCCCTGCCATTCATAAGAAAGTCCCTCCATAATATCCAGGTACTCTTTCATTGGAAAACGCACGGCCAGCTGGTTTAAAAACTGTTTCTGACACCTTTTCCGGGAACAGTCTCCGCCAGAATTATAAAGCAGAGCAAGGCGCAGGACTGTTTCCGGATTTGGACTATTCCCCCGCCAGAAGTTCTCTGCAAGCCATTCGTCCTCCCGGCAATCAATCCCATAATAGTAAAACAACCCCTGAATAAGATCCGAACATTGATCCGTCATTCGATTTAATACGCCTTTCCCCAGTAAACCATAGCCTTTGCAGGACGTCCGCAGCATACGCATACATCAGAGATATGCTCCTGTTTAAAAGGCATGCATCTGGAGGTTGCTGTTGTTTCTTCTTTGATCTTATCCTCACATGCCTGATCTCCGCACCACATAGCTTTTACGAAGCCCGGTTTATTGGCAATAATATCTTTAAATTCATCATAAGTTTCAGCTGTATAAGTGTGGCTGTCCCGATGAGCTCTGGCACGCTCCAGCATTTCCTTCTGCATGGTTTCCAGTGTCTTTGCAACACTTTCTTCCAGAGTGTCTAAAGCAACGACCTGTTTTTCCCGGTTGTCCCTGCGCACAATCACAGCCTGTCCGGCCTCAATATCCTTAGGTCCGATCTCAATACGTACAGGAATACCCCGCATTTCTGCTTCAGCAAATTTCCAGCCCGGACTCTTTTCAGAATCATCTACCTTCACTCTGAAATCAGACAAGCGGCTCTTTAATTCATAAGCAGTATCCAGGACGCCTTCCTTATGCTGGGCAATAGGAACGATCATCACCTGTACCGGAGCGATCTTAGGCGGCAGTACAAGACCGCTGTTATCGCCATGGACCATAATAATGGCGCCAATGAGCCGGGTCGTCATACCCCAGGATGTCTGATGCACATACTGAAGCTTGTTATCTTTATCTGTATACTGGATGCCAAAAGCCTTTGCAAAGCCGTCGCCGAAATTATGGCTTGTTCCGGACTGAAGGGCCTTGCCGTCATGCATCAGCGCTTCAATAGTATATGTTGCTTCTGCACCGGCAAATTTTTCTTTATCTGTCTTACGCCCCCGGATCACAGGGATTGCCAGCACTTCCTCACAAAAATCCGCATACAGGTGAAGCATCTGCTCGGTTCTTTCCTGAGCTTCCTCAGCTGTTGCATGGGCCGTATGGCCTTCCTGCCATAAAAACTCTCTGGAACGGAGGAATGGACGGGTTTCCTTTTCCCAGCGCACAACAGAGCACCACTGATTGTAAATCTTTGGCAGATCTCTGTAAGACTGGATCTCTTTGGCATAAAAATCACAAAACAGTGTTTCCGATGTTGGACGCACGCACATACGCTCCGGCAGTTCCTCCAAACCACCGTGTGTAACCCATGCCACTTCCGGCGCAAAGCCTTCCACATGGTCTTTTTCTTTCTGAAGCAGGCTTTCCGGAATAAACATCGGCAGATATACGTTCTCTACCCCTGTTTCTTTAAAACGACGGTCAAGCTCGTGCTGGATATTTTCCCAAAGGGCATATCCTGCCGGTTTAAATACCATACATCCTTTAACACTGGTATAATCCATTAAATCCGCTTTTTTTACCACATCCGTATACCATTTGGCAAAATCATCTTCCATGGATGTGATGGCCTCCACTAATTTCTTATCCTTCGCCATGTTAATCTCCTTCCTTTAATCCCAGCAGTCCGCGTCCGGCAGACTTGCTGTCCGCGGACATACCGCACTGTGTGCGGCAGCCCCCGGGTTCATAAAAAAAGCTTTCCGATCCCCTGTATCCCGGAAGATCCGGAAAACAAGGGACCAAAAAGCTTAAACATCTTCGGCGGTACCACCCTTATTAACCACAGGCATGCCTGTGATCCGCTCATTTACCCGTTAACGCCGGTATACGTCATACTCATCGCATGAAGCTCCGGGGCCGGTTCCGCTGCCGTTTATAAAGATCTCTCACCACTGATCCTCTCTCTGGGGATAACTGCGCCGCGTACTATTCCCTTTCATCGCTGATTAAGGCCTATTTTATGCCAAATCCCCCGGTTTGTCAATACAGAAGCTGATAAATGACCTTTCCTTTAGGATCATCCCGGCGGATTTCTCTCAAACGAAAAATGGAGTTCACCTTCAAATAATAGACCGTGTCCTGCACCCGGGTCTCAAGGAGCGTCCCCTTCATGTCCCGGGGAACAGCAGACACAGGCCCCAGGGGAGCGCCAACAGCCTTTTGAAAAATGTCCCGGATCTGCTTTGCTTTTTCTTCACCGCAGTCAAGAACCTCCTCAATATTTCCTTCCTGTAACATTAACCCGCCTCCTTACACGACCCGCTCTGCAAATTTCCGGGCATCCGCCTCCACGCTTTGCTGGCGGTACGCATCATATCCGTCCTCCTCAGTGGTTTTATAATCGTTAAAATTGTCTCTCCAGGCATTTACGGTTTCTTCGCTGACAATATAACGCTCCGGATGCTCCACCACAGAATGCTGGTAGCCATGACGCATTTCATGGCACAATGTTTCCATGATCTGGTCATAACCGCTGTCTTTTTCCACCCATTCCCGGTTCAAAAACATTTCCATATGGCCGTCTGAGTAACGGCTCAGCATTCCGTTTAAAATATATCCCGGTTCGCTTTCCAAAGGTTCAATGTGGATAGCCTGAACATCAATACCCAAAATATCATTCAATGTGTGGAACAGCTCTGTCAGTATTTCCACACGCTCGTTATAATCTGCTTTTTTCCAGTATTTCTTCGTATAGCGGTCCTGCTTGAGCACTGATTTGATTGCCTGGGCCATGGCCTTGTCCTGACGCACCTCCCTGGCCCGGTCACTGTCGCCCCAACCCCAGTCAGGGGCAGATTCATTGATCCAGTTCCACAGCCACACGCCCGCTCCCACGGCGCTGATTCCCACACCTATAGCCACCGCGCTGTCTGTTGTCTGTCCGTCTCCGCCTGTTCCTGCAGAAGACATTTCCGAGCCTCCAGACACGCCTCCGGCAATGCGTGCCTCACATGTAAAATAATACTCCAGCGCCCGCTCAAGACCATCCTCCATGGCAGCAAACTTACGGATCTGTTCCTGCAGATCACCCTGAATATCTGCGATTCTGCGCCGCATTTTGTCAAAGGCCTCTGACCGGCTGTCCATATTGACGTCCACGTCCCTGATCCCGTTTTCTACACTGCAAAGCCGTGACTTTATTTCTTCCATCCGGGAAAGATCCGATCTAAGGCCGGATCTATGTACTTTAATATGACTCATCCGGATCCCTCCTTCTCTCCAAAACAGCCATGATCTCCTGACGGTGAGCCTGGATCAGCCACTGGCCCACCTGATTGACAAGATCCGCCCGTGTAAAGTACCCGCAGTATACATATCCCTGGCCATACTGGCAAAGCCAGGCCCTCCCGCTGACATTTTTTATAATAAAATGCACCTTCGCCTCCGAACCGCAAAAGCCCGTAAGGTGTGCTTCAATACCGGTACTTTCAGGAACATCCACGGCATTTTCCTTAAGCACGGCATTAAGAGCCTGCAAATCTTTTGCCTCCTGCTCCAAGGTCAGGCACTGAGTCTCCTCTGTCTCACCGCACTCCCAAAGAGCGTCTGCCAAAGCGCCCATAGCCATTTTCAGTCCGGGAAGATACAAAAGCCGGTACTGTGCCTTATCTTCCCGGACCAGGGTGATTCCATCCTCCCACAAATAAAAGCCCAGCTTTTTTGGAGCATTTACTGGATCACCGGCATAGGTACATTCCAGCACATAATGAGCCTTCAGCCAATGCTCCAGCGCCATGGCGGCTCCTGCTTCCACGCCTGGTCTTTCCTGTCCGTTCCGCACAAGCAAGCCGCAGCGGGTCATCAGTTCTTCCTTTGCTTCCTTAGAAAGCTGAACCTCATTGAATGAATCAAATTGTTGTTTTTCAATAACCAATCCCACAGACAAAAACGTCTCCTCCTCCCCTGTCATTTGCCGTCATTTTCGTCATAATAGGTTTCCAGCTGTCTTAATATCTCCAGGATCATCACCATGCCCAAAGGGCCTAGAAAAATTCCCCAAACACCAAAAAGGGACAGTCCTGTAAAGGTAGCCATAAGCATATAAAACTCATTAATCCCCAAGTTACTGCCCATAAGGCGAGGTTCCAGAAATTCCCGGATCAATGTGCATAAAATATATAAAACCACCAAAACGATACTATGGATATATCGTCCGTCAATCAGAGAAATCACTGCCCACGGAAGAAGGATCGTGCCGCTTCCAATCACCGGAAGGGCATCTAAAACAGCAATAACAATGCCAAAAAGGACGCTGTAGCTGCTTCCGGACAGTTTCAGTCCCATACTTAGGACAAGGGCGATCACAGCAATAATGATCACCTGACATTTAAAAAATCCGGCGCTTGTCTCACAGATCCGTGACGTCAGCGATGTAATTTCCCTGGCAAACAGATTTTCAGACAGCTGCCTTGATATTCTTTCTTTGTTTTTCATTAAAAGGATTGCACCAACAATGGCGATTACAAAAACAATAAAAAAAGTCCCGATCCCCTTGGCGGCCCCCACGGCAGCACCTGCAGCTGCTTCAGGAAGCTTCTCTCGGATCAGGGCGATCAAATTTTCTCCCCACTGGCACAGGGCCGACTGAAGATCCTCTTTAGCGCTTCCGGCTACAGACGAAACTAAACCGCTAAACCTTTGCCACACATCATCCAGCCACGCTCCGGTCTGCTCAAAATTGTGGGAAAAGCGGCCAATCTGAGTCAGCAGATACCAGCCTCCGCCAATCATCACTGCCAAAATCAGCAGAGCAAAACCGCACACAAAGACAACACAGCATAATGTCTTTGGTACACGAAGCTTTTGAGACACCGTTTTTGCCGCCGGATACAGCAGGCGGCAGATAAAATAAGAAAAAACAAACGGCAGGACCAGCGGCAGCAAGTATTTTAAAACAACATAAACGACCACTGCCACGAAAGTTACTAAAAACAGTTTTTTATACTTTTGGGGAAGTTTTCCGTTCACAGCCTCACATCCTGTCACAAAAATTTTTATTGGCAGACGATACAGCTGCGGCCGGATCGTTCCACCCATCATTCTGCTATAGTATGTGAGGCAAATGATTTTCTATGTACCTGTCTGAAACGGTATTTTTTGCAACAATTCAGCGGCAAACGAAGATTTATCTAAAACTGCAGCTTTTAAAGCGGTAATTTGTCAAAAATCAAAAACGGCTGTGACTGCGGCCGGGCTGTAAAGGTCATCGTTTTTCCACTGACCGGATGTTTAAACGACAATCCGCAGGAAAAAAGCCCGACTTGAAAAAATCCGTCATTTTTATTCCCGTAACGCCGGTCACCGGCCACCGGATGGCCAAGATGGGCCATCTGGACACGGATCTGATGATGACGCCCGGTTTCCAGCTTTATTTTAACCAGACTGTAAACCTGCCCGGATACCTCCGCCGTCTTTTGAACCTGATAAGAAAGGGCGGCCCTTTTTCCATCGGGAAAAGCCTGACTTTCTTCCATGGAAATCACCCGGGACGTATTGGTCTTTGGATCCCGAAGGAGAATATCCTCCACCATCCCCTCCCGGTCCGGCATCGTCCCATGAACAACAGCCATATACGTTTTATCAATAAGCCGCCGGGAAATCTGGGCGCTCAGCTTCCCTGCAGCCTCCCGGGTCCTGGCATAGACCATAACGCCGCCCACCGGTTTATCCAGCCGGTGGACTACGGAAACATATGGATTTTTAACCTTGTCCCTGGAAGACAGGAGATTTTTCAGGCAGCTGACCATATCCATAGACGCCGACCGCTCCGGCTGGGAAGACATGCCCGGCGGCTTGACAACAACAAAAATCTGGCTGTCCTCATATAAAATTTCAACTGGCTCCAATACGCTCCCTCCATATCTCCTGTACTAAAATTTTACTGAAAGCTCATCCGCTTATTCAAAGCCTTTTTGCTTCATATACGCTACCACATCTTTTGCTTTTTTTAACTGGCGTACATCCTTTATGGGAATCGTAATGTCAAATCTTTCTTCAAACTTTCCCACAATACACATTACATCAAAGGAATTAAGGGCCAGATCTTCCAGAAAATCTGTATCCATAGTAATATTACTCTTTCCAGTTACATCATATACGATTTCTTTAATTACGTCCAGCATGAAGATCATCTTCTTTCCGTTTTTTATTGATTCCGCTTAATCTTGTGAGCCGCTGTATACTCAAAACCTTTTTCCTGAATATTCACCATCTGAATATGTTTATATAAAGGCAGCTCTTTATTCATTTCATCCACATAGGCCTGGAGCTTTTCCAGGATCTCGTAGCTGCTCATGCCTTCGGTCCGCTCCGGATCCGGATAAACTGCTGCTGCGATCTTCACATCATCCGCAGAATTTCCGCAGGGCGCTCCATACACAAGCACTTCTTTCACAAGAGGCATCTTCTTAAGCTCCTGTTCCAGTTCTTCCGCTGCCACCTTTTTGCCGTTTTTCATAACAATAAGGTTCTTCTTGCGGCCTGTAATATGTACGTGGCCCTTTTTATCTAAATATCCCATATCCCCGGTCCGGAACCATCCATCCTCATCAAAAGATGCCTTTGTCAGTTCCTCTGCGCCATAATAGCCATTCATTAAGGAATAGCCTTTGACAAGGATCTCTCCGTCATCAAATTTAATCTGCCATCCGGGCAGCGGAACACCAACGGAATCCAAACTGAAATCTTCATTTCTGTTGCAGGAGATACTGGGCGAACACTCGGTAATCCCATAGCCTTGGAGGACAACGATCCCGAAATGAAGCAGATCCACTGCCACTGCATTGGATAAATAAGCACCTCCGGATAAGATAATATCCAGATTTTCAAAAAGTGTTCCCCGGATACACTCTCTTACCTTTGATACCGCTAAAGATCCCGGTTTATGTACAGCGCCTTCCAGTTTTATCATGCGCTGTACCTTTGCCTTCTGCCCGTTTTTTTCTAATATTCCCCAAAGCAGGCGCTCAGCAATCTCAATGATCAGCGGTACGGCAACCAGCATTCCCGGCTTAAATAATGTCATTTCCTGGATCATACGCTTCGGGTCACAGCTTATACAAACATTCAGTCCGCGGATCAACGGACACAGCATACCGCAGGTCAGACCATAAGTATGATATAACGGAAGGGAATTAAATACCCGATCCCTGGAATCCAGCAATGTAAGGGAATCTGCCGCATTAAACAAAATAGCCCTGTGAGAAAGGCGGACAGGCTTGGCTGTACTTGTCGTTCCTGAAGTATACACAATGGATGCGTCCTTACGTCCATCCGGATGAAAATCTGTGATCCAGCTTTCTGCCTCTGCAGTTTTTCCAGCGTTCAAAAACTGCTCCAGTGTTTCTCCATCCCCGGTATTTTTCCCAAGAACAATCAATTTCTGAATACGGCTGTCCTCCTTGCAAGCCCGCATTCCAAGCTCCATCATAGACTCGGATACAAAGATGGCCTGGGCATCTGCCTGTGTGATCATTCTTATGATGATCTCATCTGTATGTTCTGTATCTATGCATACTGCCGTGCCTCCGCTAACCGCAATGCCAAAATACACAGCCAGCCACTCATAGGAATTTTCTCCCAGTATTGCCACATGCTTCCCGGAAAGCCCGTTTGCATACAATGCCCTGGCCACAGCAAAGGCATCGTCTTTCATCTGCTCATAGGATATCTCCTTAGGTGTCCCTTTCCGGTCGTACGTTGTAATGGCTGTACGTCCCTCAAACCGAACAGCTGTATCCTGTAAAAAATCCTTAAAGCTTTCATAGTAATGGCTTTCCTTTGATGAAATCTGTTTCACTTTTATACCTCCTGTATCTCAAGCCCCTGTTCTAAAAACACACTTTTTGAAAGGGCTAATATATCCTCTGATGAATGAATAATGTTAAGGAACACATCCACAATATCCGGGTCAAACTGTGTATTTTTTCCTTTCTCCAGCTCAGACACGGCCTGCGCCAGAGAAAGGCTGTCCCTGTATGTACGTTTTGAAGTCATCGCATCAAAAGCATCGGCAACACTGATGATCCTGGCCTCCTCAGGGATTTCTTCTCCGGATATTCCACCCGGATAACCTCTGCCGTTATACCATTCATGATGGTATTCCACCATGGGCAAAATATCTCTGAACGAGGAAAGGGACATTAGCATCTGTTTTCCCTTTTCCGGGTGTCCTTTGATTACATTATATTCTTCATCCGTGAGCCTGGACGGCTTTGTTAAAATCGCATCCGGTACTCCGATCTTCCCAATGTCATGGAACAAACCACCAATACGGATCCGCTCCACGTATTCCCTTGGTCTTCCCAGTGCCTTGGCAATAAGTACGCTGTAAAAGGCGACCCGGTCTGAATGCCCCCGGGTATAATCGTCCTTTGCATCAACCATTTTCCGCATCAGATCAATGGTCTCCATATAAGCCTGGTTCAACTCTGTATTTTGCGCCCTCAGCAGTGTCTGATAGATCATATTTCCTATGACGGCTCCTGCCTGTTTCACATACACACTAAACAGCTGGAGCATTTCTTCAGTGGGCTCTGCTGCCGTACGCATTAAAAACACACCAAAAGCTGCGCCATTTTCCATTTTTAATGGCGCCATACAAATGTTTTCCTCCCGAAGCAAAAGATTTTCCGGCGCAGCAAATACTTTTTGGAAGGCTTCAATTCCTGCTGCCTCCTGGCCTTCAAAGGAGCCGCATCCGAAAAAGCGGCTGGAGAGCCCGGTCTTTATGAGTTTATCTGCATCCAGGGAAGAAAAATCCAGATAGATCAGCCCCTCGCTCCAGCCTGTCAGCTCTTTGATCTGCGACATTGCCTGAATCAGGAGATTTTCCATGTTACTGAAACGGCTTAAAGACGGGATCTTTTCAAGAATAGAACGAAGCCCGTCCCTGTAGCCCCGGATAATTCGCATCTGCTTTACCGATTTGGCACAGGATTCTACAAGAAGCTCCAGCTGGTCAAATCGATCGCTTTTTTCATAGTATCCCTGAATATCCAGTTCCCTTATGGTCTTTAAAGGCGGCGCCATACTTTTGTGCCCTGTAAGCAGGATAATAAACAGATCTTTATTAAACTTTCTTACCTGGCGCACCACCTCATCCCCATTAATAGGATTCATTAAAAAGTCCAGCAGCAAAATATCATAATGCCCCTGGCGGATCCGCTCAATGGCTGCATAAGGATCGTTTTCCATATCTACATGAAACCCCAATGCCTGAAAATAGGACTGAAGGGTCAGAGTCATTATTTTGTCATCATCTAAAGTCAGAATCGAAAACTCTTTATCCGGACTTGAAGCTTTATTCTTACGCATTTTCACTTACCTCGTCTTCCGGTACAAAGGTCACACAGGTTAAAGGCAGGGAAATTCCCATAATGCTTCCGCCCTCTGGATTATCTTCGTACCACATACTTCCTCCAAATTTTGCGTGAATCACAGAATTGGAAATAAAAATTCCAAGACCGGTTCCTTTTGTTCCTTTACTGGTTACCATCTGATGGAACAGCTTGGCCCGGGTATTTTTCGAAATTCCGGTGCCATAGTCTTTCACTGTCAGATGAAACTCCTGTTCATCCCAATCCGTCTCAATGACAATATCATGTTTGCCGTCCGGCTTTTGCGCATCAACAGCGTTGGAAACCAGATTGCTCATCACCTGGACCAGGTTGTTAATATCTCCATGGATCAAAATTCCGTTTTCATGGATTTTAGGATCGATCACCAAATGGCACTGCTGCTGCTGCAATTCGTGACGCATCAGGAGCATAACCCGCCGTATGGCATCATCCAGGGAAAAATCCACATTTTCCGATACAGTAATATTGGTGGCCTGTCCTTTAACCGCCGTTATAATATCCGACATATAGGCTCCTGCTTCCTTCATCCGTGACAGCCATTGTTCCATCTCACCATAAATTTCCCGGTAATCTGCCTCAGTCACTTCCGGATCCCCAAGGCTTTGCCTGCACTCCTCGATCAGCTTTTCCACAGCAAGGATACTTCCGGAAATGCTCATAATCGGCGTTTTAAGATTGTGGGCCAGTCCTCCCACCATCTGTCCCAGGAACGCCAGACGTTCATTTTCCATCATCTTCATCTGGTTATCTGCCAGCTTCTGCATATTCAGTTTGATCTGGGTCATATCCCGGAATATGGAAACATAACCGCCAAGATTGCCTTTTACAAAAACCGGCGCCACCTCTACCATGAACCAGTAACGCTTTAGCTCCTTGTCCCGCTTCAGATCCAAAGGCTGCTCATAGGTGATCCGCGTATGAAGCCGCTCACAGGAATGAAGGGCAGATAATAGATTGTACAAAGGTGTCTTATTCTCTATGTCCTCATTACTTACAAAATCTGACAAACAGGAATTTTCCCGGATCTTATAAGGCTTTCCGAAAATTTCCAAAAAAGGCAGGTTATAATTCACAACCCGTCCGTCCTTTCCCGTAACCAGATAGCAGTCGCTGATCCAGTTCAGCAGCTGCTGCATAGCTACGGGACGGATATCAAAAAAGTGGAGCCTGTAGATCACAATACCGTGGAATACCAACGTTATGGCAAAACTGCTCGGTGTCAGCACAATACTGGCCTGTAATGCATGAAGCGTTACAAGCAGATTAACCAGCGTAGGAATCATATTCCCTACAGTAAATAACACAGCCTGCCATAAATGCAGCCGGGATTTTGTTTTAATGGCATACGCTACAATCAACAGAATTGACACTGCAACACATGCATAAGTATAAGTGCTGTGAACATAAAAATACGGGCCGAATTTCACAGAAGAATTTTCCAATGCAAAATGCCTGTAATATAAATGATGCAGAGGATTGGAAAAAATCATCAGCGTTGTCACCGCAGGCACGATGAAAATGTACCAGGCCCATTTAGGAGCCGCATCATTGATCTCACGAATATAGCATATAGAAAACAACAGTATAAACGCCGGTATAAACGCCCCGCACATGGTCGTCGTCGCATCCAATATCTGCAAAATTTCCATCATATCCGGCGGTATAAAGCTCATTGCAAAAATCACCAGAAGCCACAGCAGCAGCAATGCCGTTGCCGCATAATAGCATTTATGCATAAGCATAACCTGCTGCCCCCTGCGCAAGGTGATCATAAAAGCTACAGTAACCACCATAGCTGCGATCAGGATTATCATATAAGGCGTTGAAATTTCCACTACATGTTCCTCCCTAAAAATTTATCCCATCCGGCGGCTGCTTTTCAGCCGCCGGATATTCCCGCATTTTACGGCACAAAAGCCGAAAGAAGGCACTCTACATCCGGCGCTTTCCATGTAAATCCCAGTCGTGCCAGTTCTTCCTCTGTTATCCGGCAGACCGGAGATATCCTCACCGGCACCTGCATAAAACGGTAATACTGTGTCAGCAGCATGGAAATAGATATATCCTGGCAATCGCCTGCCATGCGGCGCAGCCGTGCCTCAAATTCCTCCCGGCTGACAAGCTTAAGCTCCAGCCCCATACAGGTGATCATTTCCCCGACGGTTTTCATCTGGGGATTATAAATATGATACGTCATCCGGCTGCCTTGTTTTGCAAGCATCAGGGCAGCACGGGCACACTCGTCCACAGCCGTTGTATCCAGCGGTAGCTCTGCCAGCACATCCGGCACCATACCCGCTTTCAGTATTCCCGAAACCAGGCCCCAAAAAGCATTGGTTTTTGGATTTTTCTGGAACACGCCGTCACTGCTGCGGCCAACGAGCCGCCCGATCCGTAAAATTTTTACAGACAGCCCGTCTGCTGCCGCCTCCCGGACTAAGCGCTCTGCCTCAAATTTGCCTCGCAAATAAATATTATCTTCCCAGTTCTGGCCAATATCAAAGTCATCCTCGGAAAAATCCCTGACAAGCTCCGGCTGGTTACGGATAAACTCACTTCCCAGGCTGACCGTAGAAATATAGACCATCTTTGCCCCGGCATCTTTGGCCAGCTGAAGTACATTTCGGGTTCCCTCCCGGTTTGTGATCACCGCCTCATCAGAATCTGCATAATGACGCACATCCGCAGCCGCATGAATCACCAAACCAGCGTCAGCGGTCAGTGTTTCCCACATTTCCCGGGAAATCCCAAGCCCCGGACTTGTAATATCACCGTTCACCACAGTGATCCGTTTGCTGGCCCGTGACATAAAGCCCCGGCCAAAATACCATTCAAGGGTATCTTCAAACCTACGGGAATCCGTTCCCCGGACAAGGCAGTATATCTTTTCATAGCCCCTCTCCACAAGCTCCCGAAGAAGATGTGCCCCGAAAAAGCCTGTGGCGCCGGTTAAAAAGACACCTTTCGGCGCTTTTGCAGCTTCCGGGGCCGGCTCAGCATCTTTAAAGAAAAATGCCTGCTGCTCTTTTAACGTAGGGCTTGCATAAAACTGGGATAAGGTCATGGACAGTCCATGGTTATAATAGCGGCTTAATAAGTTCAGCGCGGTTAAGGAAGTTCCGCCCTGTTCAAAAAACGAACGGTTCTTGTCCACTTCCTCTAATGACAAGGCTTCCTTCCAAAATTCTTCCAGCATATCTTTGTTTACAGGCTGGGCCTCACGCGCCGGCTCACTTTCCCCAGGCTCACTTTCCATCCGCGCTTTTTCCGGGCACGTTTCCTCCGTAAGCCTGCGTTCCTCTGGCGCCGCCTTTAAGGCTTCCTCTGTGATCTGCCGGACCGGCACAGGCGCAGGCGCCGGTTTTGTCTCCAGCGTTTCCAATGCTTTAAGATCCGTCTTTCCTGTATCGGTGACCGGAAGCCGTTCCAGCACATGGATGGCGGACGGCACCATATATCCGGGCAGTTCAGACTCCAGCCAGCGTCTCAATGCCGGCAAATCCACGTTTTCCCCCGGCTTTGGCGTTACAAAAGCCCTAAGCGCCTTAAAATCCCCGTCAGCCACAACAATAACTGCGGCCTGGGCCACCAGACCCGAGCTTATGATCTTGCTCTGGATTTCTGCCAGCTCGATTCGCTGGCCGTTTAATTTCACCTGATGGTCTGCCCGGCCCACAAAATCGATGCAGCCGTCAGGCAGCAGCCGTACAAGATCGCCGCTGCGGTACAGCACTTCTCCCGGACGGAAGGGATCCTGTACAAAACGTTCCTTTGTCAGATCATCCCTGCCCACATACCCGGCAGATACACAGGCGCCGCCGAAATAAAGCTCGCCTACAGCCGTTGGCATTACCCGTTCCATTTTCTCATCTAAAACATAGATCCGGCAGTTGGGGAAAATCCGTCCTACAGTAATCTTATCCGTTTGGGTCACATTGTCCATGGTGCAGTAAACGGTTACCTCTGTAGGGCCGTACAGGTTATAAATAGTACGGCATCCGGCTTCCTGTATTTTTTCCAGCAGCGCCGGCGGAAAGACCTCGCCGCACATAAGCATCACAGGCATATCTTTAAGAGCCTGGACAAAGTCCGGATTTTCCATAAACAGGCTGGCCCTGGACGGAGTAAACTCTACAGCCTGTACGTGGTGCTTTCGGATCAGCTGCGCGCATTTCCATGGAAGCACCATCTCGTCCTCGTCGGCCATAACAATATAATTTCCCATGGCCAAAGTCAGCAGTGTTTCTGTAATAAAAATATCAAAAATCGCGTTGGCTGTGCATAAAAATCCCACATTCTCCCCAGGCAGCTTCTGGCGCATGACCGCATACAGGTTGGCAATGGACTGATGCCGGATCATGACCCCTTTAGGCTGCCCTGTAGAACCGGATGTAAACAAAATAAAACATATATCATCACCGCTGCGGCGGGCGGGCAGCGTAAGGCTCTGCCCCTGCCCATCCTTTACGGCCTGTTCAATATCCGCAAAAACCACATCCGGAACATTCGGCGGTGTCTGCACCGTCTGGCTGTCGCACAAGGTCAGCTTCACGCCGCTGACTGCCATCATCTCATGAAGGCGTTTTTCCGGAAATGAAGGCAGCATGGGCACGTAGGCGCATCCAAGCTTAAGCACCGCCATCATAGCCGTCAAAAGCTGAGGACCTCTGCGGCATAAAATACCGATATGATCTTTTTGCTGCACGCCCATGGCCTGAAGCCTGGCAGCCAAAGCATCGGAATCTGCTTTAAGCGTTCCAAGAGTCATACACGTATCTCTGAAAATCAGCGCAGTCTGCTCCGGCGCGGTCTCCGCAGCCATATCCACCATCATATCTATGGGAACATCGGCAAAAGCGGCGCTGAGATTTTCCGTATATCCCTGGAGCCTGAAGCTGTCTGCTCCGGACAGCTTTGAAAGCTTTCCAAGGCTGCGTTTTTCATCCCTGGCAATTCCGGCGGCAATGGCGCCGATACACCGGGCATAAAAGGCTGCCGTCTGGGGAAGGAACAGGCTGGAGGCATATTCCATACGGAAATGCCACTGACCATTGCTTTTATAAAGCTCCACGTTCAGGTCCATCTTTGCGCTGCCTGACGGCACTGCTTCATTGATGATCTCCATCCCGTCAAAAACCGCTCCGTCTAGCTGGACCGGCCGCATGGAAATAATGGCATGATACAAGGCGCTTCCCGGCTTTCCTGCCATCTGCGCCAGCTCCTCCAAAGTAACATGGCCATGATCCAGAAGGCCCGCCGCCCCGGCTCTCACCTGCTCCATATAATCCAGGCCGGATAAGCCTGCCTCCGGCTTTAGCCGCAAAGGCAGGGTATTCACAAACATTCCGGCCATTGACTGCAGCTCACGGCTTCGGCGGACAGACACGGGAATCCCTACGGTTATATCCTCCCGGCGGCCGACACCGGCAAGAAGGATTCCAAAAGCCGCCGTAAACAACATAAATGGCGTAAATCCATGGGCCTCGCAAAAGCTGTCGCACAAACGGCTCTCCCCGGCCGACATGGCATGATCCATTACATTTCCTTTATAATCAAAGGTCTGGCTTCTTGGAAAGTCCACAGGCACAGACAGGGCATCCGGCATATCCTTAAGACATTCCTCCCAGTATTCCCGGTCTGCTTTAGAAAGCCCGACCTTATTCCGGTCCTCAGCCCATGCATAATCCACATAGGACAGCTTAGGCTCATCCATGGATTTTCCCATATACAGATCATTCAGCTTTGAAATCAGCATGGCTGCACTTTCACCGTCACTGATCAAATGATGCATGTCCATAAGGACCACACTGTCGCCGCCGCCCTTCCAAAGGCCCAGGCGCATCAGCGGCGGGGAAGCCAGATCAAAAGGCCGGACAAAGGCGGCCTTTGCTTCTTCCAAAGACATATAAGACAGATCTTCTGCTTTGCCCACAAGGGGCGGATACAGCTTCTGCCCGATGCCCTTCTCCCCGGGCACAAATCCCAGACGCAGCACCGGCTCATTTAAGATCAGCGCCGTAAATGCCTCCTCCAGACGCTTTTTATCAATATCTCCATGCACCCGGAAACCACAGGGCATATTATAGGTACACCGGTCCGGATGCATCATTGTTTCAAAATAGACCCCCATCTGCTGAGGTGTCAGGGGATAGGTTTCAAGCTGCGGTGCCTTTTCCATGGCCGGGACGCCATACGGCTGCAAAGCCTCATAAGGCCGTTCCTCCCCAAGACGCCGGGCCAGTCCCCGGGCATTTCTGCAGGAATACAGATCCGCAATACGCAGCCGTACGCCCAGGATGGTTTCCAGCTCTGATAAAACCTGGATGCCGTTCAGGGAATCTCCGCCGTACAGGAAATAATCCCCGGTCACCGGCATGTCCGGATGCTTCAGCACCCGCCGGAACACTTCCAGGATCTTTCCGGCAATGCTTTCCGGCGCCGGCTCCGTGCCGCCTTCCATAAAGTTGGGAAGGGGCAGCCCGGAAGCGTCCAGCTTTCCATTGGTATTTAAAGGAATCGAATCTACGCGCATATAAGCCGCAGGCACCATATAATCCGGCAGCACGCTTGATGCAAATTCCATAAGCTCCTGTTCAGGAATATCTTCTAATGACGTATAGTAGGCAATCAAAACATGGGCCTGATCTTCACCGGCCAGACGCACAGCCGCCAGCTCGATCTTAGGGTGCCGCATAAGCTTTGCGCTGATTTCTCCCAGTTCTACACGCTGGCCCCGGATCTTTACCTGTCCGTCCTGTCTGCCACGGATCAGTATCTGTCCATCCCCGGTCCAGCAGGCAATATCACCGGTCCGGTACATACGCTCTCCCGGCTCAAAGGGGCTGTTCATAAACGCCTCCTTTGTCCGCTCATCATCATGGAGATAACCTTCACCGACGCACACCCCCGCCACATAAAGCTCTCCAAAAACGCCTGTAGGCAGAGGATTTCCATAGGCATCTAAAATATAACAGCGGCAATTATCCATAGGTCTTCCTGCTGTAATCCTTGCCGTGCGGTTTAACATGGCCGCAGTCACGCCTACGGTAGTTTCCGACGGACCATACTGATTATAAATTCTGGCATCCGTATAAAATGCCAGGCCGGCCAACAGGCTGCCCGGAAAGTTTTCTCCCCCGCATACAATGGATTCGATCCGTCCAAGAGCTTTGCAGAAGCTTTCATCCTTCATATACGCCTGCAATCTTGACGGCGTCGTTGTTAAAAAGCCTGCGGCATAATCCCGGATCAGGCCGGCAAGAGCCTTTGGATCTTCCACATCACTGTTTCCGGCCAAAACAATAGTCCTTCCGTTTAAAAGAGCCCCCATGCTTTCGATCAAAAAGGCGTCAAACCCCGTATTACAAATGGATAAAACAGCTCCTGAAGCATAATAAGGCCCCATCGCCGCCGCAAAGTTTAAAAAGGACCGCTGACTGATCTTTACGCCCTTAGGCTTTCCCGTACTTCCCGACGTATAGATCAGATAGGCCAGGGATGTATCATCCTGGCAAATATCCTTAAACGCCGGCACATTTCCCGTCCGCTCATGGTCATTCAGCAGCCGGGCCATATCAATACAGGCGGTCCCGTTCTTCAGATCCCCCAGTTTTTCCAGGTCCGACATACTGCCCAGAACTACTGCCGGCTTACAGTCCTCAAAAATCTCCCGCGCCCGTCCCGGCGGACAGTTCTGGGGCAGGATCACCCACGGCATACCGCACAAAGCACACCCGGCCATGGCTGCCATCAGCAGCATGGATCTTGGCATGACCAGCGCGGCAACACTCTCCCGCCCGGTTTTATAGCTTTGGATCTCTCCGGCTACGGTGCAGGCATAATCCCACAGTGTTTTGTAGGAAAATCTGCGTCCCCGTTCAATGACTGCTGCCCGTCCGGAAACAGCACGGCATACGTCCTCCAGCTTTTGCCCTAAACTTAACGCCGGCACATAGCGCTCCGTACGGTTAAACCGAAACAGTACCCGTTCTTTTTCCTCTGCTCCTAAAAAGGACAGCTGTGTAATGGGGCGGTTGGGCCAGGCAAATGCCTCTGTCAGTATATTCATAAGATAATTGTGAAAATTTTCGATCTCCTGCCGTGAAAAAAGCTGGGCCAAATAATCATAGTTTACCGAATAACGCTTTTCATCTTCAATATTATTCAGATGGATGCATATATGCTCTGCCTGATAGCCGGAATAATGCCACTGTCCGGAAAATTCCACAGACGTATTATGATTTTTATAAGCCTGGCTGTTATGGAAAGATAAAACCAGATGATACAAACGATGAACCGATGGATTTTCTTCCTTGGAAATGGCAAAAATCTCAGCATAGGACAGCTTTTGATGGCGGAGCAGCTCCAGCCAGTCATCTGCCAAATATCCGGCAAATTCTTCAAAGCTCCAGGACTCGTCGATCCTGGAAAAAAATGGAAGCGTACTGACAAACATTCCCGTCGTTTTCCGATCCGTAAATGAACTGCGGTTATGGACCGGCGCTCCCATACAAAACCGTTGGATCCCTTTCGTGCGCTTTAAATAAATAGCAACAGCCATATAAAAGACCGCAAAAGGCGCAATCCGATGGGCTGTACAAAACGCATTCAGCTCATGGTTCATAATTTCAGAAAGATAGAACGTCATCCGGTGGCCTACAGGACTTACATCTGCACTGCGCTCCTCTTTTAAGGACACAGGCGCTCCGGCGCCCCTCAGTGTCTCCCGCCAGTAATCTGTATCTTTATCATGCATCTTTGAACAAAGGTATTTGGCCTCATCTTCCACATGAAGCCGGTAGCTGGGAGAAATTTCCATTTTGGGGGCATTGCCCTCCAAAAGATTCAAATAGGCCACGGCAATTTTGTTGATCAAAGCAACCAGAGACCAGCCGTCAGAAATAAGATGATGGGTTTTAATAAGAACTTCTCCCTCGTGTTCCCCGATCCGCACAATGACAAAACGAAATAAAGGCTCCTCCACTAAAGGCATGACCTCTCTGGCCACACTTTCCTCCCAGTGAAGGATCCCATCCTGGTTTGTCATAGAAAAATCCAGCACCGGAAACTGCATCCTCTGATATGCCGTCTCGTACTGCCATGGCTCCCCCTGTGGATCCAGGGTGATCCGGGTACGCAGCGTAGGATCCGATTTCACCACAAGATTCAGGCACTTCTGCAGCAGCACCACATCAAATGCTCCTTTAATGTGGAATGTCTCACATATATTATTCATGGGCGTCCCTTTATATGCCCTTTCCAGGTTCCAGATGTTTTTCTGACTGGAGGACAGCGGATAGCGCCCTTCCTTCTGTAAAAGCTCCTCGCGCACTTTCCTTACCTTCCTATCCAATGCATTTGCGTCCTTTTCCATGGGCATATATTTTCTAAAATATGTTTCTGCCCATCGCATACTCCTATTATATTCTCTGGAAAACACAAATGCAATCCATTCTTTCACTGTATGAGAGATTTTATTTTTCTTTTTGTGACGTATTTTGTGACTTTATTTAACGCTATACCGAATTTTGCCCATCCGGGCCGTTATCTGAATGTAACAGTTCAGCCTGCTGAACTGTTACCCGCCGTCAGACTTCTTAAAATTTGTTCTTGACAAATATTTTAGAATGTATTATGCTTTAACAAGATAAACAGTTAAATCAAAACCGATGAGAAAGAGAAGTAAGCTTTTAAACAAGATCCCAGAGAGCTGCCGGCGGTGGGAAGGCAGTATTGCGTTTTAAGCTGAATGGACTTTTGAGGGCAGTCCGAAATGATAAAAAGTAGGCGCTGCCGGGAACCAAACCCGTTATCAATAAGGTGTGTATGTTAGTACACAAAAAAGTGGGCGAAAGTCAATTTGAGTGGCACCGCGGAATGAATTTACCGTCTCAAGCATAATTCTATGCTTGGGACTTTTTTTATTTTCGTCAGCAGTCCATCCGGCTGCTGTTTCCCTAAGGCCACGCTCCTGCCGGTTTTGTATCTTAAGGAGGTATTTATTATGAATAAGAAAATGATCGCAGCATTACTAACCCTTTCCGTAAGCGTATGCACAATGGCAGCCTGCCAGAGCGGCGCCTCAGATGCGTCCGGTGCATCAAGCACCAACACATCCGATACGTCCCAGACCGCCCAAAGCGCCAATGCTTCAGATACGTCCGGCTCCGCCAGCGGGGAAAGCTACACCATCTGCATTACCCAGTACGCCCAGCACGGTTCCCTGGATAACTGCCGGGAAGGCTTTCTTGAGGGCCTTGCCCAGGAAGGCATTGTGGAAGGCGAAAACCTTACCATCCAATATCAAAATGCCCAGGCTGACTCCGGCATGAGCAGCCAGATTGCCTCTCAATTTGTCGCCGAAGATCCGGATCTGATCTGCGCCATTGCCACCCCCAGCGCCTTAAGCTGCTACAACGCCGCCAGAGACACTGATATTCCTGTAATCTACACCGCAGTCACCGATCCCCTGGCCGCTGAACTTGTGGATGAGAACCAAATGCCGGTGGGCAATGTTACCGGAACAAGCGACAAGCTGCCGGTGGACGCCCAGCTGGAGCTGATCCGCAGCCTTCTTCCTGACGCCACGACCATTGGCATTATGTATACAACCAGCGAGCTGAACTCTGTGGCTACGATTGAAGAATATAAAGAAAAAGCGCCGGATTACGGCTTTGAGATCGTAGACGTCGGCATTTCCACAAGCGCAGACATTCCCCTGGCCACAGACAATATGCTGACCAAGGTGGACTGTGTCAATAACCTTACAGACAACACCGTTGTCCAGGGCCTTCCTACCATTCTTGCCAAAGCCGCTGAACAAAACATCCCTGTCTTTGGCAGCGAGATCGAACAGGTAAAGATCGGATGCCTGGCTGCCGCAGGTATTGATTATATTGAGCTTGGCAAAAAAACCGGACAGATGGCTGCCCAGATTCTTCGCGGCAAAGCTACAGCCAGTGAAATGCCCTACGAAACCTTTGAAAACTACAGCACTTATTTTAACCAGGCTGTTGCCGATAACCTGGGTCTGACTGTAGACAGCAGCCTTTTGGAAAATGCGGAAATCTTTACCGAGATCACCGAAGAATAACAGAAACAGGAGTGTGTGCCATGTCCATTCTTTTAGGAATTTTCGAACAGGGCCTGATCTACGGGATCATGGCCCTGGGCGTATACATCACATATAAGATCCTTGATTTTCCCGATCTGACCGTAGACGGCAGCTTTCCCCTGGGCGCTGCCGTAGCCGCCGTCCTTATTAAGGCCGGTATAAACCCTTATCTTTCCCTGGCGGCAGCTTTTGCCGCTGGCCTTCTGGCCGGCATCTGTACCGGGCTGATCCACGTAAAGCTTAAAGTCCGGGATCTGATCTCCGGGATCATTATGATGACCGCCTTATATACGATCAATCTTAAGATTGCCGGTCAGGCCAATATCCCTTTATTTACCAGCCAGACCATTTTTGACAATGATCTGCTCAACGCCCTGGTGCCGGCTGCCCTTAAGCCCTATATAACTCTGATCATTATCCTGATTATCAGCCTGATCGCCAAATATGTGCTGGATCTTTACTTAAAAACCCGTTCCGGCTATTTGCTCCGGGCGGTTGGCGATAATGATACGCTGGTCACCTGTCTGGCCAAGGACAAAGGCTTTGTAAAAATCGTAGGGCTGGCCATTTCCAACGGTCTTGTCGCCTTAGGCGGCGCCGTTTATGCCCATGAAGAAGGTTATTTTGATATTTCCAGCGGTACCGGCACAATGGTCATCGGCCTGGCCAGCGTGATCATTGGCACCAACCTTTTTAAAAATGTCACCATTCTGCGGGTCACATCCGCAGTGCTCATCGGCTCTATTTTATATAAAGCCTGCGTAGCCATTGCCTTAAACTTCCTGGAGCCGGATTTTGTCAAACTTATTACTGCGGTACTTTTGCTGGTCATCCTTGTGATCAGCCACGATCGGAAAAAGAAGGTGAAGATCCATGCTTGAATTAAAAAATATCCATAAATATTACAATCCCGGCACAGTCAATGAAATGTGCCTGTTCTCTGACTTTAACCTGACTGTCAATGACGGGGACTTTATCTCCATCATCGGCAGCAATGGTTCCGGAAAAACATCCCTGCTGAATATTATCTGCGGGAGCATTCCCATTGAAAGCGGGACAATTTCCATTCACGGCAGGGATATTACAAAAGCCCGGGACTTCCGCCGTTATGCCCGTATTGGCCGGGTTTTCCAAAATCCCGCCATGGGAACATGCCCGTCCATGACGATCCTGGAAAATATGGCGCTGGCAGACAACAAAGGCCGTTCCTTTAACCTGCGGCCCGGAACAAATAAAAAGCGTATTTCCGCCTACAAGGCAATGCTGGCCCAGCTTGGCCTTGGCCTGGAAAATAAGCTGGATACAAAAGTAGGCGCCCTTTCCGGCGGCCAGCGTCAGGCCATGGCCCTGCTCATGTCCACCATGACGCCTATTGAATTTCTCATCCTGGATGAGCATACCGCAGCCCTGGATCCTAAAACAGCGGACCTGATCATGGAGCTGACAGACAAAATCGTCAAAGAAAAGCATCTCACCACCATGATGGTCACCCACAATCTCCGCTATGCTGTCGAATATGGCAACCGTCTCCTGATGATGCACCAGGGCAGCTATATTCTGGACAAATCCGGTCCGGATAAAGCAGCCCTCACCGTAGACGACCTTCTGACCCAGTTTAACCAGATCAGTATTGAATGCGGCAACTAAGGTTTGGAACCATCCATCATACACTCCTGCCCGCAATCTTACACGCAGCACAAAGGCTCTGTGCCAATGCCCTTATTCCGGCATTGACACAGAGCCTTTTATTCTCACTAAAACTGCCCTTTCATGGCAGGGCCTAAAGCCGCCTTACATGGTGCAGGATCACTCATTGGTCAGGGTGATCACACCCCACTGGCCTTCATATTTGACCCAGGCATATCCGCCGCTGACCGGCCGTGCTTCCTCAAACACAAAGGGGGAAGCTGCCTGTCCGCTTTTATCAAAGTAGCCCCACAGGCCGTCCTTGCGTACGGCTACAAAGCTTTCAGAATAACCGTAAGGCGCTCCCTGGGTAAAGCTTAATGCTTCTGTATCCGATGTATTCACATAATCCGCACCGTCGTATTGGCAGGGGATCACTTCCGTTCCATCCAGATTGCAGTAGCCCCACCGGCCATCCCGGCATACAGCCATCATGCCGTTCCAGGAGCATCCGCCGGTATTTTCATAAATAAAATCCGTCTTAAGCCCCTCACTTCCTGCCAAAGCATAGACCGGATTTTCCAGGCTGTAGCTTTCCCGTGATCCTGCGATCACCGGGAGCAGCACATTTTCACCGATCTCATAAGGGGTTTCTTCCACTGTATCTCCATCAGCAGTATGTACCACGCGAAATGCATGATTTTGAGAAGAATCCCACAAATACGTGTACGATACAGCACTGTGGCTGTGGGCCGTTTCCTCATTTAATGTATAGTCCTCATTCAGAAGCAGGCACCGTCCATCACTCAGCCCTGCATACAGCTGCTGGGCACATCTTAATATATAACGGTACTGAGGCTCTGCCACAATATTTCCGCTCTGATCAATAAGTCCAGCCTGACCGTCCCGGTAAATGACGCTGACCGGTGAAGAATAAATATCTTCCTCCGGCGTACATCCCAGCACCGGCATAATGGTATCCGCCTCAACAGAAGGATTCACAGCCCATACGATGACACTGCCTGCATCTGCCGTTTCAGCCGCCTGTGTGTCCGTCTCCGGCACGGTTTCCGCCGCACTGCTTTCCGGCACATCGGTCTGTACCTGGGTATCCGAGCTTTCGCCTTTCGATTCCAGCTGTCCTGCCAGCTCATTGAGCCGGATAAGAAGCTGTTCATCCTGTGTACGGTCATAGCCCTGCTGAAGGACGTTCACTGCACTTTGAATATCTTCCATGGCAACATACACATCCGCCATGCAAAAATAAGCTTCCGCCTGCCCCGGCTCCATCTGGATAGCCCGGTTATAGGCCTCCTGTGCCCGGGTATAATCTTCCTCCCTGTAATATTGATTGCCTTCCAGGATCGTATCTGCATAATCCGGTGAGGAATCATGACGCATATAAAGTAAGACAACAGCAGCGATGATCAGCAACAGGGCAATGATCCCGCCAAAGATCCATAACCGGCGATTGTTTTTCTCCGAAGGCCCAAAGCCTTTTCCGAAAGGTCCGGAAAAACCCCTGCTGCCTTCTCCAGGATCATCTGCAGACATATCTGAAAAATCTCCTTCATCCAGATCGATCTCCTGCAATTCCACATCTTCCAGATGAAAGCCGGAAAGATCCAGTGTATCCTCTACTGCAGATTCCTTATTGCGTCTGCGCAGGCCCGGAAGCGGCCCCGTCCTTTCATCTCCTTTATCGCCTTTCTTCTTCCCGGATGCTCCCCGTGACTCTACGCTGTCAACAGAAATCTTTCGGATCCGGGATGATGCGTTTGACTTCTTTGTTGTATTTTTATCGGCTGAAGGTTTTAGTGGTTCCCCACATTGGGCGCATTTTGTGGCATCATCTTTGTTGTCCGCCCCACAATGACTGCAAATCATTTTATTCACCTCGCTTTACGAACTATACCCATTATACACGAAAATGTTTTTCCGGTATATATCTTTTACAAAAATTTTTAGTCCATAAACAAGGATTTAACTGCGTCAGCCGCGTAAAACCAGCGTTAACTGCGGATCCCGGCAGGCATGGCCGTCTCATTTCTTTTTTCTGACCGGAAGGTCAAAAAAAATGTAGCGCCTCCCCCCGGAGTATCAAAAAATCCCATTTCACAGCCCAATATTTTCGCCAGCTCCCTGGCAATACTAAGTCCCAGTCCAAAATGTGACTTATCCGTACGGGACTCATCGGCACAGTAAAAGCGGTCAAAAATAAACGGCTTATCCTTCAGACTTATGCCCCGGCCATGATCTTCAATAAAAAATGTCAGGAATTTTGCCGTAACCTTCGTGCGGATCCGGATCAACTGCTTTGGAGACGAATAGGACACCGCATTATCCATATAGATGCTTAAGATCTGAAACAGCCGCTCCGGATCCGTATAAAGGTCCGGATAGCTTTCCTCTCCCATTTCAAGCTCCAAGGCAATGGATTTTCCGGCGCATACCGGCTCAAAGGCTTCATATAATGTGATCAGCAGCGTATCCACATTGACCTGCCGTTTCTGCAGCGTCCACTGTCCTGCATCCGAAGACGCCAAAAGCAGCATATCCTGCACAAGCCTTGACATACGCAGACATTCTGCATCAATAGTCTTTAGACAGCCCTCCACCTCCTGCACCTGATCCAGATTATCCCGGGCAGTCTCCGCATTGGCCATGATCACCGCCAAAGGCGATTTCAGCTCATGAGACGCTGCCGCCACAAAGCTCCTCTGGCTTTGCAGCACACGCTCCGTAGGCTCAAAGGCCTTGCCCATAAGAAATCTTCCTGCAAGAAAAACACAGACAAAGGCAATGCTCCAAATAATGCCGTAGGCAGGCAGCTGGCGCAAAAGCATTGTCCAAACTGAGATTTGCTTAAAAAACAAAGCCAATGTATAAATCTGCCCGTTTCTTGCACTGACCGTGGATAAAATACCATAATAGCGGTCATGGCCATTGCCCCGGATTTCCATATATCCCCCCTGCTCTGTGACCGGCGTACCGCCGCTGCCTGGGGACATACTTTGGGTCTGAAGGTATCGCTCTGCCTGATCCATCAGTGTTTTAAGCTCCTCCTGGGGCAGGGATGGGCTTTCATACAGCGTCTCACCTTCTGCATTTTTTAAAATACTGTACACCTTCATATCGGTTTCATAATCTGAAAGCACGTTTTGAAAATCTCCGGCATCCGCTTCCAGCTGATAAATGATCAGGGAAGCCATCCGCTGGATATACGTGATCTCTCCGGTACGCTGGGACTGACAGGTACTCCCAAAGGCAAAGCACAAGATCAGCGTAATAATGGCCATAAGGATAACGGTCAAAAATAAATGCAGTCGTTTTGATAATTGTTTAAGCATGATCTTTCTCCAGTTGGAAACCTGTTCCGTAAATAGTCTTAATGCTGCAGGTACTCTTAACCTCTCTCAGGCGCTTTCTTAAAAAGGAAATGTAATTGTCCACATTTCCCGGCTCGATCTGGGCATCGCTGCCCCATACTTTCAGCACCAGCTGCTCCCTTGTATATACATTTTCCGGGTGCAGCATCAGCGTATAAAGCAGCTCGCTTTCCCTGGACGTCAGATTCAGTTTTCTTTCATGGCAGCTTAACTCCCTCGACTCCCGGTCCAGGGCCAGATCGCCATAAGTCAGGATCCCTTCGCTGCGGATCTCATGGGGACGGCGTGTCAGGGCCCTTACCCTGGCCATAAGCTCACGGAGATGAAAGGGCTTTACAAGATAATCATCCGCCCCCGAGTCCAGGCCCTCCACCCGGTCATCTAAATGGGACATTCCTGTAATAATGATCACCGGGATCTGGATTTCTTTTTGCCGCATAGTTTTGATCACTGTCAGTCCATCCACCACCGGGAGCATGCGGTCAACAATCGCCAGATCATATCCATAATCCTTATTTAAAGCAAACATCATGGCGGTTTCTCCGTCATAGCAGGCATCCACCTGGCATCCGTTTTTTTCCAGCTCCCGCGCCACCAGCCTGCATAAATCTTTATCATCTTCTACAAGTAATACTTTCATTTCATTCATTCCTTCTCTTAGGATTTCATCCATAGCCAGTATACCAGACTGATCCTCTAAAAGTCCTCTAAAATCATAACATTAAGGTCAAAAGTTATTTTTCCCCATAATGCCACAGATCGCACTGTTCTTAGATGAGTTTTAGAAATGTTTTTTAGTAAAATACCCTCCAGGATCCACACAGGGATGCACAACCAAATAATGAAAGGGGATTTTCAAAATGTTATGTAAACTCTTAAAGCTATCAATCCATGGAGCCAAAGGAATACAGCCGCACCTTAAAAAGGGGCTTGTCCTGCTCCTTTGTACCGTATCCTTAACCGGATGCTCTGTCCGGGGCCAAAATACTTCGGCGGCGCAAAATACCAATGACTCCGTCTCGGATACGCTTACCAACGAAACCGGCAGCGATGCATCCTCCGGCAGCAGCGATACGCCAGCCAGCGCCAATGATCTCCTGGAATCCGCAGATTTATACGGAACTGTCCAGGACTTTCAAGACGGCGTTTTCCAGGTCACTGAGGCCCAGGTTCAATCCAACATGATCCAGGAAGCTGCCCCGGGGGCTGAATCTGCCGATGATACAGTCACTGTCCGTTATGGAGAAAACTGCGTGTTCCAGACCGCCAGCATCAATATAAGTACCGAGCAAATGACTTTGGAAAATGCCCAGGCTTCTGATGTTAAACAATCCACATATATTGCCGTCTATGGACAGGCCCAGTCCGGCGGTGAAATTTCAGCCGACCAGATCTACATTATCCGTATGGAGTAAATGGAGGGATTTAACAATGCCGTTCTATAAAAGAGGATTTTTGTATTTAATACGAAAACGGGTAAAATCTGTCCTGCTGCTTTTTATTTTCCTGTTTGTATGCACCATGATCCTTGGCACCACGATGATCCTCCACGCTGTCCAGCGGACTCAGGCGTATATGGAAGAAAAAACCAACTCAAAAATCGTGTGCGAGATCACAGACGCCAATGCGCCCATGACACAGGCCGATGCCCAGGCCATGGCTCAGCTTCCCTATGTTCAGACTTTAAACCGGATGGGTGATCAGACCACCGCCTTATGTGACTATATTCCTGTCACGACCAGTACGTCCTCCCAGCCGGAAAATGCCCGTGTGCGTGTTTTATCCTTTGACGATCTGAGCAATGACAGTCCCTTTTCAGACGGATCCTACCGTCTGATCCAGGGAGAAATGATCACCCCTGAAACAACGGACAGCGCCGTTGTCAATGAGATTTTTGCCCAAACCAACCAGCTTTCCATCGGCGATACCCTTTCCCTGGAAAACGACGCCGGTGAAAAGGTTTCCCTGACCATTACCGGACTGTACCTGGCAGGCAGTGAAACCCGTCAGGACAGTGAAACACTGGCCGCTTACCGGCTGGAAAACCAGATTTTTATTGACAACCATGCCTATACCCGGCTTTTTGGCGACCAGGGATTTTTTAAAGTCTCTGTCTATACAAGCCAGCCAAAGCTGATCCATGACCTGGCAAAAGATCTTGAAACGCTTTTAGCAGATAAGGCGGAAATTACTGCCTCCGACGCTCTGTTTCAGCAAATGAGCGTCCCCTTAAATCAGATTGCCAGGATCGTTGGCCTTATGCGGCTCCTGACCTTCCTTGCAGGAACACTGATCGTTTCCCTGATCCTCTGCATGTGGATGCGCAGCCGCCAAAGGGAAATGGCCGTCCTGATCAGCATGGGCGAAGGTAAAATTTATCTTTTCCTACAGGCCCTGCTGGAATCCGCCCTAATCTTCCTGCTGGCGGCCTCCGCCTCCTGCATCCTTGGGAGCCTTGGGGCAAATTTTCTGGAAAATGCGGCGCTGGCCTCAGTGTCGACGGATGTTTCCCTTAATGTCTCACTTCAGCAGCAAGATATTGCCCAGCTTTTAAGCATTACCGGCATTGTGGTTATCATTGCTGTATTTTTATCCTTACTGCCGGTGCTGCGGGCAAACCCAAAAGATATTTTATCACGAATGGAGGGATAATTTATGAACTTATTTCAAAAAGCCGCCCGTTCCTGCTTCAGAAAGCCGGTCAAAAGCCTTCTGCTGCTTTGCGTGGTCTGGGCCATCAGCCTGCTCCTGCTGTCCGGCATGGCCAGCCGCTCTGCCAATATTGCCGCAAAAGACACCACACGCCAGGCCATTGGCGCAGGCTTTCTATTAGAAAGTAATCCCCAAAACCGGAGCCAGCGGCTGGAACAGGCCAGCCAGAAGATCCTGGAGCTGTACGAAGACGGCCAGGGCAGCTACGACGGCGTCCACCAGGAAAAAAGAGTGGTCAATGGCCTGGAACAATGGTTTTCCTGGACGGATAATTCTTTTGAGTCTTTAAAACTGGAGGACATAGAAAAAATCGCCGCCGCCCGGGGCGTCTCTGATTACAATATTACTACAGTGCCCACCGCAGTATCCCCCGGTAATTTTACCCGGATCCAGGATCCGGACACAGACCAGACCTATGATGTTCAGGGGGTAGCTTTAATTGGAAATCTCCAAATGGCCCTGGATTCCAACGTACTCAGCGGAAATGTTTCAATTATTGAAGGCCGGATGGTCGAAAAAGATGATGAAAATGTATGCGTCATCTCCCAGGAGCTGGCTCAGCAAAATAACCTTAAGACGGGCGATACACTGACCTTCGCCCCGGCCCAGGCATCCGAACCCCTCCAGGAAGCCCGGATCATCGGAATCTATCAGGTCAAGGAGAAAATGACGCCGTATATGTCCGGCGATACATACCGTTCGGAAAATGTCATTTTTACAGACCTTCATTTTCCGGAAAAGGTCCAGCAGGAGGACCCTTTATATGAAAAAGCCTACTTTAAAGTGGAAAATGTGGACGAGTATGACGCTGTCCGGGAAGCCATCAATGCTGTGGATATTGACTGGAGCCGCTATGATCTGATCGATAATAACGGCAACCTGGATACAATGGCCTCGAATTTTAATGATCTGGAAAAGATCAGCAATATACTCCTTTTAGTCGTTGCCGGCATTAGCTTTATTATCCTGTTTTTGATCTTTATTTTCTGGATCCGGAACCGGAACCACGAAATCGGGATTTTTCTGTCCCTGGGCATTTCCAAAGGAAAAATCCTTTTGCAGATCTTATGCGAAGCCTTTATGATCAGCATTCTTGCCGTGGCCCTTTCCCTGATCTTTGCCCCGGCAGTATCCTCAGCCGCTGCCACCTATCTGGCCGGCCAGCAGCAGCAAACCGCAGAACTTCAGGCACAGGCCGATGCCGCCAGCGTTGCCACAGAATACGAAGCGCCCCAATTAACCATCACCAGCGTTGATGTGACCATTACACCAGCCATGATCAGCGCCGACATTCTGGGAACCGGTGCCCTGATCCTTATCTCCATATGCACCGCCGGCATTGGGATCCTTAGGAAAAATCCAAAACAGATTTTAAATGAAATGAGCTAGTCCACATAAAAACACTAAATAACCCAGGAGGTATGCCCTATGATCATGGAAGCCAAAAACATTACCTATTCTTATAAATCCAAACAGAACAAAACGATCCTGAAAAACGTCTGCGCCGCTTTTGAGGAAGGCACTTTTTATGCCATTATCGGCGCCAGCGGTTCCGGCAAAACCACGTTTCTCTCCCTTTTAGCCGGGCTGGACTGCCCGGATTCCGGAAGCATCCTTTATAATGGCCAAAATATCCGCAAAAAAGATCTGAACAACCACCGCAGGAACAACATATCTCTCGTGTTCCAAAATTATAATCTTATCGATTATCTTACGGTCCGGGAAAATGTCATGCTGGGCGGCAGCAAAAATGCCGGCGAGCTTTTAGAAAAGGTAAGCATTCCCAAAGAAGCCTGGAACAGAAATGTCTTGCAGCTCTCCGGCGGCCAGCAGCAGCGAGTGGCCATCGCCCGCGCCCTGGCCAGCCCGGCCCGCGTCCTTCTTGCCGACGAGCCCACCGGAAACCTGGATGAGGCCACAGCCCATGAGATCATCCAGCTTATAAAAACAACCGCCCACGACCTTGGAAAATGCGTCATTGTCGTCACCCACAGCCATCAGCTCGCCCGGGAAGCCGACCAGATCCTGGAGCTGGATCACGGCAGGCTTAATGAAATTTCCAAAGAGCCCTGACCATCCTGCTGCAAGTACGCTGGCCAGGCGGCTGCATCTATCGCCGAAAAATCGCTGTTTTTGATTTACGAAAACGTTATTTTATGATATTCTTACTTTATATGATGCCAGGGTCAAAAGGTCGGAGAAATCCGTGGCATCATACTTTACATAAAAAATATGGGGCAAAAGCTTTTGCCCCATGCTGCTGTGGATCTTTGCCCACTGTATCATCCCGGCAGCAGATCAAAGGAGTAAGAGAAATTATGGAAAAGAAATCAAATCATTTTTCAGGACAGCTGGGTTTTGTCCTGGCCGCTGCCGGCAGCGCCGTAGGTGTGGGAAATCTGTGGCGCTTTCCTTATCTGGCAGCTAAAGACGGAGGCGGACTGTTTCTGATCATCTATCTGGTGCTGGTTCTGACCTTCGGCTTTACATTGCTGGCATCAGACATTGCCATTGGACGGCGCACGAAAAAAAGCGCCATCGGTGCCTATCAGGCCATGCGCCCCAAATGGAAGTTTCTGGGCGTGATCACCTTTTTAGTTCCTGTGATCATTATGACTTACTATGCCGTAATCGGCGGCTGGATCACAAAATACGCTATTGTTTATCTGACAGGAGGCATTCAAAAGGCAGCCGACGACCAGTATTTCTCATCATTTATTTCTTCACCAGTACCGTCGGTGGCATATGCCCTGATTTTTATGGGCGTCACTGCCTTTATCGTTTACAAAGGCGTTCAGGGCGGTATCGAAGCGGTTTCCAAATGGATGATGCCGATCCTTCTGGTCATGGTCATTATTATTGCCGTCTACTCACTAACACTGGAACATACCGACGAAAGCGGACAGGTCCGTACCGGACTTCAGGGCTTTCTTTACTATCTCACCCCCAATTTTGAAGGCCTGACCGTTCAGCGCTTTTTCCAGATCCTTCTGGATGCCATGAGCCAGCTCTTTTTCTCCCTCAGCGTATCCATGGGAATCATGATCACTTACGGCTCCTATGTGAAGCCTAAGGTCAACCTGAACAAAGCGGTCAACCAGATCGAGATTTTTGACACAAGCGTCGCATTTCTGGCAGGCGCCATGATCATTCCCGCAGTGTTTGTCTTCTCAGGCACCGAAGGCATGAGCGTAGGGCCCAGCCTGATGTTTGTCTCCCTGCCAAAGGTTTTCGCAGCCATGGGCAAAGCCGGGACCGTTGTTGGCGTCCTGTTTTTCGTAACAGCCATCTTTGCCACGCTTACATCCTGCATTTCCGTACTGGAATCCATTGTAGCCAACTGCATGGAAATCTTCCATACCAGCCGGAAAAAGACCGTCATCGTTCTTGGCGCCATTTACCTGGCAGCCTCCGCTGTGATCGCTCTGGGATACAGCGTATTTTATCTGGAATTCCAGCTTCCCAACGGAACAACCGGACAGCTTCTTGACGTTATGGATTATATCAGCAACAGCGTCATGATGCCATTTATTGCCCTGCTTTCCACCATCCTCATCGGATGGGTCGTCAAACCCAAATTTGTTATTGATGAAATGGAAAGAAACGGCGAAACCTTCCGCCGCAAAAAAATCTACATTGTAATGATCCGGTACATTGCACCGATCTTAATGTTTATTCTCTTTTTGCAGTCCACGGGAATATTATTCTAAGACGGATATAGTTTTCGTAATCATTGGGCCAGGGCCTGAATTTTCAGGACCTGGCTCTAACTGTAAATCCCGCCAAACCGGCTCCTATCTGTAATACCCCTCAACACCAATACCGATCGTAGCCCAGTAGTCGGCCCTTTTCATTTCATCTTCAATTTCTTCTTTATCCATTGGCGCACCATCCTCATTGGCTTCCCGGATCATATCTTCAACATCTTCCAAAACAGCGGGACGATATACCCCAACACTGATATTTAAAAATCCATACGAGTATCCGTTTTCACTATCATCAATCTCACCGCAATTTTTCTCGCTGAGCATATCATATAGATCATCCGCTTTCGTCCGAAAAGCAGGAATACCATAAATCTCAGGCTGCAAGTATCCGTCAATCCCGCCTAAAAATTCAATAAATTCCACCTTTCCCTCGTCATCAAAGTCAAATCGCAGCTCATTTTCAAAATAGAACAGGGAATCATCCGCTGTATAATAAGGTTCTCCCAACAAATTTTTTACATCCTGCCGTGAAGAAGATAACCCAATGGCTGCGCCATTAAATTCTATACCCACTAATGGAATTATCTTTATTTTTTCCATGGTCGCCACTCCCGTTTATTTGTTTATAGATTTTGTATTGCCCTAAGTATAGCACAGCATCCTGCCGCTTACAATGAACGGCTGGCAAGGGAATTTCAGATGTGCTACAATGAAAAAGGCGTTTCTGGAATAGCCCTCAAACTATATCCGGAAAAATAATCGTCAAATTTACTTGACTCTCACGCTGCGTGATACTGTATTCTTTTCTCAGGGGAAGCATAACAGATGTGGGCGCTCATTCCTGTTCTTTCCTGTAATGAGAGGAGCTGTTTTGATGAAAAGTATAAGTCAGGTCGCCAAGCTGACTGGCGTCAGCATACGGACACTTCAATACTATGACGAGATCGGGCTGCTAAAACCAAGCCAACTTACAGCAGCCGGTTATCGGATGTACGATGATGACGCATTGCAGACCTTACAACAAATCTTATTTTTTAAGGAGCTTGGATTTCCGCTAAAAGAAATAAAAGAGATTTTAGAAAAACCCGATTTTAACAGGATCGCTGCTTTCAAAAAGCAAAAAGAACTGTTCCTGCTGAAACGCAATCGCCTTGACCGGCTTATACAACTTCTCAATCGGCTTGAGAAAGGAGAACAATGTATGAGCTTTAAAGAGTTTGATCTGTCTGATTATATCAACGTTTTGGAGGATTTCAAGTCCAATCAGGCAGAAACCGTCATTCAGCACTGGGGAAGTATTGAAAATTTTGATATGTTTATCCAGAAAATCAAAGATGATGAGGACCAGGTGGCCAAACTCGCCATCCAGCAGTTTGGCAGTATTGAAAAATACACCGAAGAAATGAAGTATAATCTGGAACATTTCTCTGAAATTATGGACGACTGGTATGGGCAAATATCGGAAGAAATGCGGACAGAGGATAAATTTCTTAGGCTGGCTTCTCACAAAGGGGAAGATGCAGCTTCAAAACAGGTTCAAAGCATTGTAGAAGAAATCTTATCAGGCGCTCTGGCCGCCGCCTCTAATCGGCTGATCGGCAGCGCCCAAAACTACTGCAAGATCATAATGGATGCCTATTCCAACGATTATCTCAGTAAAGTAATAGACTCCAAATACGGTGAAGGCAGCAGTGCGTATATCGTGAGAGCCTTCCGCTATTATTCTGAGAATAACTGTGCGGAAAAGGATTAGGGATATTTTAAAGACAAACGGTATAAAACGCCCCCGGAAATGTGCAGTTTGTGGCAATTTTTTGGGGGGCAGTTTCCTATTCAAACTTCTTGGCAAATAGCATTATATGATACCTATGGTACCTGTATAAAATGTTGTGTATAAGTGGTTGAAGTATATCCCTATTCCGTGAACAGAACTGCGGAAACTCAAAAATAAGAATATTGCCTTTTTTATCTGCATATGCTATAATGCCAATAGGCAAAAAGATAAGGTAAGTCCATGCAGGACAACAAGACGAAGCCCCCGGAGTTGCAGCTCTGGGGGCTTCTTTTCCGTTATTCGGGGGAACAGTCCGGGGCTAGTTACCGACTACTTATCGCCGTCTAACCACTTGATGATGTAGTGGCAAACTACACCAGCCGCAACAGCGACAAGAAAAGATAAGATAAATTCCATGCAGAACCCCCCTTTCTGTTGCCAGTATAGGGGCGGTAACGTAAGCATTATATCATATTAGCCTATTTTCTTCTATATTTTTACTAAAAAGGAGCTCGGATTTCTCCGAAGCCCAAGATGAACAAAAAAACGTATATATTACAAGTTACTTATGGATTAGTGTTTGTTCAGATAACGCTGCCACGCCTTACCATGCTGCGGTTACATTGATCCATCCATAGTTCCTGTATAATTCTCCTTATTTTTCAACACAGTCCGCAAGGCCTTGATAAAAAGGATCCTGCGTCATATCCAGATGAAGATGCAAAATTGGCCCAAGTTCTGGATTAGCTGTGACAAGATCAAAAAGAAGAAAATAAGTAATACAAGTGGGAAATTGATTTTTTAACATCACATTAACATCACGGAAATATAAAAAGCACCAGAAAGCCGCATAAATGCTGGGTTTCCAGTGCTTTTTCTCTTACTCGAATTCCAGACAGACGGTAAGCGATATAAACAAAGATTGGCTTATTTACAGGGGTTTTAGCGATTATAAAACGCTATAAAACAATAAAACAAAATTTAAAAATGCAATAAAAATGCAATGGAGTGTGTCAGACCGGAGGAGACCAAC
>DVIT01000013.1 GCA_018711005.1 Candidatus Scybalocola faecigallinarum | reverse complement strand
TACAGCCGCATAAAATGTCTGGTCAAAGGTTTTCCGTACAACTTTGTAAACCGTACCAAAGGAACCCTTGCCAAGGACGCTGTCCACCTTCCACCGGGGCCATATTTTCTCAATATTGTTTTCCCTCATTTATTTAATCTCCCGATTCTCATTTAGAAATAAAATTTACACATCCGGTACAGCCATAACCCAGTAGCGATCTCCCCATGCGGCAATCAATACAGGAAATACACATACAGGATCTTTCTGCCGCCGGGCGTCAAAGCTGCGGGCCAGACTTCTTGGGGCCTGGAGCCACTGGTCACAGGTATTTCCTTCTCCATCCGCCACACGGATCATGCTGATACTGTTGCCATCTACCCGGTGGTCGGTCTGTATACACAAAGCCTTAAGCACCTGGTAAGGCGGCCCTCCGGAAGCCATATCGGTTTTCCGGATTTCCCGGGCCCGGCACAGCAGGGACACGCCGCCAAGGGCAGCTAAAAGAGCAATAATCCCAAAAACGATAAGCCGGCCCATATCAGCTCTGCCATGAAAGGTAAGAACACCAAGGCCGCCAAGAATAAAAGCAGCAGCAGCCAGACAGCAAATCCCTCCTGCAATCCGGGACTTACTGTCCTCTTTGTAATATTCTCCCAGAACAGTTCCAATATAACGGCGTTCCAGATCCGTAGCGGTCCGCCATCCTTTAAGTTCACTGATGGTCTGTACGGTCATAATAATTTTTCAGCCTTTCTATAAAGCGGGTACGCTCATCATCTTCAAAGCCTTTAAAATAGACCTCCTGAATATCCTCCTGGTTAAACAGATATTGATATGCGTCTCCGATATTGCCTTCCGGATACAATACGCCAATATAATCATACTCTGTATTATCTTTTTTATCGGTCTGACGAACGCCATAGATCATCAGGCGTTTTACTCCGCCTTTCAGTAAAACCACACTTCCAATAGGCAGTAAATTCTCAATATTCATTTTTTCATTCTCCTATTCTTATAATTTTATGTTAACCAAAGGCCCAGCCTGTCAGTGAATCCCAGGCAGATTTTACGCCGCTGGAAATATTTTTTGCAGTTTTACCTACAGCATCTCCTACAGCATCACATACCTTCTTTGCACCATCAGCCATGTCCGAAACAAACTCCCCTGCTCCGTCCGCAATAGCTTCACCCATATCCAGCAGGCCGTCAGACACAGTTTCCGAAAAATCCTTGCCCCAGAAGTTCTCACACACACAATCCAGTCCCCATTTGGCAAGGACAACACCTCCCCCAATAACAAGGGCAGGAGCGGAAGTTACTCCAAGTGCTGCCAGGCCGGCAGTCACACCGGCAGTCAAAACTGCGTCAGTTCCTACGTCCACAGCAGTTTCCGTCACGGTTTCTGCCACAGCCCGTCCGCCGGAAATCTCTCCGCTTTCATACTCATCATAATTATCCATGGCGCTTCCGGCAAATGTAAGGAGACCTCCGGCCCACTTTGCGCCTACCGACAATCGATTTCCTACTTTAGCGGCCTTAGTCATGTCATCGCTGTTTTCCAGAGCATATTCTGAAAACTCATTTTTCAGGGCACTCCAAAAAGTAGTATCCTGGGGAATAATTTTTTCATTAATACCAAGGAGATAATCCAGGATCTCATCCTTGTTCATGCCGCTGCTCATCCAGCCGCCGATAATCCCGGTAATACCTACCCCGGCAGAGCTGACATCCACCACCTTTTCCCCGACGCTTTTGTCAGAGTCAAAAAGGTCAAAAACCGCATTGGCCCCTTTGCCTATGGCCCCAAATTCTCCGATCAGCCCGGTAAGCAGTTTTTCAGCCATCGTCAGTCCGCTGCTGTCTGTGCTGTCCAGCATTTCTTTCAGCGCCGGATTTCTTATGATCTGCAAAACAGCCTGAAGGGCTTCATCCAGAGTTTCTCCCGCAATGGCATTCTCACAGGACTGATATCGGCTCCTTGCCTGAGCCAGGACATTTCCAAGGCCGGAAGCAGTCTGTTCCTGTAAGGAAATATCCTGAGCAATATTTTTCAGCCGGGAAGCCATTTCCCGGGAGGATGCCCCGGAAAAGCTTAACCCCTGGCTGACAGACGAAATGCCGGATGCTACGGTTCCCAGACTTTTTCGGATCTGCTCCATATTCTGAGCCGCGCCATCCATAGCAGACCATCTTACTGTCAGCGTATTCATTTTCCATCCCTCCCTATTTTTTCGGTGATCCGGCCATGGTGCTGCCTGCTTGCCTGACCGGTTTGCTGTCCATTTTCTACTAATTCATAAAGCAGCCATTTCCTTCCAGCTGAGTTGTGGACCACCAGTAAGAGGAGCCCTCAGCATCGTAGGCAATGGCATAGATGGAAGCACCGCTTTCATCCTTTTCGATCTCTGTATAGGTACCCATGGTGGCTGTATAGGTTGCAGTAAAATCCATGCCATCCTGACGCCATGCAATAGTCATTGTTCCATCCTCATAGCCGTCTGTAAAATTTCCGGTCACCGTTGCCTGGGTGCCGTCGCTGATCCACCATGTATATGTACAATTTCCGTTGGCCTGGCCGTCCCAGGTTCCTTCCAGGATCTCATAGCTGCCGTCCGAATAGCATTTGATCTGGATACCATTGCCATAGCGCTGGTCATTTTGGATACCGCCGTAATAAAGGCCGTTGCTGTCATAAAGCAGTCCGGTGCCTTCACTGACGCTGTTTTTATAAATGCCGTCCACAAGATAACAGGAACTGATGCCGCCGCTGTCAGACTCTGCCACAACCGCATGGGCAATCCCGCTGTAATCTCCCGAATCCAGCATGGATTTCAGGGAATTTAAGTAGCTTGTCCGTTCTTTAATGTAATCAATACTTTCCACCAGGCTGGTGTATTCTTCTTCACCGATGGTATCATAAAGCTCCTGTGCCCTGGCATAGGCAGTATCAAAATCACCTGCAGATAAAGCATTATTAATATCCTCATAGCCTAAAGCAATGTTGGCTTTGTCCACTTCTCCCTGAAGGGCTGCCAGGTCCTCATCCTCCGGATACTTTCCATAGCCTTCAGCAAGAAGGGTCTGAGCGTAATCCTCGCACCCCTCTATCTGGGAAAGGACACTGTAAAAGGACAAATACCACTGAGCATTGTCGCTGCCGCAATCGACTTTCCCGGCTGCTGCCTGAGTACACTGGTTATACTGGTCAAAAAATGCCATAACATCTGCCTGGGCACTGGATGTATCCCCCTGATCCAGCCGGTCCAGTATTTCCTGGCCCCGGGCGTCCATATAAACATTAACAGCATTAATGATTTCCTGCTGCCCGGACTCATCCGGGGAGGACTGGAGATTTCCAATGGCTTCCAGGTCACTGATCATATTATTCCATGTTGTATCTGCCGGAACGGACAAATTTGCTGTGTGAGTACGCAGCAGGGCGATCCATGCTTCCAAAGATCTTGGTTTTTCTGCCAGTGCCCGCTCCTCATAAAAATATAAAGCTTCTGTGTAGTCTCCCCGGTCATAGGCCCGGTCTCCTTTAGACATTGCGCTGTCGAAACGGGTGTCTGTATCTGAAATGGCATACATAGTCTTAGAAAGCAGCGTTTCTCCATGACCAAACGGAATGCAAAAGTATACGATCACAAACAGGACAAGGACAACGGACACGCAGCACAAAACAATCTGCCATGCTTTAATCCCGGACTTTTGTTCTGCGGCTCCTGAACGGGATACGCCGCGGTTTTGGGAAGCGCCGGCTGTGTTTCTATAGGCATTGCCCGAATTTCCATAGGCATTGCCCGAATTTGGATGTCCGCTGTAGGCATTATTGCCATAGCCCTGATTTCCATAGGCATTCCCCTGTCCGCCGTAGCCCTGGGCATAGCCATAGGAGGCGTTCCCTCCCGGCCCAAAACCGGCTCCCTGATCTTCCCCAAACATATAACGTGTACGTTCTTGATTTTGTCCGGTTCCTGCAGATTCTCCGTTCCCGCCAAAACCGGCCTGGCCGAATCCTGCCGTGTTCTTGTTAAAATCATCGGTAGTTCCGGAGGTGGAACGGTTCCCGCCAGTCAGGGATGTTTCCACATCTAATGGGGGAATGATCCCGGTTTCCACTGCAGCTCCCTGAGCATGCTGACCGGACACCTGCCACCGGATCAGGTCATTTTTCATATCCGTAGGATTGTTATACCGGAAGTTTATATCTGCGCTGCTGGCTCTGCGGACAATATCCGCCAGCAGCTTGCCCCCCTGAGCCGGTTCCGGCAATGGCTCACCGTTTAAGCGGCGGGCCATGGCATTTTCATTATCTTCATAGGAAATGGGCTTTGGATAGGGCGGCATAAAAGGAAGCCTTCCATGATTTAAAAGCCGGTATAAAACGATCCCCAGAGAATAAATGTCCACAGACGCATTATACGGCTCGCCCCGGTAAATTTCCGGCGCCATATAGTTGCTTGTGCCCTTTTGAGATAAATGGGCGCTGGTCATTTCCAAATGCCTGGCGATCCCAAAATCTCCCAGCTTAAAGTCACCAAACTCATTAACAAAAATATTGTCCGGTTTAATGTCCCGGTGGACGATCTGTTTTTTGGCACAATATTCCAAAGCGGAACACATATCGATCCCCAGATGGACAATATCGTCTACACTTAAGGGATGCTCTGTCCGGTACTGATTCAGGTTTTTTAACAGCTCCATGCGGATATAGATAGTCCAGCCAATACCATCAGCATTTTTACGGACTTCGTAATCCTCTATGGTGACAATATTAGGCGACCCTTTTAAAGATTCCATCAGTTCGATCTCACTGACCAGTCCCCGAAGGGCGCTTTCGTAATATTCCGCCACCTGCCGGGTACTCATGCCGTCCGCCAGAAGTCCCCTGATCTCCGAATCTTCAGAAGGGACCCGGATGATCTTCACTGCGGAGTAAAAGTCATGTTCAAAACCAAACCCGCTCCGCTTCGCCATATAGACCGACCCGAAAGATCCGGCGCCGATCAGCTTTTCGATATGCCAGTTTGGCCATATATTCTCTAAAATGACATCTTCCATAGCAAATTCCTTCCTGTTATGATCCAAGTCTTATTTTTCATCCAAAAACCCAGTTTGAAAAATCATTCCATGCAGAATGAACGCCATCCTTTACATTATTTGCCGCTTCACCAATACTATCCTTCACATCATCTGCAAAATCAAAAGCATAATCAACCGCATCAGAGGCCGCATCAGTGATGCCGTCCCAGGCATCAGAGACATAATCGGAAAATTCATCCCACTTCTGGGATGCGCTGTCCCAAATATATTCCCCCATATCAAGGATACCGTCTGAAATTGTTTCGCTGAAATCACTGCCAAATAAATATTCAAAAGAACTATCCAGGCTCCATTTAACAGCAATCACACCACCGCCAACGGCTACTGCCGGAGCTGATGTAATGCCAAAAAACGTCAGCAAGGCTGTCAGACCGGCGCCAATGGCAGCATCTGTACCTACATCGATGACAGTTTCTGTTGTAGTTTCAGCAACAGCTCTCCCTCCGGATATATCGCCGCTTTCATATTCGCTATAATTATCCGCAGCATTTCCGATCAGATCCAGAAGTGCTCCTGCCCACTTAGCGCCTACGGACAGCCGGTTGCCAACCTTAGCCGCCTTTGTTGCATCATCGCCATTTTCCAGGACATATTCGGAAAATTCCCTTTGCAGCGCTTTCCAAAAGTTCGTGTCTTTTGGAATATTTTTTAAATTAACCCCCAGGAGATAATCCGCCAGCTCATCTGCCGCCATTCCCTGACTCATCCATGCAGCAATGGCACCGATGGCTCCCACAGTGCCCTTTCCTACAAACAGAATATTATCTACGATATTATTTTCGTCATCCGGTGTTTTAAACCAGATAACAAGAGGTTTGCCTGCGGCGCCAAACTGCCCCAGAAATTTTTTAAAAAACTCTAAATACATACGGCCGCTGTCTGTCATTTCAAAAGCTCTGGGAATCGGTATCACTTTATCTCCAAAAACCTCTTTAATAGATTTTTTTCCGGAACCAAGCATACTATCCTGAGCAATGGCGTTTTCACAGCTTCTGTAGCGTTTGGCTGCTTTTGTAAGAAGCGTCCCCACACCTTTGGCAGCCCGGCTCTGGGCAGCGATCCCATGGGACAGCTGTTTCAGACGGCTGTCCAGGGTATCGGAATAAGCGCCGGAAAATTTCAGGCTGTTTTTCACAAAAAGAATTTCCTCAGATGTTTCCTGAAGCCGCCTGGATACCTGTTTCGCACCGCAGGCTGCCTGATCCATCCTGTTCCAATTCACATACAGTATCCCCATCTTTATTCCACCTCCTCACAAACAAATTCCTTCCCTTTGTTCTATTCGCCAACGATCTTATTATTGATTGAGCCTGAATCCGAAATTTTCAAGGCTCTCCACTTCCCACCAGGCACTTGCCCCGTCGGAAGCATAGGCACGGGCATAAATATATTTTCCTTCACTGTTTTGCTCTCCATCGGTTTGAATCGTGCCATTCACAGCCGTATACTGAGAAGACCAGTTATACCCGGAAGATGACCAGGTAATCGTCATCGTGCCGTTTTCATATCCGTCCGTAAAGTTCCCGGATACCACATACTGTGTTCCGTTACCATCCCAGCATGTTTTCGTACCCTCTCCATTAGCCTGTCCATCCCAGGCGCCTTCCAGTATCCGGTACTCCCCTTCTGAATACAGCCGGAACTGTATCCCCTGGCCCTTGCGGATGTTGTTTTCAATGGCGCCATAATAAATACCATTGGAATCATAGATCAGCCCGGTGCCGCTTTCCACGCTTGTCCGGTAAATGCCGTCCACAAGATAGTAGGTATTTCCCCGGTAGGTTTCATCCGCCTGGATAGTATTTTTCATGCCCTCATAATCCCTGGCATCCATAAGCCCTTTAAGGGTATTTAAAAAGTTCTGCGTATTTTCAAAATTCTGGATCTGTGCCTTCGCCGCCTCAAACCGTTCTGCATTTATACCTTCCATGGTGCTGCACAGATCATAGGCGCCCTGTATATTTCCCTGGTTTAATGCGTCATTAATAGCTGATTCTGTGGATGTCAGTACCTGCTCGTCAATCTTTGCACGGGCCTGGCTATAACGCTCTGCATCTAACGCTTCCATAGAAGCGCAGATTTCATAGGCTTTCGCCGTATCTCCCGCGGACAGGGCTTCATCAACAGATGCCTCCAGCTGGGATACCTGCTCATCGGTAATTTCTGCCTGCCGGGCCAGAAAATTTTCATTTTCCGGGAACTGGGAAAGGGCCTGGGATAAAAGGGACTGTTCCAGCTCCGGACTGATGCCGGATTCATATAAGCTATTCAGGATTTCTTCATAACGGTATTCTTTTTCCGGGTTTATATCCGCTTTCCCGGCAAGATTTCTTTGCACCTGGTCATAATTGGCAAAAAACTGTGCCGCTGTTGCAGCCAGGTCCAGGCCTTCAGTATTTCCATCTTCGATTGCCGTTTGCAATGTCTGCCCAATACCGTCATAATATAAATTATAATCCACATAATCCTTAATGGCTATCTGCTGATCCGAGTCCGGTGATACGCTGCATGCGCCAATGCGAACGGTCAGATCCAGCGTATTGGCTAAAACAACATCCTCCCACTCGCCATCCTGGTCTGCCCAGTAATAGGCTTCATCCAGGGCGCCGATCAGCGCGTCCATACACTCCGGATCTGCTTCCAGAGCCCGACGGTAATATGCAATGGCTGTACTGCCTGAGGTGGCATCCTCCCCCTTATCTACAAAAAGCTGCGCTCTTGTTTGAGCATCCGCAGCCCTGTACCGTAGCATATCCAACAGGGAATCGTCTAATTGAACCGGCACAAAGCAGGTAAAAAGCAACAGGGCGGCTCCTCCAAACGCACACGAAAGGATCAGGTTTCTTTTAAACTTGCTCTTAGGCCGGTCATCCACAGTATCCTTGGCCGGAATGTCTGTCTCAGCATGACGCGGCTCCGGTTCCGGTGTTCCCTGATCCGTATAGCGCTTCTGATCCATATGCCGTTTCTGATCCATAAACATATGTACCGTAGGCTCATCCGCCTGTCCAAACTCCCCGGTAGACGCCTGATCTTTCTGCGGGGCCATAGCGTCTGCCTGCTGTGACGGACTTGCTCCCTGGGAAATGGAAGCTTCTGCCTGTGGAACAGGTATGTCTTTTGGGAATGCCGTATCCGTTTCGGGCCGTTTACCCACATCGCCATGGACCGCCGCCGCTAAATGTATTGTTCCGTCAGAACCGGCGTTTTCTTCAGCGTTCTCTTTTTCAGAAGGGATGCTCGTTGCTTTAACTCCTGTTTTTTCATCTGCCAGTATTTCCCTGCTCTGACCGGCCTTATGCTCAAATCTCCACCGAAAAAGATCTTCTTTCATATCTGAGGGAGACTGGTAACGATTTTCAGGCAACGGCTCGCAGGCCTTCAGGACAATGGCCCATAAAGCTTCATCCCCGTTCATAGGATGGGGAAGGGGCTCTCCGCTCATCCGCCGTGCCGAAGCCTTTTGGATCTCAGCATACTTAGGCGCTGAGTTTCCTGAAATAAATGGCGCCCGTCCGCCATTTAAGTACCGGTACATGACCATGCCCAGGGAATATATATCCACCGTGGCATCATAATGCATCCGTTTAAAAATTTCCGGAGCCATATAGTTCTCTGTTCCTTTATGGGACATGCTGCCGCTTGTGGTAGACAGCTGCCGGGCAATTCCAAAATCCCCCAGCTTAAAGTCTCCAAAGTCATTAACAAAAATATTTTCCGGCTTAATATCCCGGTGAATAATATGCTTTTTTCCGCAATATTCCAAAGCGCTGCACATATCCGTTCCAAGCCGTACAATATCATCCACTGTAAGGGGATGTTCCAGCCGGTATGCGGTGATACTTTTTAAAAGTTCCATGCGGATATAAATCGTCCAGCCAATGCCATCCTCATGGGGCCGTACTTTAAAATCTTCAATGATCACAATATTGGGCGCGCCTTTAAGAGATTGCATCAGCACGATCTCCTCTGTAAGCCCGTCCAGGATCTGTCTGTAATAATCAGCAATTTCTTCCCGGTTCATCCCGTCAGCATAAAAGCTGCGGATCTCGCTGTCATCCGAAGGGATCCGTATCACCTTCACTGCCGAAAAATACTCCCGGTGAAAATCAGCGCCCTGAATACTTTTTGCCCGATACACTGTGCCAAAGGAGCCCGACCCTATAGGCGGGCTGAGGATCCGCCAATCCTCCCATATATTATCCAGTTGTACATTCTCCATAATTTCTCCCTACTATCTTATCCACTTATGCGCATTGGTTGGCTCGCTTCGCTCGCCGCGCAAAAGACGCGGTATAATAGCCGCTTTGCGGCTATTATACCATTATCAGCCACTTTCGTAAAGGGTGGCGGGGCGCAGGTGCGGACCTGCTGTCCTCAGCCCTCCGGACTGATTTCGCAGATGATCAGGGTAATATTATCTTTTCCGCCTGCATTTAAGGCCATATCTGCCAGATTAGCCACGGCATCCTGAGGTGTGGGCGCATGATACAGGCAGTCTGCAATATCTTCCATAGACACCATATCAGTCAGGCCGTCGCTGCATACGAGAAAACGGTCTCCCGGCGCCAGGCGGCCTTTGGCCACATAAGGCTCAATGGTCATTTCATCCTCCGGTACTCCGATAAACTGGGTCAGGGTCGGTTTTCTCCCGGTAAGACCCTGGCTTTTTAAAAACTCCGCATTTGTGTGGGATTTGCTGATCTGCTTCATCACGTTGTCCCGAAGTCGGAAGATCAGGCTGTCTCCCACATTGCATATATAGGCCATATCCTGCCACAAGTATAAGATTGCCGCCGTCGTCCCGGTCTGTCCCAGATTTTGAGACCTGGCCTGGTCCACCACTGCCCGGTTCATCGTATAGCAGGCTTCACGCAAAAAATCCTTTGGCGCCTTGATCACCGTATCCAGCGCATCCACACATTCGGCAAAAACAGAGGCCGCCGTCAAAGATGCTTTTTCGCCGGCATTTTCGCCGCCCATGCCGTCAAAAACAGCAGCGCATACCGGATCTTCCGTTCCCTGGGTGCTGCACATGATGGTTTTCAGGTCCAAAGTCCCCGGCGCCAGGTATTTTCCGGAAAAGTACAGATTATCCTCATTATTGGACCGGACCCGGCCGTGATTGGTCACTCCGGCCGAAATGACTGTAAAGCTCATCCTTAAATTCCTCCATAGGCCCAACAAGGCGTCGGGATAGTTCCCGGCGCCGCTTGTTGAAGGTCTGCATAATTTTTATCTTTGCTGCTCACACAGTGACCAGTAACTTTTTATCCGTCCTGTATAATAAAACCGTCTTACACAAGGGCGTCTGTAGGCAGTCCGGAGGCCACTTCCACGTTTGCTGACTCTGCCTCCTGGTAAACTCTTGCCATTTCAGTCAGGTCATTAACATGCTCCTGGATCATACGGTTAAATTTCTCAATATCATCCTGAAGCTGATTAAATTTATTCACATAAGCTGTAGACGCTTCGCCCTGCCAGGAGCTGCTCAGGCCTTTTACGAGTGTTGTCATCTGCTGAGTCAGGCTGCTGACCGTCTGTCCGCTGGCTGAAAATTCCTGTGCTGTTGAAATAAGCTTTTCCGGGGTTACGTTTAAAATACCTTCCATGGTGATTCTCCTTCCTTAAACCGTTCTTGAGCTGGCTGTGTTCACATTGGTTGCTTCTGCCTGGGCATATTTGGCGGCAATGTTTTGAAGCGCCGTAATATACTGGTCAATGGCTGTTTTAAAATTGGTCATTTTCGCCTTATCGGTCTGGAATGCATTGTGGAACGTGTTCTTGGCTTCGCCTTCCCACATGGAAACTAAGGATGCTTCCGTATTCTCCAATGCTGTGATCTGAGCCTGCAGACTCTGGTTTAACTGAGTCAGCGTATCGGCCTGACGGTTCAGTTCTGTTGCTGTTACCTGAAATTGTGACATAATATGATCCTCCTCTTTTTATCCTTTTATATTTGCTCCGCTTCCCGGATCTGAGCCAGTTCCAGGGCGCGCATTTCTGCATTATAGGTGTTTCGGGCAATCGTCTGAATCCCCGAAGCGGTTTCCCGAAGGGCCTGGGCGCTGGCGCTGATCTGGCTCATAAGAGTATTGCCCTTTTGAAGGAACAGATTGGCGCTGTCCCCTTTCCATGAGCCGGCCACGCTTTGCAGTGTTCCTGAAAGCTGGCTGCCGGCGATCCGGCTCAGCTCCTGGGCCAGCCGTTCCAGCTGCTCGGCCTGTCTGTATGCATTTTTAAAATTTATCTCTATCGTTGTCTTACTTAACTGTGCCATGTATGCTCCCCTTTCTAGCTAAGAACATCGGAGGGCAGTCCCGCTGCCATCTCCCTGGCTGCACTTTCTGCTGAATCATAGACAGATGCCATCGTCATCAGATCTGCAGGATGCTCCTTCAAACGCTTTAAAGCTTCCCGGATCTCCTCCTTACGGCTCTCATAAGCCCGCCGGTGAGCGTCCCCGGCCTGGCCGATCCAGTAGGACGAACTGCGCGATACAAGCTGCTCTACCGACTCAAAGATCTGGGCCATCCTGTTAATATGGCTCTGGGCTGTCTGGGAAGCAGACTTCAGCGCTTCCCCGGAGACCTTAACGGTCATACCATCATAAACACTTCCGGAACCTGACGCCATACTTCCACCTCCTATACTGAAATAGATGCTACCATATCATAAACATCCTGTTCACACTGATTGTACTCTTTCACTGCAAATTCCATATGCTCTTTATACGCCTGGAGTGAGGAAAACACCTCCTCCATCACCGTCAGGTCCTGGGCGATCTGCTCATAAAAGGTATCATGAGCCGGACCGGACCATGTACTGCTTAAACTTTCAATACTTTCCCTGAGCGCCTGAAGCTCTGACGTCCCTGAGGATAAAAGCCCGGTCAGAGACTGTATATCACTGGACAATGCCGGCACATTGATTTCCAGAACATCTGCCACTTTTAAGCACCTCCCCTATAATCCATTAAGTACATTTACATAAAGCTTTGGGATCTTATATTCAACATAGCCTGCGGCAAACAGCCGGGTATTTCCTTCCTCGTACTGTTCTCCAATATGGATCTCGCTTTGACCGTACCGGGCAGAGGCCTGCTCCAAAACCCCGGCCATGGCCTTAAGGCACCGGATCTGATCCATTAAAGGCTCCTGCTGTTTTTTCAAACAGCTTCCCACTGCTTCCAGGGACGCTTCGCACTGCAATGCCAAAATAAGCTTTTCCACCGCATCCGTCACAGCCCGGATCTGAGCCGCCTGATCTTCCAGCTGTGCGGCAGCTTCACTCATCTGCGTAAAACATATTCTCAATGCAAAACCTCCTTCCCTGAATGCTCCCCTTCCGTAACAAACAATTCTATAAAACTGACTTTCGGGGATCTGCTGTGCTTTTGTTGTATTTACTATAACCCATCATAGAAAAAAAGTCCCCGATTCCTGATAAAATGCTGTTTTTCCCGACAAACGGCTCCTGCACCTGACCATCTACACTAAAATCAGGGGATGGCCCGTATCAATACCGCACTGGGCCAGTGTTTTATCCATAGGCAGCATAGACGCCAGGAGCGGGCTGCACAGTACAAGAGAACCGGCATCGCCCCGCAGGATACACTGTTCCTTCTGGCTGACCATGGCCGCCACTTCCTCGATCACAGAGGAAACAGGGGCATTTTCATCAATATTAAAATCATAGGTCTGTTCTACGGACGGTACATAAATATCCACTAAGATCACCGTCAGCCACCTCCCAATAAACGTTTAAAATAAATTTGAAATAACCGGGCATTTCCGGGCATCCGTTCACGGCATGTGCCTTCTTCATAAACAAGGACATGTTCTGCCCCTTCCTCCGCAAGCATTAAACGCCGGTTCACATCCTCCGGACGGCCTGGCGGGCATATATCCCAAAGCCACTTTATCTTGCTTTGGATCATCAACATTTCCCCGGGTATAAAATATCCGTCAAACGGCTCTGTTTCTATGTGAAAAGTCTCTGTTTCACTGTCCTCCCGATACTTCCCGGAAATGTCAAAAAAATCCCGGGAAAGCCACTGGCAAAACGCCATACACCAGTCCTGCGGCGTTGTGTATTGGAGACGGAAGGCCCCGGGCTGGGCAGCCACGCCTTCCAGCCGGGCAATCCCTGTAAGATCCCGGGAAATCCATCCCCAGGCCGGCATATAATCCTGCTCCCGGGGCAAAACGCAAAGCATATGGGATGCATTTTTTATGCAATGGAAAAAACAGGCCATATCCCCGGCCAGCACTGCCCGGCCATTTTGGGGAACAAGCCAGCCCCGGGACATAAGCCCGGCTAAAAGCTTATGGGCTTCCTTAAGCGCCCCGTCAGACGCTGCCGCTTTCCCGGCGGCCTCTGAATCTCCGACGGCCTCTGAAAGACCACAGACGCTGCCAAACTCCGGAAGCGTCAGCCGCTCAATCCCTGCTGCACCGGCCATCATTAAAATTTCATCCAGGGTTGCAATCTCCATTTTACATCGTCCTCCACAAAGGTCTTTCTATGCAGCCATCCGGCCTGCCAAAGGGCTGCCTTTTTATGCCTGCCGCATCCGGGTCCGGTAGCTGCGGGAAATGGGGACTATAAGCCCTTCTTCCATAAACACGGTGCTTTGGCTTAAAACGACCTTTTCGATTTTCTTCCGGTTAATGATAAAGCTTCTGTGGCAGCGGATAAATTCCTCCGGAAGCACCTCACACAGATGGTCCATGGTATCATAAAAACCAAACTCCCGACGCCCGGCCCGGACAAAGATCTTTTTCTCCCGTGCCTCAAAATAACTGATCTGCCCGTAGGGAACTCTGACCCGTCCTTCCCGGCTTTCCACCACAAACACATTTTCTTCCAGCCCACGGCCTGTCTTTTGCAAATAGGCCCGGATAAACTCCCCCACAACCGCCCGGATCTGTACGGCCCCTGCCGGACGCAGCAGCAGGGAGCCGGGCATAATGGACGGCTTAATATATTTCACCGGCGATACAGACGCATCGGCAATGACCATTAAAAATGCATCGGCATATTTTTCGCGGAATCGCTCTATAAGCGCCACCCCTTCATCTCCGGCAGCTTCCATACAGGCCATATCCACCAGGGGATCATCTTTTATAAATGCCGCAAATGCATCTTCTTCTGAAAAAAAGTCCATCTGCCACTGCTCCTGCGTCAGCCGCGCCGCTTCGTCGTGAAATATTTCCAAAAGCAGGGCCAGCTCGTGGGCCTGGGTATCATAGGCAACATTGGAAATCATAGACTACCTCCGTACCTGGGGTACGATAACGACAGGCGCCTCCGGCGCTTCCCCGTCTGTGGCAGGGATCATGGCCACGCCCGGTTTCTTAGGCTTGCTTTGGGCAGTAAAAGGAATATAATCAAAGCTAAACAGCCGCTGTCCGGAAACATTTCCGCCAAGGTGGCAGCCCCACTTGCCCCGCACCATATTCTCATAAAGGCGTATACCGGTCAGTTTGACCGTATCTTCCGGATTCAGGCAGGCAAAAATAAATACATTGTGAAGGCTTCCCTTATCCGTAATATTTTCCATAAAGCCAAGCATAGCTCCAACGCCCTGGGCCGGATGCTGTATATGCTCAACAAAATCCGCCAGCTGGTCGATAAAAATAAAGTAAGGCGGTTCCTCCTGCATTCTTTCAAAAATCTCGCCATCATCCAGGCCTTCATCAACAGCGCTGCGCTTTTTCTTGTTTCTGGCGATAAAATCAGGCAAAAGCTTTTCCCAGAAGGCATACAGCTTTTGATCATCATCAATAAACTGAGCCCCTGTACTTTCCGCCAGCCCTTTCAGCCGTCCGGAAAAATCGATCACTGCCCGGCGGCTGTTGTCCTTTAAGGCCGCCGTGCAGGCGAGTACCTTTAATACATTAGTCTTTCCGCTGCGGCTCTTGCCGGAAATAATATAGCAGAACGTCCGGCTCAGATCCACGCTGTAAACCTCGGCGTTGGCTTCATTATAGCCCAGAGGAAGCTGTGCCGGATCTTTTGACGCATTTTCCACATCCTCCAGAGCCATAAACTGGGACAGCTCCGGTTTTTCGGGGATCTGAGGCACAGGTCTTGCATGGCGGCCGTCCCAGGACTGGTTCATCGCCTGACACCGGCGGATGATCTCCTCATTTCTGGAATAATCATCCTGGGCCTCCAGACACAGGGCGGTCTGAAATTCCAGAACACCGGAAGGACAAAGGGCAAGGCCCCGGCCTTTAACACCGGCCTCCGGCAGCACATCCAAATGGGAAATATGCATTGCCTCTGAATACTGGAACTTGTCTCCCATTTCCAGGCAAATGACTGTACGGATATTATCGCCAATACGGCTTGGGATCTCGGCGGGACCAAAGCCTGCGGAAGAAATAAGCAGATAAATACCGTAGCTGGCGCCGTCGCGGGACAGCTGGATCAGCAGGTCGTCATAGGCATTGGCCGTTTTTTCCCGGAAGGCAGAATACTGGTCAATCACCAGGATAATGGCCGGAAGGCTGACGCCGTGGCTCTTAACATACTGCTCATAGTTTCCCCCCTGCAAAAGGGTCTTGCGCTCTTTTAAAATGGCGGACATCATATTAAAGAAACGGGCGATCTTTTCCCCGTCATTTTCATACAGCACGCCGCCTACATGAGCCAGGCCCTCAAAGGCCCCAAGCATATGGCTGGAAAAATCAATGGCATAAATATTTACCTGGGCAGGCGTATACCGGTGTACCAGGGAATAGATCACGGTCTGCAAAAAGGTACTCTTTCCGGTCACAACCGTACCGCACACAGCATGATGGCCGTTTTGGGCAAAATCCACGACTAAAGGCATCTGAGCCTGGTTCACCGGATCGTCGCAAAGACCTGCCACAGCCTTAAGGGACCACTCCCCGTCCGGAGCCGGCCACTGGCCGTCATGCCACGCATTTTCCCGGTACAGGGCCAGGTCATTTAAGTACATTTTCTCAGGAAGCACAGGAAGCCACAGGGTAAACTTATGATTATACCCTTCTCTGACAGCTACCCGTTCCAAATATTCCACTACAGCATCCAGCTGGGTCTTTTCCTTCATTTCCGGCAGCTTCAGATTTTCCTCGCCTGCAATTTCAATGATCCGGTCCACAATACTGTCTACCCGGTTCATACTGGAAGTTCTTGCCCGACGGTAGATCTGGAAAAATTCTTCAAGCCTTCGGGTATTATATTCATTTTCAGGATAATCCACATGCTGCTCCTTCAGCCGCTTAAATAAGTATTCACAGGCCTTTTGGATAAATCCGCTGTCCGGGGGCGCTGCAAAATCGTAATTCTGCCGTCTGGCAAAATCCCGAAGCATGGATGTGAGCTGGCAAAGCCACTGATATTTCCGCGCTTCCTTCTGCTTGATCTTTAAACGGTTGCCCACAAGCGCCGCCTTTCCGGTCAGGGAACAAAGCCGTGCAATATCCGTCTTGGATGCTCCCGGTGAATCGTCATAAACAGCCCCGGAAAAACCGGACTGGAACAGTTCATACAATTCATCATTGCCCACCTGAAGATAACACCGCCCGGCCTGGGTAATGTAAGCAGCATCCGGCTTGTGGAGCATATCATTACTGTCCTGCTTATCCTGCACCCGCAGGCAAAGACGGAACTTGGAGTTGCTCCATATATTGTCATCCACCGTACCGCTTGGCTTTTGAGTAGCCAGGATCAAATGGACGCCAAGGCTTCGGCCAACCTGGGCAACGCTGATCAGCTCCCGCATAAAGTCCGGTTCTTCCCGCTTTAATTCTGCAAACTCATCAATGATAATAAACAAATGGGGAACGGGAAGGGTCGCTTCATTATTCTTCACAAGGCGGGTATACTGGTTAATATTATTCACGCCATGCTCATTAAAAATCTGCTGGCGCCGGCGGTTCTCGCTTTTTATAGACACCATAGCCCGGTGGACCTGGTTGCCGGACAGGTTGGAAATCGTTCCCATCATATGGGGAAGGCTGGCAAACAGGTTGGCCATGCCGCCGCCCTTATAGTCAATAATGAAAAATCCAATGTCGTCAGGGCTGAAATTTACTGCCAAGGACAAAATATACGTCTGAAGGGTTTCGGATTTTCCGGACCCGGTCGTTCCTGCCACAAGGCCATGAGGGCCATGGAACTTTTCATGAATGTCCAGATACAACGGCGCGCCTCCGGCCTTTTGGCCGATCAAAGCTTTCATAGTGTCATAGGTACGGTTTTTCCGCCACCGTGTAGGCACATCCAGCTGTTCCAGTGTATCTACGCCCATCATTTCAAAAAATGTCAGGGTTGCAGGAATCTCGCCGCCGGTTTCCACTTCATTGACCTCAATGGAAGAAAGCCGCCGGGTAAAATTCCCAAGGGAACGGTTGTCCACTTTATCAAACTCAATGGGGATCCGGTCTGCCGCATCATCCCGCACACTGTAGATTCCTCTGTACTCATTATCATTTTGGATAATAAACTCGCAGCTGTTGGGCAGCTGTTCATACCGCTCCACTAAAAGCAGCGTTGTAATACCGTATGCCGGCTCAGGCTCTAAAAGATACTTGGCGATCAGCTCGCCCTCTAAAATATCCGGGTCTGTAATAAACAGCACATACCAAGGCTTAGGGGCGTCTGTGCGGGGCTTTATGGGATCCTCGCTTTCTGCCCTCTGGCGCAGTACCCGGGCCAGCTCATAAAATACATCGGCAGCGCCTACAGGATCATCCGCCACAAAACGCACTTTCTTATCCTCAGACCACACATGGGGCAGCCATTTTACACAGCCAAGGCTTTCCGCCTCCCGGCTGCTGGCCCGGTCATAGACAAGGCCGATCTTAACATCGGTATAACAGTTATTGGCGCCGATCTGGAGGATCAGATCCTGGGCAACCTCATAGGCGCCCACCTTTCCCGGCCCTCCAATAATACCGATCAGGGGATGCTCCATGAGATCCACCCCTACAGGCACATTTTGGAGATTTTTATATGTATCACGGATCTGGGCCGGACGGGACGCCAGCTCATCCTTTTGTACCGTAAAACGCTCCTTTGGCACTAAAATCGGCGTCTGGAAAGGGAGCACGCCAATGCCGAGGCGGTGGTAAAGAAAATCCTTATGGGTGCTGTTGCGGTTCCACAGCAAAGGATTTTGCCGGTCAAAGGCCGCATACTCTGCCGCCGGACGGTACATATTTAAAAGAGCGGTTCCGTTTTTCTCATACTTTTCCCGGATCTTTGCCACCATCTGATCCAAATACTGGCCATAGGCCTGGATCCGGTTGCTTTCCTCTGCCTCCTGGTTTCTGCGCTGCTGGCGGATATTCACCAGCGCCCAGATGGTGCCGATAATGGCTGAGGATACTGCGGTAACAAGGCCTGTAAACATAAAGATGGAGGGTGATCCGGAACTGGAGCTTTGCCCTACAATGGCCATAACGCAGCCTAAAAGCATAGGGATCGCCATCGTTAAGGACGGACCGATAGTCATAAGGATGGACTGCTGGGCCATATGGGGCGGAGCCGGCGGTCCTTCAATTTCCACAGCAGTCTCGTCAATGCCTTCAATATTTCTGGGCACACGGTGGAAATAATTTTTCACACGGGCCTGCATCCCCCGGCGGTTTTGTCGGGAAGCCATCCCTGCCAGCTCCGGCGCGGTCATGGGGTGAAGGACAGACTCATCCACCTTGAGATTTTCCACAGAATCATCCACAGCCAAAACATTGCCAAGGAAGATCATCTGGAGGCCTAAAATATTGATCTGGTCGCCAAAGTAGAGGACCCGGCTGTCCTTCATACGGATATTGTTAATGAAAACACCGTTGCTGCTGGGTTCCCCGTCCCGGCTCCCGTCCTGGATAAGCCACTGGCCGCCGGAAGAAAATAAGGTGGCGTGGGTTTTGGATACAAGGCCAAGATAATCATAATTAATGGCCGCTGTGCTATTCTTTTTATTGCCGATAACTACTGAAGAAATATGATCTAAAGAATATTTTTTATAAACCGTAAAAGAATTTTGAGTCTCCCGCACAAGGATCGTCAGCTGTCTGCCGTACTTATCCGTCAGCAGCAGCATATCCTTATCATGGATATCCTCCCCATAAAAGGGCGCATTGTTTTTGTAGACACTGTAGCTGTTATCCTTTAAAAAATGCCAGTGATGGTCCACAATCTCCATTTTAAGGACAATATCTTCTTGCAGGGAAAATGTATTTTTATTCAGAATGACCGAATGGTCCGCATTATTTACAGCCGGAAGGAGGATTTCTTTATAAACCGCCTGGCTGTACAGAGATAATATAACACTCATGATTTCTTCTTCCCTCTCCCAAATTTCCCGGGCCCCGCAGGCCCGGGAGTTATACATTAAGTATACTTCTAAGGAAAGCGTCCGTCAATAATGTTTTTTCTCACCCATGAGCCGGGGCATAACAGCCGCGTAAAGGATGGCTGTCACCACCGGTCCGGCAATATCTGAGATAGGCTCGGCAAAAAATACAGCCTTAGCGCCGAAAAATACCGGAAGGATAAACAGCGGTACAAAATATACCAGCTTTCTGAAAAAGGACAGCGGCAGCGCGTAGCGCACCTGTCCAAGACCGGTAAAGCCGTCCACTACAGCGTACTGGGCGCCCAGAGGGATCAATGCCATGGTGGAAATGCCAATGGCCCATACTGCTGTATCTGCGATCTGAGGGTTGGCAGTAAACAGCCGCACAAACAGCGGGCTTATGGTGCGGGCTGCCGCAAAAAGCAGGGCTGTGTAGGCCACGCACAAAAAAACAATATATCTCTGGGCCGTCATGACCCGGTCCTTGCGCCCGGCTCCGTAGTTATACGCTAAAATGGTCTGAGTACCGCTGCTTATGCCGCCCAGGGGCATGGTCACAACAAGCATAAAGCTTTGGACAATGGTGGCGCAGGTGATCAGCATGTCCCCCTCTCCCGGGGCACTGTACCGGGCCAGCACTGCATTTAAGGCAATGATCATAACATTATCAATGGCAATAATAATAAACGGCGTAAAGCCCATAACAAGGATCTTGCCCATGATCCCGGGGCTATATCCGCCAAAGGTGATCCGCACGGGAACCCTTTTTCCAAACAGGAAGGCAAGGACAAACACACAGCTTGCCAGCTGGGAAAGCACCGTAGCCACAGCGGCGCCCTCCACCCCCATGCCCAGTACAAAAATAAATACCGGATCCAGGATAATATTTAACACTGCCCCCAGGATGACTGACAGCATTCCTACCTTAGCAAAGCCCTGGGCAATAATAAACTGGTTCATCCCGGTGGAAAGGAGGGCAAAAACCGTTCCCGTAAGATAAGTTGTAAAATAAACGTCTGCATAAGGATATGTAGCTTCGCTGGCGCCAAAAAGCATGAGCATAGGCCGCCGTATGGCGATCATGGCCACCGCCAGGATCACCGCCAGGCTTAAAAGCAGCACAAAGGCATTGGACAGGATCTTCCTGGCTTCATCCATCCGCCCTTCACCCATGCGCCGGCTCATAAGGGGCGAACCGCCGATCCCCACCAGGGATGCCACAGAGCCGATCATGGTCACTACCGGCCCACAGACGCCTACACCGGCCAGGGCCACATCCCCGATCCGGGGAATATTTCCTATATACATACGGTCAACAATACTATATAAAACGCTGACAAACTGAGCCAGCATACTTGGCAGGGCAATGCGCAGCACAAGGCGCCTTATATTATCCCGCCCAAGGTCATTTTCCACAGACATGTTTCTCTCTCCTTCGTCGTTGCATAAAGCGCTTTCAAGGCGCAGCGCCACGACTACTTTATCACACTCCGGGGGAAATTTCCATAGGTTCTTTCGCGTAATACTGCAGCATTTCATCCGGCTGTGCCGTATACGTTTTCAATATATTCTTCCAGGCATATGCCCTGCTCATTGATCTCTTTTGCCGCCTCAACACCCACGTACCGGTAATGCCACGGCTCATTGATCACCCCTGTAATATCGGTCTTATCCTGGGGATAGCGGTAAATGAATCCGTATTTATAGCCATTTTCCGCAAGCCAGGAATACAGGGCGTCACTGCTGCACAAAGCTGTATCCGCATTAATATCCACGGCAATGCCCAGCTCATGCTCGCTGGTACCGGGCACAGCCACCCACTGCTTTGCCAGCTTTTCAGCCTCGTTCCGGGAATAGCCTTCATTTTCATAATCCAGGATCTTATTATCCAGAAGTTTTTGCTGAACGTCATGGGTCCGGTACCCGGCAACAACTACCGGATAAATCCCCTGGGCCCGGGCCGCGTCAAACATTTCCTGAAGCTTTGGATAGATCCGCTCATCCACCTTTTCCCCGTTGGACAGCTCAAGCAATGTTACCGAATAATCCTCAGGGATGGAATAATCCTTATTTACAAGGATCAGGTTCCACGGACGATCTTCCCGGGACTGGCTGGCGCCCATACTGCCCGGTCCGTCCCAGGTCAGTCCTGCCCATCCGGCTAATATGCCGCAAACAACACAAAGAGATATAAGGATCCCAAGCCACCATTTTCTTTTTCTTCGATTTTTGTACATTTTCATTGAACCACCGTCCTTCGGTAAATCAAACAGATCACAGGAATAAGTCCAAGGCAAAGGCAGCCGTAGATCAAAAACAGCAGCGGCAGCGCCCCAAAAACATGGCCGGCCAACTCATACAGGCTGTCTCCTGAAATAACCCGGTACACCTCAAGGAGCTGATTGGGCAAAAGGTTGAGGAACTTGTCCAAAAACGTCAGATCCATGTTGGCCAGAAAGTTAGGCAGCAGCATAAATATAAATGGGATGGTGACCGCTAAAACCGGGGAGCCGGTCCCTGCGGAAATAAGCATGGCAAACAGGCCGAAAAACAAACTTCCCAGCAGGCCTCCCATAAAAATCGCTATATATTCCTGCCATACGGTCATATTATAAAAGCTGTCGCTGCCAAAAAACTGGACCTGGATCATCGTCCCTGCCCCGCCTGCGCCAGCAAGCCCCAGCACTGCTGCCGTATACAGGGCCATAACTGCGGTATAAATGCCTGTAATCAGAAGCATTCCGGCAGCCAGCTTGCTTCCCGGCCCAAGGCGCCGTCCCTGGAAGGATGAGAAAAATATCGTATCGGTTTTCCACTGCTTTTCGCAGGAAAAAATTCCGGACACTAAAAATCCCATGACAAGGGCGGCCACTGAGATCAGGCTTGGGAAAAGATAAAATAACTGATCCCATCCATCTGCAGCTTCATAGTAAAGAGGCTCCTTCACTGCTTCAAACTGACGGATAAAATATTCCTTTTCCTTTTGGGTATATTTATCCCCGGCCGGCCCGTCCAGCCATTGGCGCAGTCTCTCCACCCGCTGAGTGTAAAAATCGTCTGCATCCTCCACCGTCAGGCCGTCAGAAACAAAATAATCAAAAGTATCAAAGCTTCCGAAAATATCGCTCATCAGCGTAAGAATATCCGAGTACCCCTGTTTCCTGCTATAGGAAATATTTTGCTGTGATATATCCTCAGACAGGGCCTCCGGCGTTGCATTTTCTTTCTGGTTCGTTTCAATGACCTGGGCCAGCCGCTGTGCTGTCAGCGGCCCTTCCCACGGCGCCTTCACCTCCCGAAGCTGCTGTGCCGCCCATATCCCTGTATGGGTGATCCCTTCATCGTCCACATAACGGATGCCGCTGACAGCCATATGGATCACAAAAATCAGCACTGCCCCTAAAAATATAAGGGCTGCCTTACTGCTGTTTTTAAACAGCACTTTTTTCAGCTCATAAATGACCATCTCTGCCTCCTATATTCTCCCCCACATAATATAAAAACACATCCTCCAAAGACGCCCGGACCTTTTGTGCATCGGGAAACGGCTTTTCTTTGGAAATGATCCGAAGGGCAATGCCGTCAGGATCAGACTTTATGTTGGAAATCTTATATTTTTTCATAAGCATAGGCACCATGGCTTTATCTGCAAAGCAATGCCATACATTTTCCGGCATAGCGGTGATCAGGCTCCGGGCCGTTCCCTGGCACACAAAGGCGCCGTCCTTCATCAGCCAGATCTCATTGGCAATATACTCCACATCCGACACAATATGGGTAGACAGCAGCACCAGACGCTCCTGGGACAGCTCGCTGATCAGGTTCCGAAAGCGGATCCGCTCATTAGGATCCAGCCCTGCCGTAGGCTCGTCCAATATAAGGATCTTGGGATCATTAAGCATGGCCTGAGCAATCCCGGCCCTGCGCCGCATACCGCCGGACAGCTTTTTCATTTTCCTGCCGGCCACCCGTGTCAGTCCTGTAAGCTCCATCAGCTCTCCGGCTCTTTTTCTGGCCACAGCAGGACGCAGCCCCTTTAAGGCTCCAATATACAAAAGATAGTCTTTCACGGAAAAGTCCGGATAAGTCCCGAAATCCTGGGGCAAATATCCCAGGATCCTCCGGTAATCCCCGTCCATCTGAAAAATATCCCGGCCGTCGCAGGTGATCGCCCCCTGTGTAGGCGTCAGCAGTGTACACAGCATACGCATCAGCGTTGTCTTTCCTGCACCGTTGACACCAAGAAGGCCGTAAACCCCATGCTCCATCGTCTGGGTAACATGGTCCACTGCCGTTATATTTCCAAACCTTTTGGTTACATTATTCAATGTTAATTCCATTGATCTTTACCTCCCAGATCTTGTGTAACCATTCATCTGGCTAAACAGTTACACCTTTTACCATATCTTTTCACAATTTTTCACGGACCGTACCAGGACAAAGGCCAGTAATCCCAGAGCCAGGGCAATAAGTCCCGCCCATACCGGCATGGTAATGGCTGCATAAATCTCCTCATTTAAAAGGACAAGCCACCACACCGCGCTCCAGATGAGACAAAGTCCCGCAGCAGCGCCGCCGGAAAAATATTTGCTGCCGCATAAAAATCCAAAACAGATACATGCTGTCACTGTCATAGGAAAAAGGAACTGGATCAGCAGTTCTGTCAGGGCAAGCTTTAAAGTCATGGACGCTCCGGCCAGAAAAACAGTGATCATAAAAACATCGGCAATGCCAAACAAAAGCATCCGGGCCGCATAAATCTGCCTTAAAGAATAGTAAGCGGCCGCTTCCACCTCCATGGCCTGATCGGTCCGGTTTCGCCACAGCTCCGGTATTAAAAGAATAACAAACAACATTGCCGCCACCCCAAGCGTCCTGTGGCCGTACCACGCCCCGTCTATGGACGGATAAATGATCCACAGGCCTGCCAGAACAAGGCACTGGAGCAGCCACCACCGTTTTTTCAGCACCCGAAGCTGCATCCGCAAAAATCCTCCATAGGACAGCACCTGCATTTCTTCACTTTGAATAAAGGCCATTCTTCCCATGGCCGCAGCAGCGTACATATCTTCCTCTCTGGCCTTTGGCCCCATATTTCCGTAATCTTTAAGCGCTTTTTCCAGATTCATCTATTATCACCCTCCTGTTGGATCAATGTTTTCAGCCTGAGCTTTGCCTGCCTTAACCGATACTTTACCAAAGGCAGGCTAATATCCAGCGCTTTGGCGATCTGCACCATGGAAAGCTCCTGAAAATAATAAAGGATCACCACTTCCCGAAACTCCGTTGACAGCTGTTTTAACGCCCATTGGATCAGGAATTTGTCCGTCACCTCAGACTCCGCTCCGCCAACCGTCCTTCCATCGTCAAGGACCTCCCGGTCCCGGGCAGGTATTTCCCGGTTCTTTTGGTAATAGTTTTTGCAAAGATTCCCGGCAATGGTATATAAATAATTTTTTGCCTTTCCCACATGATGGTACCCGGACAGCCCGCCCATAAACCGCACAAAGGTTTCCTGGGCCAGGTCCCTTGCATCCTCAGGGTCGCGGCAGTGCCAGTGGCAATATTTTAAAATCTCCTCATAATACTTCCGGATAAAAGCATCAAAGGCCTCCTTGTCCCCCTGCTTCATCTTTCGTATTAAAGTAAAATCAGCATCCACAATGTCCTCCTACAAGTCTTTAATCCGCAGCCGCTTATACCGCAAGCGTCCCGCATGGCCGGTATGTATACAAAGTATTGCCGCAGTATACACGTTTATGTGCGTCGATGTTCAAGGGGCAACACGGTCCCTGGACAACGGCACTAACTATATGGTATAACATTTCAGACAGGGAAAAAGATAGGATAAATTTGAAAAAATTTTTTTGATGGTGGCCGGCAGCCCCGGCCTGCATTCATGTGAAGCAGCAATTCAGACTTTCGGATGAATTGTTACAATACGAAAGGAATTTACATAGATTTTACTTGACTGTCAAGTGGATTGACAGCTTATAATCAGAGCAGAATTAGAGAAGGAAAGGGGACATTTCCATGACCATCAAAGAAATTGAAGAACGTTCCGGCATGACCCGGACCAATATACGATTTTATGAATCAGAAGGGCTGCTGATCTGTGGGCGCGCATTGCCGCGCCGGGGTCCTATATTGCTGCCCGGATTCTGCTCCTGTCCCTCGCCTTCCTGACCTGTCAGGCCGGCGCCATGCTCATTCCCCAATACGGCCAGGAGCCGGTTTACCACATGACCTTCACCATTGCCAGACAGGATACTGCTATGTGACCGGTTACTTCTGCCAGGCAGCCACCTGGCAGAATACCGCGGTCTGGCAGGAATCCGCCTCCGGTCAGTCATCTTTGCTTTGAGCGGCCATATACTTATCCCGCCACTGCTTTCCGATCTTTTGCAGCTCTATAGCGGTCTGGGCCAGCTGGTCATATTGAGTTTTGGCGCTTCCAAGCTGCTCCTGTAAGGCGGCGCACCAAAGCTTTAGCCGGGCATTTTCCTCCTTTAATTTGGCTGCCTCGTCTGACTTTATTGCCGCCTCTGATTTTGCTTCATCGCCTTTTTGCATATCCGGCCCCTGCCTTTTCTCATGGCCTTTCTCATATCTTTTTTCAACCTTGTTCCATACAAATGTCTCTAATACATGATCGCTCCTGTCCACGGTCATGTATTCCTCCTGCTCATGAATATACCAGCGCACATCCACCGGCTCCTTTGTCCCTGACCACAGGCATACAGCCCGTTCCGCATGCCACGGATCCGCCATATACAGCCGCCGCTCCCCAGGTTCACAGCACTGCTGATAATACAGGCAAAGCTGCCCTCCGGTCTCCCGCAACACCAGCCCTTCATACATTTGTCTTTCGGACAATGGACTTAAGATCACCGCGGCCCCGTCATCATCCAGGCATCCAAAAACAATCTGATGGCTAAGATTTTCATACACATAATAAATGCGCCCGTGCCAGGCCGCAGAATACAGACGCCCAAGGCAATCATTATGGCGTACCGCAGGCATTTGCCCCGGACGCAGGGGCGTAAAAAGTAAAAGAATACGATTATTTTCCATATAAAGCATTACCTTGCGCCCATCGGACAGGTCATATACAGTATTCATTTTTTCCTCCACCCAAAAGAGTTATCATCCATATATTCTATTTATATGACGGGACAGGGGGCAAAAGGTCACATTTTTCCACCTCATCCATGGGCCGGGAACCAAAAACAGAAGAATGCATACAATAGGATTAAGAAAATATGATAGAAAGGATTAAGATCATGGCAAAAAACAACACTTCCGGCTGCAAAAGCTGTCCAAAAAGATATGTGAGCAGCGGAGCCCGGGAAAAACACGCCTGTCAGGACGTTTGCGTGGATCCCATCTGCGGTGATCCGGATGTACTCACCTTACTGGCGCCTGTCGTTTATGATGAGCTTGGCATCAACCTGTGCCGGACTATGGATATTTCACCGCCTACAGGCGCTGTATCCAGCGTTTCCGCCCAGATTATAGATATTGCCCAAAACCAGTCCGAAAGCGCCCAGACCACTGTTGCCCAGATCAACGGACGTCCCAACTGCTATCTGGTCACTTTGACCAACTTATCTGTCACTTTCAGGATCACGTTTTTTGACTGTGCCGGACGCAGCCTTGGAACCCAAATGGTCACCGCCGCTTACCTGCCTTCCGACAGCAGCGCAGACGGCTACGATGCTGTGGATGATGACACCAATCCGTCCAGTGTGGAGCTGGAAATTTTTGCGCCTTACGGTGTTTCCGTGGATACCCAGTCCGGCAACACCCCGGTGATCCAGTTTGTAGGCTTTTCCGCAGATAATAATACCATGCACCAGGGCCTGAACATGATCGCTATCCCAAAGATCCTGAACATGGATCTGTCCTCCGATACGATCACCATAGGACTGACCATTTATGTTAAAAGCATTTATTACTCCCAGTATCTGATCCCCCATAACGGCAAAGCTGTTGTGCCTAAGGCAAGCATCCAGCCCAATGACGATACGATCTGCATGGATTTTGTATGCGGCGATCTTCTGGAGCTGTCCATCAAGCCTTTGGAGCTTGGCCCGCCAAAATGTGAAAGCTACCTGAAGCAGGCCTGCGAGGAAAAATGCGACTGCTGCACATCCACCCTGGCTCAGCAGCCGGTCACGGGAAGCGATCCCCAAACGCCCGCACCGGCAGAATCCTCCCTGATCCCGAAAGCAGGCCCGGATAATATCTGATCTGTTTTTCACAAACAGGCCATGCCTGAAATACAAAAACCTCATGGCAGGATGGTCCCGGAAATCCGGGAGACATTCTGTCATGAGGTTTTTATGTTAAGATCCCGGGGTCAAATTTTATTTGCCCCGTCACATGTCAGAGGGATACTTTATTTTTCTGCAGCTGCACCTTCGGCAATCCATTGCTCTACCATAGCAACCCCCACATTTAAGCCCTGTGCGATCTGTTCCACAGGAATGCCTAATTTTGAAAAGGACATTGCATTTTCTTTTTTCGTCATTAATTCTCCAGTGCGCATACCAATTTCAATTCCACGCTTTTCTCCCTCATTATAAAATTCTTCCATCAGCTCTCTTTCTTCACGGCACATCTGCTCCACTCCCTCCTGAGTTTCCTTTAATTCCCGAACACGTTTTGCTAAAATTTCACCATACATATTTTTAGCATCTTTACAATGAAAATCATGCATCAAACGACCAAGCTCTGTATCATCCTGTATACTGGCATTGACATAAATCAAGTATGCCTTATCATCAAATGTTTTCCCAGTTTCATCAATCCTTGGGAAAAATCACAATCCGCCGAAAAAAATTTTATAAACATTTCATAATCAGACAGATACGCCCCCGACCAGTGACAATTGCAAGGAACTGAGCCAGTGCAGTCTGATATTCGTATTGCAATAAGGCGGCGCCAGCTTCTGGCACCGCCTTATTTCTTAATCTGTCATATAGGAGCCTGCCGAGTCATGGTCTGCGCTGACCGCCTCCACGGCTATGGTATCCTCTGAAACACTGCCGCTTGTAATATCCCAGGCCAGGTCTATAGCTGTATTGATCGCCTCCGAAGGGTAAAACCAGGTCTGGGCAGAGTAAGCATCATTATCCTTAAGCCAGGTCAGCAGTTCATTACTGCTGCCGCAGCCCACAATGATCTTTAAATTGGGAAATGCCGTGCCGTAAGTGGCTTCATAGGATGCAAGCCCTTCCAGAACGCCCAGCAGCTCATCCTCTCCGGAAGCGAAAACAGCCCCTGCATCGGCCAGGGATTCTGCATCCTGCCGGCCAAGCCAGTCCGTCAGCGCCTGCCGTGCATCATTGCTGGTGTCACAGGCGGTTCCTGCTAAAACAGTGGAAATACCTGACGGCAGGGATCGCTCAAACCGTTCCAGCCGCTCGGCCTCCCGAACATCGCTTTCATTGGTAAAGACAAGCACATCCATACCGCTGCATCCGGCGTCCTCCACGCTTCTGGCGGCATTTCTTCCTAAAATCCCTTCATCCATGGTCACTGAGGCATCGGCGGTGATCCCGGATAATTCTCCGTTAAATTCCACCACAGGCACACCGGAATTTTTCAAATTGGCAGCGCCCTGAAGGGGCTGGGATTCATCGACCGGATAAACAACAGCGGCATGGATATTTTCACCGACCAGGCTGTCCAGCTGTGAGGACTGTTCCTCGGCAGTGGATGCTGTCAATAAAACATAACCTAAAGTATCACTGCTGATAGAAGCCAGATAATCGCCTGCGCTCCTGGCTGCATCATAATCCCAGCCTTCTGCGGCAGCGGGCATGGAAACTGCAATGACCGTGTCCTTTGCCACTGTCTGCCCGTCATTTCCCATATTACCGGCTGTCCCCATATTGCTGTCTGTCCCGGCATTGCTCTGGGCGGAAGTTTCCCCGGCAGATGAACTCTGCTCCCGTACACCGTCATTTCCCTGACAGCCAACAGCAGCGGATAAGATCAGCACCATAGCCAGCGCAGCACTGCGGATACCTTTTGTTTTTAATTTCATACAGCATCAGACCTCCTGCCAAAAAACTACTTGTCTGTAAGCTTTGTTAGGCGATGGCGTGTCCATCTTCCTTTAAAATTTCAATAATACGATCCACATACTGACGGCATAATTCGTCCGTGCTGGCTTCAGCCATAACACGGATCACCGGCTCTGTACCGCTTTCCCGCACAAGGATACGTCCATTTCCCGCCAGTTCTTTATCAGCTTCCTCCACAGCTGCCAGGACTTTCGGATCGTTCATTGCAGCAGCTTTATCTGCCACCTTTACATTGACTAAAAGCTGAGGATAAATATGGATCGGTTTTGTCAGCTCAGACAGGCTCATTTTCTTTTCAAGCATCACTTCCATCAGCTGGATGGATGTTAAAATACCGTCGCCGGTACGTGCATATTGGCTGAAAATAATGTGTCCTGACTGCTCGCCGCCAAGAGAGTGGCCGTTAGCCATCATATTTTCATAAACATATTTATCCCCTACTGCTGTTTTTTCATAGGAAATGCCAGCTTCATCCAGAGCCTTAAAGAGGCCGATATTAGACATAACTGTAGCAACAACCGTGTTGTTGGCCAGCTTGCCGCACTCTTTCATATAGCAGCCGCATACATACATGATCATATCTCCGTCCACCAGATTGCCGTTTTCATCCACAGCAAGGCAGCGGTCTGCATCGCCGTCATAGGCAAAGCCTACATCCAGGCCATTATCCACAACATATTTTTGAAGATTTTTTATATGAGTAGATCCGCAGTCTTTATTAATATTTGTTCCATCCGGTTCTGCGTGAATCACAAAGGTTTTGGCTCCCAATGCGTCAAACACACTTTTTGCAATAGCAGACGCTGAACCATTGGCGCAATCCAAACCTACCTTTTTGTTTTTAAATGAACGGGTAGCCAGGGAGATCAAATGGCCGATATAGCGGTTTCTTCCCATAGCATAATCCACTGTACGCCCAATATCTTCACGGGTTGCCAGCGGCAGTTCCCCGATCTTGCCATCAATATAGTCTTCGATCTGAAGCTCTACCTCTGCCTCGATCTTTTGTCCCTGGGCGTTGATGATCTTGATACCATTATCATAATAAGGATTGTGGCTGGCTGAGATCATAATACCGCAGTCAAAGTCTTCTGTGCGGACAACATAAGAAACGCTGGGGGTCGTTGTTACATGAAGCAGATATGCATTTGCCCCGCTGGCAGTTACACCTGCGGCCAGAGCATACTCGAACATATAACTGGAACGGCGGGTATCCTTGCCGATCACGATATTTGCCTTATGATCTTTTCCATAGTGGTAGCCTAAAAAACGTCCGACTTTAAATGCATGTTCCACAGTTAAGGTCACATTTGCCTCACCGCGAAAACCATCAGTTCCAAAATATTTTCCCATTTCAATAATCTCCATTTCATGTTTTCCTTTTACCCATGGCCTTTTATTAAAATTAAGCCATGCCAGCTCGTGCTTCGCACTCGCTGTGGCTTGCGCCTTATGTAAAAGGGTAATCCCGTCCGGCGGCATGCAAGCTTGCCTCCGGACACGCTTCCCCTTTTACGCATGGCTTAATTTTATCACACTCTAAGGATTTTGCAAATATAAATGAGGGGCTTTATTTTGACGGATGGCAGCGGTTCATGTGACTAAATCTGGGAAAAAGCCCCAGGACATGCTTGCCGCTTTAGCTTCTGCGGGAAAACATTACACGGCACACTTCGGCCCAAAACTGCATTTTGTCCGATTTGGCCGTAGAATTTTCCAAAATCTACGGCTGAAATTCACAAAATGCTGAATCAGGCCTAAGAAGTGGGCGAAATTCTACGGCCATAAAACAGAAAATGGAAAGCAGGGCCGAAACCATATAAAATCCGGGTGCAAATCCATCCTGTTTCATCCTTCAATCACGATTTCTACTGCCGTAACCGTCATCCATGCTGCCTTAGGGGTATTGGATTATATAAGCTTTTCCGAAAAAGCCATGGGCAGCAGTCCCTGGAGGGTCATTTCCCGGTAGGATGGCTGGCCGTCCGGCCCGACTTTTCCAAGAAGGATAAGAAAATCCCCGGAGCAAAATTCAGCCATAACCTGGCGGCAGACGCCGCAGGGCGGGCACTCCCGGACGCATTCCTGATCCGGAGGACATTCCTTTTCCGGCGCTCCGCTGCCGCCAACAATGGCGATAGCTTTAAACGAACGTTTTCCCTCGCTGACAGCTTTGAAAAATGCCGTGCGCTCGGCGCAGTTGGACGGGGAATAGGCCGCATTTTCAATATTGCAGCCCTGGTAAATGCTTCCGTCCGTACATAAAAGCGCTGCACCTACTTTAAACCTAGAATACGGCGCATACGCCATATGACGAGCTGTGAGGGCCTGCTCCACAAGGGCAAGCTTCCAGTCGTTATTTTCCATATTCAAATTTCCCATAGACACCTACACCTCCATTTGAAAACACATTTACGTCCACTTCATAGGCATCTGAAGTGCCTTTGCTGCTCCCAGCATAAGATTTTGAGCCATCACAGCAATGGATGTAGCCGAATCCCTAAAATCATTAGCGGCCCACTGCCGGAGCAGACCAATGTAGCCGGAGGAAATAAAGCTGTAAAAATACTCTGTCTGCTTTTCATCGGCCATAGGATAACATTCCATATATTGTTTCAGACTGTATTCCTTCCCCATATTAAGCAAACGGTTAATAAAAGCAAAATCACTGTTTTCCCCAAGAAGGATAATGCATATATCTGAATTTTGCTTTAAAAATTCAAAAACTTCCCGATAAGGTTCTACCAAACTCTCCGAATTTTTTGGCATCACATCTAAATGAATTAAAACATCCCCCAGTTCCTGAGTCATTTGAGTCTCAATAGATTCCATGAGATCATAAATATCTTTATAGTGGAGATAAAAAGTTCCTCTGTTCACCTGCGCCTTTTCGCACAATTCCCGAACCGTAATGTTTTGAATGGGCTTTTCCAATAAAAGCTGGGTAAATGCGCGGCGGAGCAGTTGTTTCGTCATACGCACTCTTGCACTGTCCTTTTTCTCGTTCACAAAAAAATCACCTCCATTTCAACACAACACAGTCCGGCTGTTCATTAACTGACATTTTCTCCCGGTATTGATGATTTAAAATTATCTTTTCCTATATTATAATTATTTATATAAAGATAATCAACACATTGTATAAAATGGGGGGCATCTATATGAAAGATATTTATATTATTACCGGTGCCAACGGCCATCTGGGCAGTACCATTATCCGTATACTGAAAAAGAAGCTGGGTAGCCATAGCTCCCAGATCCGGGAAATCCGCGGACTGATCCTTCCCGGAGAGGAACCGCCATTTAAAGAGGACAAATATATCCACTGGTATTACGGAGATGTCACCGACATTCCATCTTTAGTTCCGCTGTTCGCCCATACAGAGGACTGCCGCACGATCGTTATCCACACGGCAGGCATTATTGATATTACCGCCGCTTCTGTCACGGATAAAATGCGGGCAGTCAACGTGGACGGCACGAAAAACATGGTGGCAGCCGCCTTAAGCCATCCGGTGTACCGTTTTCTTTATGTCAGCTCTGTCCATGCGATCCCTGAGCTTCCGGACAATGAAACTATGTCTGAAACAAAGGATTTTTCCCCGGAAAAAGTGGTGGGCGGTTATGCCAAGACCAAAGCTGAAGCAACACGGTATGTGCTGGATAATGTAGCTCTAGGCCTTCCGGCTATTGTTGTCCATCCTTCCGGCATTATTGGTCCATATGATGTACAGCGCAACCATATGGTGGCTGTCATCCGGGATTATATTTCCGGAAAGCTTCCGGCCTGCGTCCGGGGCGGCTACGATTTTGTAGATGTGCGGGATGTGGCTGCCGGATGCCTGGCCGCAATATTTAAGGGAAAGATCGGAGAATGCTATATTTTATCCAATGAACATTTGGAAATGAAAAAGATGCTGGACAGTGTAAAGACGATGACCGGGACCAAAAAGGTTCCATTGATCCCTATGTGGCTGGCTAAAATGTCTGCTCCCATCCTGGGACTGGGGGCAAAGATGCGCCACAGCAAGCCGCTTTATACCCGGTACTCCCTTTACACCCTTACAAGCAACGGCCGCTTTTCTCATGATAAAGCGACCCGTGAACTGGACTATCATCCCCGGGCATTAAAGGAAACCTTAAAAGATACTTTACGGTGGCTGAAGCTTCATAAAACTCACCGTCCAGTGGCCTGAAAATTACAAAAACCGCCCGCCAACATCCGAAACACTAAAACTCGAATGCTGGCGGGCGGTTGGTTTATCTCACTCATGCCCCTTTAAGAGCAAATTCAACGCCCCGTAAATCAAACCGATACGGATAAACAAAAACACGCCGGCAGAAACCATGACCAGTAAAAATACGGTGGCCAGGCATCCGGCCATTTCCTGGACAGGGCCTTCCCGGAGCAGCGCCACGCACATCATAGGCACAAGTCCTAAAATACAAAGGACAACGCCTGTGGCAATAAAACTCGTATACTTAGGCTCAAAAGCCTCCTTTTCTTCGGCCACGCAAACGCCGGTTTCTCCGTCCAGTAAAAAACCGCCTTTTTTCAGATAATCAAACCGGGCAAAGCGCATTTCGCAGACAATAAAAAGCAGGACAGCTCCGGCGATCATAAACAACAGGACCACCATCCCCGCGGCGCCTGCTGCATTTTCCCCCAGCTGGGGAAGGAAGCTTTCGGAAAGGCCGCCAAGGAGGATCAGAGTACATGGAGACAAAATACACAGCACTACCCCAAAGCCGACCCAAAAGCCATACCGCCGGACCATGGCAAGATAGCTTTGTGCCTCTGCCATACCCATAAACCGCACTGCCGTGCCCCGGGAAAAAGCTCCGTCCTCCGGCTCCGGGGGCGGACCATTATCATCTGAAGTTCCATCTTCCGGCGGCACGCTTTCTCCGGAATCTCCCTCCTCCGGCGAAACATCATCCTTTAGGAGATAATCGGTCGTTACATTAAAAATCCGGCTGAGCACAACGATCTTATCCAGATCCGGCATGGCATTTCCGCTCTCCCACTTGGACACTGACTGTCTTGAAACTCCCACCCGGTCTGCCAGCTGTTCCTGGGACCAGCCTTTCTTTTTTCTTAATAAAAGGATCTTATCATTTAGCTGCATAGGCTTCCTCCTTATATCCGGTCCTCATGCTTTCAGGCAGCCCTGAGATCTGGCGCTGCCTGACCTTTCAAGTATGAAACCATTGTATCACAGCTTTCCTGGAAAGACTACCAAGGGCAGTTGGAATTTTGTCAACCGGCGGTTGCGCCGGGAAAAGGTTCTGCCAACTAAGCAGCCGCGCCGGATGTTCTTCCGGTTGGCCGGTTCAAGATTTTATTTCCGGTTGGCCGGTTCGATATTAATGCTCTTGCCTTTAATCTTTACGTGATCCATGGCACGCAGCACATCTTTGGCATATTCTCTTGGAACTTCCACAAATGTATATTTATCATACATATCAATGCTGCCGATGAGCCGTCCGGAAATGCCGGTTTCTCCGGCAATGGCGCCTAAAATATCGCCGGGCCGTGCTTTTTGCTGGCGTCCCACATTAATAAAGAGACGGACCATGCCTTCCTCAGCACCGGTATCTCCAAATTCGTCGTCCTCAAGAGCGCTGTCCACATCTGTGCCGTCCCGCATAGCCATTTTAAGAAATGCGGCGGCAATGTCCATAGCCGTAAAGTCCTCCTCATTAACACGGTTTTCAATCATGGTCACGTAAGAGGACAGATCCTCCTGCTCGATCATTTCCCCAAGGTTTTTAAAGATCATGTCCGCTTTTGTGCTGGCCACATCATTCAAGGACGGGATGGGTTTTGCTTTGATCTTTGTCTTGCAGTAGCGCTGGATCTCTTTCAGCTTATACACCTCACGGCCCACAACAAAGGAAAATGCCAGCCCTGTCCGGCCAGCACGGCCGGTACGGCCGATACGGTGAACATAGTATTCCTCATCCTGAGGAAGATCGTAGTTAAATACCACATCCACATCATCCACATCAATACCCCGGGCAGCCACATCAGTTGCAACAAGAATATCGGTCCGTCCGTTTCTGAAACCGTTCATAACCCGGTCTCTTTGCTGCTGCTTCATATCCCCGTGAAGGCCTTCGGCAAAGTAGCCCCGGCCCTGGAGCCCGGTGACCAGCTCGTCTACCTGCTTTTTCGTGTTGCAGAAAACAATGGATAAATGGGGATTATAAATATCCAGCAGTCTGGAAAGGACTTCTTCCTTGGACTTCGGACGCACTTCAAAATAGTATTGTTCAATATTTTTAACAGTCAGCTCCTTGCGCACCACGCGGATCAGCTGGGCATCCTTCTGATACTGGGCCGCAATATCCATGATGGGCTGGGGCATGGTGGCGGAAAACATAACCGTCTGGCGTTCCGGGGGAACGGCCTGGAGAATGGTTTCAATGTCCTCTCTAAAGCCCATGTTCAGCATTTCATCGGCTTCATCCAGCACAGCCATGGACACATGGTCAAACTTAACGGTCTTGCGGCGCATATGGTCCATAACACGCCCCGGTGTACCGATGATCACCTGAACGCCGGATTTCAGGGAACGGATCTGTTTTACAATATCCTGGCCGCCATAAATGGGAATGACCTTGATCCCATGCATGAACTTGGCCAGGCGGCGGATCTCGTCAGCGACCTGAATGGCCAGCTCTCTTGTGGGGCATAAAACAACCGCCTGCACATGCTTATTCTTGGGATCAATATGCTCCAGCAAAGGAATACCGAAAGCTGCGGTCTTTCCGGTTCCTGTCTGGGCCTGGCCGATAATGTCACGGCCTTCCATAACTACAGGGATGGCCTTAGCCTGGATCGGCGTCGTTTCCTCAAAACCCATGTCAGTCACAGCGCGGACGATCTTCTCATTAATTCCTAATTCTTCAAATTTCAAAATATTTACCTCCATATAGGCTACCCTCAGTGGACAAGGGGACAAATGGCAAAAGCCACTGTCAGGTCTTTTGTCCCATTTTCCACTAAGGGTATCAGTCTCAAGTGCGTAACTTGTATAGAATAACAGATGAACGCCGGTCTGTCAAATAAACTTGTTGCATTCATCCGCCTTGTGTGATAGTATTATAATATATTACATGTAGTTTTCGAAACTATGTATACTTATTTATCTATTTTCATATACTGGAAGTGTTATTTATCAGGAAGGTGATATATTATGAAATTTACTCCAAAAGATCCCGGCAGCGCCATTACACATTTTATCGGATGGCTTATGGCTCTCCTGGCCGCATTTCCGCTGATCATAAAAGCCGCCTCGGCTCCGGACATGATCCACGTAGTTTCCCTGACGATCTTTATCGTCAGCATGATCGCCCTGTATGCCGCCAGCACCATTTACCATTCTCTGGATATTAATGATAAGGTAAACCGGCGTCTGAAAAAGCTGGATCATATGATGATCTTTGTCCTTATTGCCGGAACCTATACGCCGGTATGCGTTATCGCCATACGCGGCGCCGTTGGCTACGGAATGCTGGTTCTGATCTGGGCCATTGCCCTGGCAGGCATTATTTTTAAAGCCTTTTGGGTCAACTGCCCCAAGTGGGTTTCTTCTGTCCTTTATATTGGCATGGGCTGGGTTTGCCTCCTGGCGTTTACCCGGATTCTGAACGCACTGCCCACAAGCGCTTTTTTGTGGCTTTTGGCCGGCGGCATTATTTACACCGTCGGCGGCATTATTTACGCTATGAAGCTGCCTGTATTTAACGGACGGCACAAAAATTTCGGTTCCCATGAAATCTTCCATCTGTTTGTCATGGGCGGCAGCTTCTGCCACTTTATCGTTATGTATATACTTGCAGCAATGCCGATCCGCTAAAACCCCGGCTGCCGGGGAGGCTCAATAATAAGTGATCTCCACTGTTTTTTCCAGAGCTTCAACGGCAGCCTTTAACTGTTCTACAATATTTTTCCGGATGCTGATCTCCGGAACCAGATTTCCCTGAGCGCTGTTTTCTGCTGTTCCCACATACAGCTTCAACAGGGTACAGTTCTCAATAAGCATATCTGCCAAACGTGCGGCCCCGTTATTTTCATCCAGGAGAATAAAAATCTCCGGATCCACCTCATCCTTAGCATACTCCCGAAGCAGCTTTACGGTCTGGTTCAGGGTAAGAACGCCCTCGGTTACCAGATCCAGCCCCTGGATCGACGAGGTTGGAGGCACCTGGGCTGTGCCGTCGTCATTATTAACGATCCTGCTGTTTAAGTACCTGGCTGCAATCTTGGCTGTTGTTCCTCCGCATACCACCTTTTTACCGTCCCCGTCCATAAAGGCCTTCATGATCTTAGAGTCGTCATCCATATCCTTTGGCGGCCCGGTAAACAAACTGACGATCTTTTGCTCCATGACGTGCGCCACAGCTACGGTAGTATCATCCCCCGGACGCTGCATATAAAGTTCATCGCAGGCCTGGGAAAGCATAGATGCAATACGGGAGGCCGACAATGTCTTTTTCGTACACTTCACTGCATATTCCGCCATACTGTCCCATGTCCAGCCAAAATTCAGGATTTCTCCCACACCGGCAAAAATGGTCCCGTCGCTCATAAGGACAAAGCAATCCCCAGGCTGTACCTTAAACCGGCATTCCCGTATATTTTTTCCTTCCACCTGACGATTTTCAAAAGGAATCTGGGACAGGGTACGATTTCTTATAAAAATACAGGACGGATTATCAAACTCCACCAAATAAGCGTCCCCGTTATGAAAAACCTGAAGGATGCTGAATGTGGAATAGGCCACCTGGCGCACGCTGCATATGGGCAGTGTCTTGGCAATGGTGGATACAGCCTTTTCAATGGGTTCTCCATAGGCAAACATAGTCCGCAGAATCTTGGACGTCAGGGTAGCCAGAATATTTGCCTTAACGCCGCTGCCCATGCCGTCGGCCAGGATCACCACATCTGAATCCTCCAGCTTTAACAGCTCTACCTTATCCCCGCACAGTTCTTCCTTATATTTATTTAAGCTTTTCCATGCCATTTCCGTACTGACCTTCATCCCAAAATCCCCCTATTGCTCATACTATTTCCGGCATTGAACCGCCCGAAGCTCCCAAAACAGCCATAGAATGCCGTCTTCTCCGTGTTTCATGCTACCATTTTACCACAAATGCCTGTAAAAAACAGTAGTTATTTATGAAGATTGAACAATCCTTTGGATAACACTTTACTATTAATCCAGCTGTGCTATAATAGTGATGAAATTGAGATCTTAAACCATTTAATTAAAGGCACGCTGGCGTATGCATAAGCGGTGTCTTTTTTCGCGAAAAAAACATTTTTCCCGAAAAACCATTCCCCCGCCAAAGGCTGTGGAAATTGTAGATCTGTATGGCCTGCCTGAACAGGCCAAAAGGAGGAGAAAATGAACATCATTATTATCGGATGCGGAAAAGTAGGCGCCACTCTTGCCGAGCAGCTTTCCGCAGAGAATCACAACATCGTTATTGTTGATACAGACGAGTCCAAACTGGAAGCCGTATCCAGCGCATACGATGTTATGACCCTCACCGGAAACGGCGCCAGCTTCAATGTACAGCAGGAGGCCGGCATCAAGAATGCCGATCTGCTCATTGCAGTCACAGACTCTGACGAGCTGAATCTGCTTTGCTGCGTCATTGCCAAAAAAGGCGGCCGGTGCAATACAATAGCCCGTGTGCGCAACTCCTTATACAGTAAGGAAATCGGTTTTATTAAACGGCAGCTGGGCATTTCCATGATCATCAACCCGGAACTGACAACAGCCATGGAAATCTCCAAGATCCTGCGCTTTCCTTCTGCCATTAAGATCGACACCTTTGCCAAGGGCCGTGCAGAGCTGATGAAGTTTAAGCTGAAGCCGGAATTTGGCTTAGGCGGCATGAGCGTGCAGGATATTTCAGAAAAAATGAAATGCAATATTTTGATCTGCGGTGTTGAACGGGAAGATGGCGCGTATATTCCCAACGGAAATTTTATCCTTCAGGATAATGACAGTGTATCTATTATGGCTTCTCCAAAGGACACCGCTGAATTTTTCCGGAAGATCGGCGTTGTGACCCACCGGGTCAAGACAGCCCTGATCATCGGCGGCGGCAAGGTAGGCTACTATCTGGCTGTACAGCTTTTAGAAATGGGGATCCGTGTACGCATTATTGAAAAGGATAAGGCACGGTGTGAACAGCTGTGTGAACTGCTGCCCAAGGCAACCATTATCTGCGGAGACGGAACAGATCAGGAACTGCTTATGGAAGAAGGCCTTCCTTATGCCCAGTCTGTGATCTCAGTTACCGGACTGGATGAGGAAAATCTCCTTCTCTCCCTTTTTGCCATGAAGCATTCTTCAGCCAAGGTTATTGCCAAAGTGAATCATATTGCCTTTAATGATATTATCGGCGGGCTGGATATCGGCAGCGTGATCTATCCCAAATATCTTACAGCCAATAAGATCATTAAATATGTCCGCGGCGCCCAGAATTCCATGGGCAGCAACGTGGAAACCTTATACAAAATCCTGGACAATCAGGCCGAGGCGCTGGAATTTTCCATACGCCAGGAGAGCGCCGTAACCCAGACGCCCCTTATGGATCTGAATTTGAAGGATCGCCTTTTAGTATGCTGTATTAACCGGAACGGACAGATCATCATACCAAGAGGCCAGGACTACATACTTCCCGGTGATACAGTCATCGTCGTCACCACCCAGAAAGGGCTCAGGGATATTAGCGACATTTTGAAAAAATAAAAAGGACGATCATTATGAATTACTCTATCATCCGCTACATTTTAGGATGGATTTTTAATTTTCAGGCATTTGCCATGTTTTTTCCATGCATTGTAGCGGTTATTTACGGTGAAAATGAATTTTTGGACTTTATTCTCTGTATTGTCCTGTGTCTGGTCATTGGCCTTTTAATGACTCACAGAAAGCCTGAAAACAAAGTTTTTTTTGCCCGGGAAGGTTTTGTGGCCGTTGCCTTAAGCTGGATCCTTTTAAGTATTTCCGGCGCCCTGCCCTTTATTATCAGCGGCTGTATCCCTAATGTGGTGGACGCGGTCTTTGAGACAGTGTCCGGTTTTACAACGACAGGTTCAAGTATTCTTGCAGATGTGGAGATCCTTCCTAAAAGTATCCTTTTCTGGCGCAGTTTCACCCACTGGCTGGGCGGTATGGGTGTCCTTGTTTTTCTGCTTATGATCCTCCCAATGAACGGGGGGTATCAGATGTTCCTTATGAAGGCCGAGAGCCCGGGACCATCTGTCAGCAAGCTTGTTCCCAAGGTACGGACAACAGCCATGATCTTATATGGTATTTACATGGCCATGTCCGTAGTCCAGGTAGTGCTGCTGCTTATTGGCGATATGCCTTTATTTGATGCCTTGTGTACCACCTTCGGCAGCGCCGGTACCGGCGGTTTCGGCATTAAAAATGACAGTATGACCAGCTATTCAGCCTACAGCCAGGTGGTAACCGGCATATTTATGATGCTTTTCGGCATTAATTTTAATGTGTATTTTCTGCTTTTAATGCGCCACCCCAAACAGGCCTTAAAGTGCGAAGAAGCCCGGTGGTATATTGGCATCATTGCTGTTTCCACAGGAATCATCACTATATTTATCACCAATATGTACGGCTCCGTTGGAGAGGCACTGCGCCATGCCTTTTTCCAGGTATCTTCCATTATTACCACCACCGGCTTTGCCACCACAGACTTTAACCTGTGGCCGGCCATCGCCAAAACGATCCTGGTAATGCTTATGTTTATCGGCGCCTGCGCCGGAAGCACCGGCGGCGGTATAAAAGTATCCCGTCTCATTATCCTTGTAAAAACTATCCGCAAGGAATTAAAGCAGATCCTCCATCCCAAAAACGTGACAAAGATCCGTCTGGACGGAAAGATCGTCGAGCATGATACGGTTCGCTCCGTCAACGTATTTTTAGTGGCTTATTTCCTTATTTTTGCAGCGTCCGTGCTGCTGATCAGTGTTGACAATAAAGATCTTGTTACCAATTTTACGGCAGTTGCAGCAACCTTTAACAACATCGGCCCCGGACTGGAAATGGTAGGCCCAACCCAAAACTTCGGGTGCTTTTCCGATTTTTCCACGTTTATCCTGACCATCGATATGCTGGCCGGACGTCTGGAAATATTCCCGCTGTTTATTTTATTTATGAGAGATACATGGAAACGTTTTTAAAAGCTGCAAAAGCTGCAGTTACAGGCAAATCTTCCTGTGACTGCAGCTTTTTTCATCACAAATTTTTTTTCAAAGGGGATCCCTTTTCCACGGCCCGGGCAGTAAATGGCCGGCTCTGGCTGAATCGTTACGATTCCTGCCCATCTTCTGCAAGGATCAGATCCCCAAGCCTTGACAAAATGATCTTTGTCTCTGCTGTTGTTTCCCCTAAAAGGCCTGCGATTTCCTGAGCCACCATCATTTGCTTATCAATAACTGCCTGGGCGCTGCCAACCATCTGAAGCTTCTTATCATACTCTCTGGCCAGACGATCTTCCTCTTTGCTCACATCCTGCAAAATACACAGCAGCCCGTCCATATCCTCAATATAAACAATGGTTTCAAGGGTTTTCAGCTGATACTGGGGCAGATCCATGCGGCGGCGCAAAATATTCTGATGAGTTTTTAAAACATCATCAAAATCCTTTGTTTCCATGATTTCATACAGGTAGGAATTTAAGGCGTCATTCTTGCTGATTCCAAAAAAACGCTGGGCCATCCGGTTAAATTCCAGGATCTTTAAATCATTGTCTAAAATAAAGATTGCATTGGGCGTTGTCTCCATCACCACATTAGCCATGGAATGGGCCTTTTCATAGGCGTGGGGCAGGCACATTTCCTGCTCCGCCTTTCCCTGGAATACAGCGATGGCCTTATCCCGGCATGTAGGATATCCGCAGGCGCCGCAGTTCAACTCCTGATCCTTATTATACTTTCCGGTGGCCTTTAAGATCACCTGGATTTCTTCCTCTGTGGGAAGCCGGTCCTTATTGGCCCTGGAATAAAACATCTTTTCAATATGCAGCTCCTGAGGCAGGGGATCGTATCCGGGATCCTCATAGGATACCTGCTGCTCCATATTCATCTTGGCCTTAAACCGGGAAACCTTAAGGCGGTTCACCGCCGGGCCGTTAATACATCCGCCTTCGCACATATTGGCTTCAATAAAGCAATGGTCAAACTCGCCCCGCTCCATACCGTCAAACAGCTCCCGACAGGCATCAATGCCATCCACAAAGATCCTCTGATATTTTACCGGCGCCTGTTCCTCTCCGGATGCAGCGGCATAATTTTTAAGCACCGATGTGATCACGCCGTTTTGAACCGGATACAGCCGGTTGACCTTTGGATCCGGGTTGGCCATTTTCCCGTTTTCACACTGGGATAAAACAATATTTTCAGATTCCAGCCACTGTTCCAGCTCCTCAAAGGTGATCACAGCGTCCACATAGCCCCGGGTACGCACATCCCCTTCGGCTTCCTCCTTTTTAGCAATGCACGGGCCTAAAAAGACAACCTTTGTGCTGCGGCCGTAAAGATTTTTAATAAGCATACCGTGGGCAATCATGGGGGATACTACCGGCGCCATAAAGGGCGTCAGATCCGGATAATACTTTTCCACCAGATCATTCACACTGGGACAGCATGTAGTAATAATATTTTTCATTTTTCCTTCGCTTATTAAACGGCTGTAGGCCTCAGTAACATAGGCTGCACCTTCCGCCGTCTCCCGCACCTCATAAAAACCCAGACGCTTCAGGGCATCCACCACCTGTCCTGGCTGGCTGTACTTTAAAATTCCAAGATAAGCCGGGGCAATGGATACAACGACTCGTTCCCCACGTTTTAAGTACCCCCTGACTACATCCAGATCGCTGGCAAAGGTTTTGGCATTCTGTGGACAGACTTCCAGACAATGGCCGCAAAGGATGCAATAGTCATTCATGATCTGAGCCTGAGCGTTGGTCACCCGGATCGCTTTTACAGAGCAGGAACGGACACACTTATAGCAATGTTTGCAGCTTGCGGTTTTGAAATCAATAACCTTCATATTATGTAAACCTCCTTGTATAAACCTCCTCATACTTTGGCTTTCTTCTATTTTCTCATAAAGGCAGAAAAAACACAAGACAAAAGCTGCCTCCCGGTAGATTCACCAGTGGCAGCTCCTTCGTATCCGTGATTAAATTTTATTAATCTTCTTTATTCTCATGTCCGCCTGTAATGGAATATTCAACCCATTCAGCAATATTTACTGCATGATCGCCGATACGCTCAAAATATTTTGCAGCCATGAGAAGATCCAGAGATCCTTCCGCATCCACCTGCTGGGTACGGATCATATCAATAATATCTTTCTTGATCTTTTCAAATAATGTGTCAACAGCATCATCTGCTTTCATAACCTGCAATGCCAGGTCATAATCATCATTAACGAAAGATGCAACGCTGTCCGTTACCATTTTAACAGTTGCCTGTGCCATTTCCCATAAATGGCCCTGGCTCTCGCCCTGCTTTTCCTTGCCTGCAATAAAACGGGCAAGATCTGCAATATCTGCGGCCTGATCACCGATACGCTCCATATCCGTGATCATCTTCAATGCAGCGCCGATCCGCCGAAGGTCAGAGGCAATGGGCTGCTGGCGCAGGATCAGATGCATGCACAAATGCTCGATCTCACGCTCTTTCTTATCAATGGCCTTCTCTTTTTCTTCAACAGCTTCCACATCCGGATCTTCTTCCTGTAAAATGTGGGCAGCCATAAAAATGGCCTCCTGACACATATTTCCCATCTCCACAAGAAGATTATGAAGATTATCCAGTTCCTGATCATATTGTTTACGCATTTAACCGAACCTCCCTGTAATATAGTCCTCCGTCCTGGGGTCCTCCGGCATGGAGAACATTTTTTCAGTATTGCCGTACTCGATCATCTGTCCCAGCAGGAAAAATGCCGTCTTATCCGCAATACGGGCAGCCTGCTGCATGTTATGTGTAACGATGATAATAGTATAATCCTTTTTCAGATCCATGGCAAGATCCTCGATCTTAGATGTGGAAATCGGGTCAAGGGCGCTGGTAGGCTCATCCATTAAAAGAACTTCCGGATCCACGGCCAAAGCTCTGGCAATGCAAAGACGCTGCTGCTGTCCGCCGGAAATACCGAGGGCGCTCTTTTTAAGACGATCCTTAACCTCATCCCAAATGGCAGCCTGGCGCAGAGATTTTTCCACGATTTCATCCAGTCTGGATTTATTGCGCACGCCGTGTGTCCTTGGGCCATAGGCAATATTATCGTAAATGCTCATTGGGAATGGATTAGGTTTCTGGAATACCATACCCACTCTTTTTCTGAGACGGTTCACATCCATTTTTTTATCGTAAATATCCTCACCATCCAGGCAGATCTTTCCGTCGATCTTACATCCCGGAACAAGATCGTTCATACGATTTAATGATTTAAGCAGCGTGGACTTGCCGCAGCCGCTGGGGCCGATAAAGGCCGTGATCTCTTTTTCACCCATATTAAGGTTCACGTTTTTAAGGGCGTGAAAATCTCCGTAATGAAGATTCATATTTTCAACGGTAATTTTATCCATAATTCATTATCCTTTCGTAATCTTCTTTGCCACAAAGCTGGACAAAGCGTTAATGCCAAGTACCAGCAGCATAAGAACGACAGCGGTTGCATAGGCCTTATCCATATGGAGACCTTCGTTAGAAAGTACATACATATGAAGCGCCAGGGTACGTCCTGAATCCATAAAGCCTGCATAGTCGGCAACAGTTCCCGCAGTAAACATAAGGGCTGCTGTTTCACCAACAACACGGCCAATACCAAGGATGACACCGGATAAAATTCCGGGAACAGCACTTGGCAGGACGATACGGAAGATCGTTCTCAGTTTTCCTGCACCCAGACCATAGCTTCCTTCACGGAAGGAATCAGGAACCGCCATAAGCGCTTCCTCTGAGGTACGCATGATCAAAGGCAGGATCATAATGGCCATGGTAAATGCACCGGACAGCATGGAATATCCCCATCCAATAGCGGAGGAAAAGAACAGCATACCGAACAGACCATAAACAATGGATGGAATACCTGAAAGCGTTTCTGCTGTCATACGGATCACAGTGATAAACTTATTTGTACTGGAAGCATATTCCACCAGGAAGATCGCTGCGAAAATACCAATGGGCGCCGCGATCACAAGGGATAAAACAACCATAAAAATCGTATTGACCAACGCTGGAACTAAGGAACCATTGTCACTGGTATATTGGGGTGCAAACAGATCCAATGAAAAATTTCCAACGCCCTGGATCAAAACAAATAACACAAGAAATACAAGCACAGCCATGGAGATGATGGCAGCTGCCCAGGTGATCCCTGTGAGGAATTTTGAAAACTGGCTTTTTTTATAGGTAATTGTCTTTTTATTAGTCTCCATGCTGAATTGCTCCCCTCTTTAATGCAGCCACAATAAGGTTGATAATTAAAATAAATACGAAAAGGACGACGCCGGTAGCGATCAGTGCTTCCCGATGAAGGCCTGACGCATAGCCCATTTCAAGAACAATATTTGCAGTCATGGTACGCACTCCGGCCAGAAGGCTTTCCGGCATTACTGCCTGATTTCCCGCAACCATAATTACGGCCATCGTCTCGCCGATCACACGGCCGATACCAAGAACAATACCGGTGACAATACCGGATTTTGCTGCAGGGATCATTGTAAAAAATACACTTTGCGCATGGGTTGCACCCAGAGCCAGAGCGCCTTCATAGTAGCTTTGGGGAACACTCTGCAGTGAAGCTTCCGTAACACTGATAATGGTAGGCAGTACCATAATGGCAAGAAGGATAGATGCCGTCAGCATCGTCGCACCGCTTCGCACATTGAAAATAGATTTAATCATAGGCACCAGCAGTACCAGACCAAAGAAGCCATATACAACAGAAGGGATACCTGCCATCAGATTAATACCGGATTTACAAATTTTATAAATTTTCTTAGGACAAAAGTATGCAAGAAAGATCGCAGTCAGAAGGGCAATAGGGACACCAAGGATGATGGCTCCAGCCGTAACATAGATACTTCCAAGAATCATGGGAAGTATTCCGTAAATATCATTTGAAGGTCTCCACTCTGTACCCAGGAGAAAATCTAAAAAACCGATCTCTCCCATTGCCGGAATACCATTTGCAAACAAGAAAACGCAAATGAGGATAACAGCAAGAACGGATGCACAGGCTGCTATAAAGAAAATGACCTTCATCACCATTTCTCTGATATAATTTGCTTTCATAAACGTTCTCCTCAAAAGTTCAGGCTGAAGTTTTGTCTCCAGCCTGATACGTCTATTAACATCCGCCTTACTCTGCCGGATATTTTTCTTAATGTTATCAGTTCAGATACCTGAACCTGTGTTTCGATCGCCGTCGGATTAGTTCAGTTCAGACCAATCTTCGATAGCGCCTGTGTAGATGGACTGGATCTGCTCGCTTGTCAGATCAGATACAGGATTTTCGTTATTAACGATTACTGCAATACCATCTGTAGCAATAACTGTAGGTGTAAGGCCTAATGCGATCTCATCATCTGTAAGCGCACGGGAAGCCATACCAATATCATAAAGGCCATCGCTTGTGGATGTTACACCAGTTGTAGAGTCAGACTGCTGAACTTCGATGTTAGCGTTAGGATTTACTGCTGCATAAGCTTCTACCAGTTTCTCCATAACCGGTGTTACAGAGGAAGAACCGCCTACAGTAACATCACCGGAAGGCTGTGTACCGGAAAATGCTTCAACGCCATCAACAGGAATGTAACCTTCTTCAGCTACAACAGCCTGGCCTTCTGTACTCATAATGAAGTTTACAAAATCCTGTGCAACTTCGCTTGTCTCTGCTGTTGTGATAATGTTGAACGGTCTGCTTACAACATAGTCACCGCTCTTTACGTTATCTGCTGTAGGCTCTACACCGTTAACACTGACTGCCTTTACGCTGTCATCTAAGGAACCAAGGGAGATATATCCGATTGCGGAAACATCGCCGGAAACAGTTGTCATAACAGCGGATGTGCTGTTGCTGATCTGAGCTTCAGGAAGTGTCATATCAACTTTTTCACCGTTTTCATCTTCCTGCTCAATACCCATCAGCTCAACGAATGCGCTTCTTGTACCGGAACCATCTTCACGGGAGATAACGTTAATGAAACCTTCCATAGCAGCGCCGGCATCAGCAGCTTCGGAACCTGCTTCGCTGGAAGCCTCAGAAGCAGCCTCACTGGAAGCTTCGCTTGCAGCTTCTGTTGTGGATTCTGCCGCAGAATCTGCTGCGGGTGCATCTGTTTCTGTATTTCCGCCGCCACATGCAGCCATACCTAAAACTAAAACTCCTGTCATTGCAAGACTCATAAATTTCTTCATCGCTAAAATTCCTCTCTTCTTTTCTGATTTCGCAGCAATTCATCCAATGGAACTGCCGCCTGATTTCTTCTTCATTCAGATTTTTGCGGTTGTACCTGAGGAAGAATGTTTATGTAATTTCTTTGTCCCCCTCATCAAGTACAAACACAGTATAAGAGGGTCTTGTAAAATTTATTCATGGAGTTTTATAAAGTTTTTGTAAAATCAATGTTAAGATATTTGCTTTTTCTTCACAATTATCCGGACGACGGACAGTTGTTTTTATGGGAAAGCCATGCTTTGAAGAAAAGCCCCCGATCCTTCTCATTTAGAATCATCCCCTCTGTTTTTTGTAAAATAGGCCTTTTAATATAAGAAAATAGTGATATAATATGAAACAGGCGGCAAAAAAGGCTTTTTCCCCATGATGCCACCTTTACAATATGAGACAGGCGACAAAAGGCCATAAATTTCATGCCTGCATGAAATTTTATGACTTTGTGTCGGGCAACTCACAATATAATAGAAAACAGAAAGAGATGATCAAACATGAATTCCAACGCAGCTGCATCCTCCGGCGGCGCCACTCTGATGACGGAAGGTTCCATTTGGAGGAAAATCGTTACCTTTGCCATCCCTTTATTTTTCGGTAATCTGTTCCAGCAGCTCTACAACACAGCCGATTCCCTTATCGTAGGCAACTTTTTGGGCAGTGATGCCCTGGCTGCTGTCAGTTCATCCGGCAGTCTTATTTTTTTGCTGGTCGGTTTTTTTAACGGCATATCCGTTGGCGCCGGCGTTGTGATTGCCCGGTATTTCGGCGCCCGGGACAAGGATAATCTTTCCAAGGCTATTCACACAGATGTGGCCTTTGGTCTTGTGGCCGGAACTTTACTTACAGTCATCGGTCTTATCCTGGCTCCCAGGATCCTTATATGGATGGGGACGCCTGAAGATGTCCTGGCTAATTCCGTTGTATACTTTCGGGTTTACTTCTGCGGATCCCTTGCTTTTGTTATGTATAACATTTTTGTAGGTATTATGCAGTCTGTAGGTGACAGCCGGCATCCTTTAATCTATCTGATCATATCCTCTGTGATCAATATTGTCCTTGACCTTCTGTTTGTGGGTGTATTTCACTGGGGTGTAGGCTCCGCCGCTCTGGCTACAATCATTTCCCAGTTTGTCAGCGCCTTTTTATGTCTGTTCCGGCTGATGCGCATTAAAACAGACTATCGTATTGAAATAAAGAAGATCCGTTTCCATAAACGTCACCTGAAGATGATTATTTCCTATGGTCTGCCTTCCGGTCTGCAAAACTCCATTATTTCCTTTGCCAATGTCATCGTCCAATCCAATATTAACAGCTTTGGAAAAATGGCGGTTGCCGGATGCGGTGCTTATTCCAAGATCGAAGGCTTTGGCTTTTTGCCCATTACCTGCTTTGCCATGGCACTGACAACCTTTATCGGACAGAACCTTGGGGCCCAAAAGTACGACAGAGTAAAAAAAGGCGCCCGGTTCGGCATTGTCTGCTCCGTGATCCTGGCGGAAGTCGTAGGTCTGTGTATTTATGGCCTGGCACCATTATTTATTGCCGCCTTTAATAATGATCCTCAGGTGATTGCCTTCGGAACTGCCCAGGCCCGTACAGTTACATTGTTTTATTTCCTCCTCTCCTTTTCCCATTGTGTCGCGGGAATTTTAAGGGGCGCAGGAAAATCAACGGTTCCCATGCTGGTCATGCTGGTATGCTGGTGTGTCATACGAATTACATATATTACTGCCACCATCCATTTCATCCAGGATATACGGGTAATCTTCTGGGCTTATCCTTTAACATGGGCCCTAAGCTCTGTTATTTTCATGATTTATTTCTTGAAAGGCAGCTGGATGCAGGGATTTAACAAAAACTAAGACAGCGATCCAGTCATTTTGTGAAAAGCAGACAATAATATTTACTATTTATAATAGGAAAGAAGGCATTTTTTTCTATGCCATCCTTCCCCCTTCATAGCCTATACATCATAAATAAAAAGCATTTAAGCCTGCATGAACCAGTGGCTCATGCAGGCTTAATAATTGCTGACTTTCATCATTATCCCAAAAACTTTCGGCTCCTATTTCAGTAAAAATGGCGCCCACAGCCGCGGCTGTGTATGCTCCTTTACCATACACAGATCCAGCTGGTTGACATAATACTCAATCTTTTCATCCAATCTTGCCTCATCTACCCCATAAAGACGGACAAGAGCCGTCAGCTCATACATAGGCAGGCCAATGGCGTGACCCCGGGTATGGACCGTACTGCATCCCTGGCCTACAGCATGACACAAGGCAGCATCCTCCGGGGAGTCCACATCTTTGGTCATGGCATGGACCTGAAGGATGGCCTTTTTTGCCTCCGGCATTTTTATTTTTCCCATGGACCACATGGTACTTGCCTCCAAAGCCCGCTGGGGCCGCTCATCCTCCGGAAAATGTTCCTTCAGCCGCTTTACCGGAACCCGGCAGCACTCCAGCGCCCACAGCACCAGTGTCCGGTCATTTTGCTCTCCCATTTTTGCCAAAAGCCTTTGAAGACAGACACTGTCCCGGGTAAACAAGATCTGATTTTTTCGTTTTAATTTTTCGTAAACATCGGTGTACATACAGACATATACCCTCATGTGTATAAATACAATCTGGCCATGCTGCCGTCCTCGACGGTATACGTCTTTTGGCAGACAAAGCCATAATACTCTAAAATCTTTTCAGACGCCAGGTTTCCGGGATCGGTTATGGCGATAACTCTCTTGGGCGTCTCCCCGTTCTTATCTGCCGGCAAAGCTTCCAGCAGATCCATCATCTTTCCCACAACAGCTTTTCCAAGCCCCTGGTGCCAAAATTGGGGCAGGAGCATATATTCAATCTCCACAGCGCTATATTCCTCATTCCAATTCATGCCGCACATGCCAATAAACCGGGGCTCATTATTTTGAGAAAGTGCCGTCTCTCCTCCCAGGTCTTCGTCTTTATGCAATAATACTTTACAATATCCCGGAAGCCGGGTCTGGGACTGGTTCATACTTAACATGCCCTGAAAAAAGCCCTGGGCTTCCTGGGGTGTAAACACGCGGCCAAAATTCATTTCCATAACCTGAGGATTAAAGGCAAGCTGTGAAAATTCATCATAATCTGTTTCCGTTTTAAAAGGTATAAATTCCAACATTTTCCAATGCTCCTGACATTTTTACTCTTACAGTCTTACTTTTACCGTTCCACTACAAGGCGCAGCGTCCGGTCAACAGCCTCCTCCAGGGGAAGGCGCTCATACTTGTGGATGCTTGTATTGAGTACCGGATCCAGTCCTGTAAGCCACTTGGGATCAATGGCTGAGTAGCCTCCAAGCATTCCTAAAACAGAACCTACCGTAGCTCCGTTGCAGTCAGTATCAAAGCCGCTTTCCACAGCTTTGGCGATACCGGTTGAAAAGTCCATGGCGTACCACAATATGCAGGCCGTGACGATCATGGCATTGGGGTTGACATAACACCAATCGAACCCTATCTTTTCATTATAGGTCCCGTGGATCAGTTCTATAGCACTTTCAAAAGAAGCTTCAGCCTTATACAGAGAAATCACCCGGGAAATGTCCCCGGCCAGCCGGGATTTGGGCGGAATCTGAAGCAGGGCATTTTCGCACAGCAGACATCCGGCCATATTTTCATCCTTCCAGTCACTGACAGGGAGCCATGCGCCGGCCAGGCTTAAAAGGGCCGCCACATACATTTCGCCGTAAATTCCGTTTTTTACATGGCTGACTCTGGCATCCTGCCAGGCCATTTTGGCGGCAGCCTTTGGATTTCCCGGATGGATATAGCCGAAAAAGTCTCCCCGGATCTGGGCGCCGATCCACTCCCGGTACGGGTTCAGATACTGGCCGGACTTGGGCGGAAGCACGCCGTTAAGGATATTTTGCATAGCCGCCCGCTCTGCAGTGCAGGCATGGAGCGCCGGGAAGGACATCAGCCAGTTTTCTGCAGCATCCTCACAGGTGAAATCAATTCCCCGGTTTTCTACAAGCCGCAACGCGCAAGTGGTGTAGTTGGTATCATCGTCTACCGGGAAGGCGGATACATTGTTGCGCCAGCAAATATTTTTCCGGTCATAGGAATGTCCCGGATCAATATCCCCAACACCATATTTTTGACGGATCCTTTCATCCACATCCGAACGCATATATGCGGTAAGGGGCCACTGACCGCTTTCCTCTAAAAAGCCCTGGATGCGCTCCTTATGCCAGGATTCTACCGGGATTCCTAAAAGACAGCCGACAGCTCTCCCGTACCAGGCCCCGCGAAGACGGTCTCTGTAATCTTCCCTGTTAAAATCCATACAGACCCCAGCTTCCTCAGGTAATGTACGGCATATTTCTTCATAATCATCCGGTTCTTCCAGATTGTTTTCTTCTGTAAACGGCGCAGACTCTAAAGCCAAAAGGAGCTTTTTGCTCATCTCCTCTTTTTCTTCCCCCTCAGGCATGGCCAAAACAGCATCAGCCCAGGCTTCATAGTCCTTTACATTCCGCCCCTCATATTCACACTGGATCAGTTCATCACGGACCCTTTCTGATAATTTCAGCCACATTAACTTTTCCGATAACATATTTGTAAACCTCCTCCTGTGGACAAACATTCCGTGTCTCATGCCCATTTGTCGGGCAACTCATATATATTATAAAAAAATTCCAGTGCTCCCGCAACCTCTAACCTTTGAATAAATGGATTTTTGTTTCTTCCTTAGATTTGGGCATGGGGATTCAGGGATAAAGTGTCTGGCTGCGGTTCTGTACGGAAACTTCGGCTGAAAACGGCATTTTGTCTGATTTGGCCGTAGAATTTTCCCCATGTGTTCGGCCCGGATCCAAAAAATGTCCATCAGGGTCTAATTTTTCCCTTAAATGGCTAGACCCTAAATCGGAAAATCTCCATATAAGCCGAAGTATGACCCAAAATCTACACCCCAAAATTGCAAAACAATGGATCAGGCCGTAGGATGGGGCTAAATCCTACGGCCATAAAATGAAAAATGGAAATTAAGGCCGAAACCGGCTAATCCTCCGGCCCTGCCGGCAGGGAAGCCGGACAAAGCAAACCAGGGAGCAGGTCAGCCTTTTAGGCTGACCTGCTCCCTGGCAAAAATAACTAATTGACGCTCCGCTTCACATAGGTGGTATGAAGAAGCTCATGGGCCTTATGACTTCCGGGTTCACCGAGGAACTCCTCATAAAGCCGCTTAATGGACGGATTCTCATGAGATTTGCGGATAGGCATGGCCGCATCCTGGTCATACAGGGCTTTTGCCCGAAGGGCTCGTATGTCTGTAAAGTTACGGACACTGCCTGGCTGCTGGGGCTGGCCGCCGCCATTAACGCAGCCGCCGGGACATCCCATGATCTCAATAAAATGATACCGGGCTTCGCCGGACTTCACTTTATTTAAAAGGGTGCGGGCATTGCCAAGGCCGGAGGCCACAGCCACGTTAATATCCATACCGGCTACATGGTAGGTGGCTTCCTTAATGCCTTTGGTTCCCCGGACCTCTGTAAAATCAAGAGATTCCAGTGTTTCTCCTGTCAGCGTCTCCACTGCGGTACGCAGGGCTGCCTCCATAACGCCTCCGGTTGCACCAAAGATCACGCCGGCGCCTGTGGACTCTCCTAAAGGATCATCAAAGCCTTCATCCGGAAGATCTGTAAAATCAAGGCCAACCCGGCGGATCATCCGGGCCAGCTCCCGGGTCGTCAGGGAAATATCCACATCTGCCACACCGGCAGCATCCTGGTCATCCCGGCCGATCTCAAACTTTTTCGCCGTACACGGCATAATGCTGACACTGACAATATCCTTAGGATCAATACCGGCTTTTTCAGCATAATAAGTCTTTAACATAGCCCCAAACATCTGCTGGGGAGATTTGCAGGAGGACAGATTCTCTGTCATATCCGGGAAATAATGCTCGCAGTATTTCACCCATCCCGGTGAACAGGAAGTGATCAGCGGAAGCACGCCCCCGTTTTTCACACGGTCAAGGAACTCGTGGGCTTCCTCCATAATGGTCAAATCTGCGGCAAAATCTGTATCAAACACCTTTTCAAAGCCAAGGCGGCGTAAAGCGGCTGCCATCTTTCCTTCCACATTGGTGCCAATAGGCAGGCCAAACTCCTCGCCGAGAGCGGCACGGACTGAGGGCGCGGTCTGAACAAAAACATGCTTTGTTGGATCAGCAAGGGCAGCGAAAACATCATCTGTATTATCCTTTTCCGTCAGCGCCCCTGTAGGACATACGGCAATACACTGACCGCAGGAAACACAGCTTGTCTCGCCAAGACCCATATCAAAGGCCTGTCCGATATAGGTGGAAAATCCCCGGGCATTGGCTCCGATCACGCCGATACCCTGTACATTTTCGCAAACGCCGACACAGCGGCGGCATAAAATGCACTTACTGTTATCACGGATCATATGAGGCGCAGAATCATCCACCATGGACGGATGCATCTCGCCCTCGTATTTATTTTCATCGTCAACCTTCAGCTCACGGCACAGCTGCTGCAGCTCACAATTTCCGCTGCGCACACAGGAAAGACATTCCTTCCGGTGGGTAGACAGAATCAGCTGCAATGTCTTTTTACGGGAATCCAGCACCTTAGGCGTGTTTGTCCAAACCTCCATCCCTTCGCTGACCGGATAAACGCAGGACGCCACCAGGCTTTTTGCGCCCTTAACCTCTACAACACAGATACGGCAGGCTCCGATCTCATTGATCTCTTTTAAGTAACACAGTGTGGGGATCTTAATATGGGCCATCCGGGCCGCCTCCAAAATGGTTGAGCCGGCAGGCACACTGATCTGGACACCGTTGATTTTCATCGTAATATTTTCCATGTCAGACTCCTCCATTATTCTTTGTAGATGGCGCCGAAACGGCATTTTTCCATACAAGCGCCGCACTTTAAGCACTTATCCGGGTTAATATAGTGGACTTCCTTAACCTTGCCTTCAATGGCATCTGCCGGACATGTACGGGCACACAGGGTACAGCCCCGGCACTTATCCGGATCGATCTTGTAAGACAGCAGATCCTTACATACCCCGGCGGGACACTTTTTATCCACCACATGGGCAATATATTCATCTCTGAAATACCGCAGGGTGGAAAGCACAGGGTTGGGCGCAGTCTGGCCCAGGCCGCATAAAGCATTATCCTTAATGTAGTAGCACAGTTCTTCCAGCTTATCAATATCCTCCAACGTACCCTGGCCCTTGGTGATCTTGTCCAGGATCTCATACATGCGCTTCGTTCCTACCCGGCACGGCGTACACTTGCCGCAGGATTCATCCACAGTAAACTCCAGGAAGAACTTGGCAATATCCACCATACAGTTATCTTCGTCCATAACGATCAGGCCGCCGGAGCCCATCATGGAGCCAATGGCCAGCAGATTGTCATAATCAATAGGCACATCAAAATGCTCTGCCGGGATGCAGCCGCCGGAAGGACCGCCGGTCTGAGCTGCTTTAAACTTCTTTCCGTTGGGAATGCCCCCGCCGATCTCCTCAATAACAGTGCGCAGTGTTGTTCCCATAGGGATCTCCACAAGGCCGGTATTATTCACCTTGCCGCCCAGGGCAAATACCTTGGTGCCCTTGGACTTTTCCGTACCCATAGACGAAAACCACTCAGGCCCGTTTAAAATGATCTGGGGAATATTGGCATAAGTTTCCACATTATTTAAAATGGTCGGCTGGCCAAAGAGCCCCTTCACTGCCGGGAATGGCGGACGGGGGCGGGGTTCGCCCCGCTTGCCCTCAATGGATGTCATAAGAGCCGTCTCCTCGCCGCACACGAAAGCGCCGGCCCCAAGACGCAGATCAATATCAAAATTAAATCCTGTATCAAAAATATTTTTTCCAAGCAGACCATAGGCTCTGGCCTGATCAATGGCAATACGCAAACGCTCTACAGCAATAGGATACTCGGCCCGGACATAAATATAGCCCTGATCCGCGCCAATGGCATAGCCGGCAATAGCCATAGCCTCAAGCACAACGTGGGGATCACCCTCAAGCACCGAACGGTCCATAAATGCCCCCGGATCGCCCTCGTCGGCATTACAGCATACATACTTCTGCACATTGCCCCGGTTCCCGGAAGCAAACTTCCACTTAAGTCCTGTAGGGAAGCCGGCGCCGCCTCTGCCTCTTAAGCCGGAGTCCAGGATCGTCTGGATCACATCGTCCGGCGTCATCTCTGTCAGCACCTTGCCCAGAGCCTCATAGCCGCCGGTGCCGATATATTCATCAATATTTTCCGGATCGATGACACCGCAGTTTCTCAGAGCAATACGCGTCTGCTTCTTATAAAAATCCGTGTCATTCAGGGAACGGATCCCGTCCTCAGTTACTGTCTCCTTATATAACAGCCGTGAAACCACACGGCCCTTTAATAAATGCTCTGATACGATCTCAGGAACATCTTCTTCCTTTACCATGGAATAAAAGCTGGCTTCCGGATAAACCACCATAATAGGGCCAAGGGCGCAAAGGCCGTGACACCCGGTCTTAACCACAGAGACCTCGTCGGTAAGCCCGTTCTTTTCCAGTTCTCTTTCCAGTGCGTCAATGATCTTCTGACTGCCGGAAGACGTACATCCGGTACCCCCGCAGACCAATACATGTGAACGATACATCGCCAGTCCTCCTTACAGTTTAATATTGCCCAGGGTGTATTCGGTCACAACCTGGCCTCGGATCAAATGCCGGTCCACAACCTCCAGCGCTTTTTCCGGAGTCATCTTAACATAAGTTACCTTATCCTTTCCCGGTTCCATAACCTCCACGATAGGTTCATATTTGCACAGTCCGATACATCCGGTCTGAGTCACCATAACGTTAGACAGCTTTTTTTCCTGAACAGCATCCGCCAGTGTTTTCAGCACAGGTCTGGCGCCGCTGGCAATCCCGCATGTGGCCATCCCCACCACCACACGGATCTGGGAATCGTCCTCCGAACGCATCCCCACCTGGCCCTGCATACGCTCACGGATCGCTTTTAATTCTGCAAGTGATTTCATATATTCACGCTCCTTCTCATCATTTTTGGCTCTCTCCTGCTGCTTTGTCCTCACATTCACCGCCATGTCCATAGCTACAGCCGGACGTCCTGATCCGCTTCCCGGGTATTCTCCTTAAGAAACGCCTCTATATACGAAGAAACCTCCGGCGTATCCAAAGGCAGCCCTTCCAGGATCTCTTTCACCTGCCGGGTATCTAATGTAAACCCCCGGCCGTCCACTGAGTATGTATACACAAAATCAATGTGAGTGTTAAATGTGATCAATGTATGGATGATCCCCGGCATATCCCCCAAAGGCATCCGGTCAATACTGGACAGCACATAAACCGCTGTCACCCGCGTCCCCTGGCCCACCTGGGATGTGATCTTAAAATTCCCGCCGGTACACTGGGCCGAGTATTTAAAAAATGGAACGCCAAGGCCTACTTTACGGGTCTTTCGGGTAGTAAAAAAAGGATCCTCCACCTGGCGGATCTGTTCCGGTGTCATGCCGCACCCGTTATCCTCGATCACGATCTCCATCCGGTCCGCCCGGGTATCTGCAAAAACGCTGATCCTGATCAGCGCGGCCCCGGCACGCACAGAATTTTCAGCCACATCCAGCACATTTAACGCAATTTCTGTCATCATGATGTCTACTGGTACTTTGCAAGTATACCAGCAATATCATCAACGGTCAGCCGGCCGTAAACGTCGTCATTCACCATGAGGACCGGCGCAAGGCCGCAGGCGCCTACACAGCGGCAGGCATCCAGGGAAAACTTCCCGTCCGGTGTACATTCTCCGCCCACAATGCCTAAAAGCTCCATCAGCTTATTATAGACATCGCCGGAACCCTTTACATAACATGCTGTACCAAGACAGACGGAAATCTGGTACCTTCCTTTTGGATTCAGGGCAAACTGAGAATAAAATGTGGCCACACCGTAAATCTTTTCCAGCGGTATCCCCGTTTCGTTGGAAATGATCGTCTGCACTTCAATGGGCAGATAGCCGTAGATTTCCTGGGCCTTCTGCATGATCGGCATCAAAGCGCCCGGCTCTGATTTAAGTTCTGCAATAACACTGAGAAGCTGCTCCTCCTGCGCCTTTGTCCCGTTAAAAGGAACCGTCTGCTTCGTAGAACTCAAGTAAATCCCTCCTTGACATTGTAAAAATATAAACTGCCCGACAAATGGGCATGGGTCAGTCTTGCTCCGCCTGAAAAAGGCAGCGGTTTCTCCGGACCTGTGGCCGGACCGTTCCCCGAAAAAGCGTTCACAAGTATTTCCATTATAACATTCCCACTGACAATTTTCCATAGAAGTTTTGCGTATTTTTTGTTAAATTTCTGCTTTTTTTATAACCTTTCTCTAAAAATACCCTATAATTTACGTAAAACCTCCTTAATTGTTATGCATTTAACAATAACTATTTGTTGAAATCAAATAATACGAATGATATACTGGATATATTAACAGCCAGAGAGTTGCCCGACAAATGGGCAGGAGCCAAAACGGTTTGGCCCGGCATCATCCGAAGGAGGTATACATTTTTATGACAGTTCAGGATATTAAAGATCTGCTGGACGCCCGCCTGCTGTGCGGTGAAGAATTTTTAACGAGAGAAGTCCACACCGCCTGCGGTTCTGATATGATGAGCGATGTTCTTGCGTTTGTCAAGGATCAGTCTGTACTGATCACAGGGCTTTGCAATCCCCAGGTCATCCGCACTGCAGAAATGATGGACATTGTCTGCCTTGTCTTTGTGCGGGGAAAGGTTCCCGATGAAAACATGATCCAGCTGGCAGCCCAAAGGGACATTGCCGTATTATCCACACAGCTCCCCATGTTTTCCGCCTGCGGCATCCTTTATTCTGCAGGACTGCGGGGAGGTGCTTCCATTGGATGATCTGCTGATCTTAAATTATACGGTTTCTCCCGATGACTTTACCCGTGCCGGAGAAGCCAGCAGCAATGTCAAACGGAAGCTGAAGCAGATCGGCGTGCCGCCGGATGTGGTGCGCAGGACCGCCATTGCCATGTACGAAGGGGAGATCAATATGGTTATCCACGCCAATGGCGGCAGGATTACCGTGACCATCGGTCCCGAAGATATTACGATTGTCCTGGCAGATATCGGCCCGGGCATCCCGGATGTGGAAAAGGCCATGCAGGCCGGCTATTCCACAGCTCCGGATAATATACGCAATCTGGGCTTTGGCGCCGGCATGGGCCTTCCCAATATGAAAAAGTATTCGGATGAAATGACCATCGACTCTGTTCCCGGCGTAGGAACCACAGTAACCATGGTCATTAAAATGGCCTGAGGCCTTTTAGGCCAGTTCTAAAATTTATGTGAAATTATTAACGGAGGTGAAGGATATGGACAAATTTTTTCATTCCGTCTATCTGGACGAAGAACTGTGCATGGGCTGCATTAACTGTATAAAGCGCTGTCCCACTCAGGCCATCCGTGTCCGTCACGGGAAGGCGGTCATTACGGGAAAGTTCTGTATTGACTGCGGCGAGTGTGTCCGCATTTGTCCCCACCATGCAAAGCTTATACGCAGAGACTCTGTAGATGTGCTGAAAAAATACAAGTATACCGTTGCCCTTCCGGCACCCACTCTGTACAGCCAGTTTAATCATCTGGATGACATTAACATTGTCCTCACCGCCCTGATCTACCTTGGCTTTGACGATATTTTTGAGGTAAGCGCAGGGGCAGAGCTGGTCAGCGCCGCCTCCCGGGAGTATGTAAGCGAACACCCTGAAAAATGGCCCCTGATCAGCACGGCCTGTCCGTCGGTCGTACGGCTTATACGCGTCCGTTTTCCAAACCTTATTGAACATCTTCTGCCTTTGAACCCTCCGGTAGAAGTGGCTGCCAGGCTGGCCCGGGAACGGGCTGTAAAAAATACCGGACTGGATCCTGAAGATATTGGCATTGTATTTATTTCCCCATGCCCTTCCAAAGTCACCTACGCCCATTCGCCCCTTGGCGTGAGCAAAAGCCAGATCGACCATGTTCTTGCCATAAAGGACGTTTATCCCCTGCTGCTTCCTCTGATGCAGCGGGCCCGGCAAAATCCTAAGGAGCTGTCCATGTCCGGACGCATCGGCGTCGGCTGGGGCGGCGCCGGCGGAGAAGCCGGCGGGCTGATCACCGACAGCTATCTTGCTGCGGATGGTATTGAAAATGTGATCCGCGTCCTTGAAGATATGGAGGATGAAAAGTTCGGACGCCTTCAGTTTATTGAGCTTAACGCATGCAACGGCGGCTGTGTGGGCGGTGTCCTTACCGTGGAAAATCCTTACGTTGCCAAAGCCAAGCTTAAGCATCTGAATAAATATCTTCCTGTATCCATGAACCATTTAGAGGATTATGAAAATGCCCCCATGGCCTGGACTGATCCTGTGGAATATGAGCCGGTATTCCGCCTTGGTTCCACTTTTTCCGAAAGCATCCGCATGCTGAAAGAGGTGGAAACTTTGTGCGGCCAATTTCCCGGACTGGACTGCGGCGCCTGCGGCGCGCCTACATGCCGCGCCCTGGCAGAGGATATCGTCCGGGGCGATGCCACAAAGGATTTTTGTATTCCTGTCCTGAAAAACCATATCCACGAGCTGGCCGGCAACTATATGGAGCTTTTGGACAGCGTCAGCCAGTCCGGGGCCGACAGTTCCATAAGCACGGCCAGCGTCCGCCAGTACATTGAAAAGCTCATGGGCGAGGTTTCCCTGCTGGATGCCCATTTAGAAGCCCAAAACGAAGGGGGAAAGAAAAAGGAATCCGTCTCAGATCCGTCCCTCCATGCCACAGAACTTAAGGAAGATGCCCCCCAATCCCGGACTTCCGCCCCATTTCAGGCTGCATGTCCCGGAAAAGGGGACTGTGTCCACTGCGCCTATATATGCCCCTATTACTAAGAAGGAGAGGTTTCCATGACTGTACAGACATTGATCGACCGGGATATTTTTACCCGGATCTGCATTCCTTCAAATACAGACCGCAGCATCAGCGTTCCCTTTTGCTGCGATCTGCTCAGCATTGCCATGAGCCGGGCGCCTCAGGACTGTGCCTGGGTCACGGTCATGGCCAACCTGAATACCCTGGCTGTAGCCGCTTTAACCGACTGCGCATGTATTATCCTTGCCGAAGGCACAGCCTTTGATGATGTTTGCAGGCAAAGGGCCATCCAGGAAGAAATCCCTGTATTTTCCACCACTATGCCGGTTTTTGACGCAGCCCTGAAAATATGGCAGCTGCTTGGGGAATCGTAAGTCCGGGAAATCTGGCGCATAATAACTCCATTCCCTGTCAAAAACCCGCAAAAAAGGAGGCGGCTATGCTTTCACTTTCCTATGATCTTCATATTCACTCATGCCTTTCTCCATGCGGCGATGATGATATGACCCCGGCAAATATTACAGGACTTGCTGCCCTGATCGGGCTGGATGTGATCGCTGTAACGGATCACAATTCCTGCAAAAACTGTCCTGCGGTCATGAAAGCCGCCGCCCCCTTAGGGCTGACGGTTATTCCCGGTATGGAGCTGACCACCAGTGAGGAGGTCCATGTGCTTTGCCTGTTTGAAACCCTGGAGGATGCTATGGCCTTTGACGCCCTGGTGGAACAGCGGCTGATCCCCTTCCCTAACAACGAAGAAATTTTCGGCCGCCAGACCATCTGTGGGCCGGATGATTCTGTAATTGGCACATTTCCCAACCTGCTCATTAATGCCACAGATATATCTATTGACCATGTATTTCAGCTGACTGAGCGTTATCACGGGATTATGATCCCGGCCCATATTGATAAAGATTCCACAAGCCTTTTATCCAATCTGGGATTTATCCCTCCCGACAGCTGTTTTACATGCGTGGAGGTTAAAAACAAAGAAAATATCCCAATGCTTCTCAGCTGTCATCCCTATCTGGAAAAGTGCCGCATCATCACCAACTCGGATGCCCATTATCTGGAGCATATGAACGAAGCCGTCCACCGGATCCACAGCAAAAGCCGCAGCACAAAAGACGTATTAAAAAGCCTGGTCTCTGTATGAATCATACAAAGTCCAGGCTTTTCAATTAAAGGTTGGAGCTGATGGCAAAGCAATGATTCAGCGGGCCGCTGCCTGCCCCCAGATCCAGTCCTGCCTTTAAGGCTCCGGTAATGTATGCTTTTGCATTGCCGACACTTGTTTTCATATCATAGCCAAGGGCCAGATTGCTGGCAATGGCCGAGGAAAGAGTACATCCGGTGCCGTGAGTATTGTCGGTCTGAATACGCTCGCCCTTAAACCATGTTATTTCCCCGTTATGATAAAGGAGATCATCCGAGGTTTCCGTCAGATGACCGCCCTTGATCAGAACGCTGCCGGACAGATTTTTGCTGATATATTCCGCAGCTCTGATCATATCCTCAGGGCTTTCAATGGAACAGCCCCACAGCTTCTGAGCCTCAGGAATATTGGGCGTAATAATATCTCCCAGGGGAAGGAGGGTTTCCATCAGCGTCCCCATCGCATCCGGGCTCATGAGGGCGCATCCGCTGGTAGATACCATGACCGGGTCAATAACAATATTTTTTGCATGATATTGCTTTAATTTTTCTGCGATCACCTGGATCGTCTCAATATTAGACACCATGCCGATCTTTACCGCATCCGGGAAAATATCTGTAAAAACACAGTCCAGCTGCTTCCCCACAAACGCTCCGCCGGCATCTAAAACACCGTAAACGCCGGTCGTATTTTGGGCGGTCAGGGCGGTGATCACACTCATCCCGTACACCTTGTGGGCAGTCATTGTCTTAAGGTCTGCCTGGATTCCTGCGCCGCCGCTGCAATCCGAACCGGCAATAGTCAATACTTTCTTCATAATGATCGATTTCCTCCATAAAATTTATCTCTTGCCGCCAAAGGGGCGGCAGGTGTATACTGGTGTCACTGTATTTAATGAAAGGCCTTAGACTCATGAAAAAACGTTTTAAAAAAATATATATTGAGATCATCAACCAGTGCAACCTTTCCTGTGACTTTTGTCCCGCTCCCCGGCGCGCCCCAGGGCGGATGACAGCAAAACAGTTTATCCATGTGCTGGATCAGATCCGTTCATGGACTGATTATATTTATCTCCATGTTAAAGGCGAGCCTTTGCTCCACCCTCAGCTGGACCAGCTGCTGGAGGCTGCTGCCAATTTCGGTTTTTATGTAAATCTTACCACCAACGGCACGCTGCTCCGTAAAAAAGGACACCTTTTGCTGGAACATCCTGTCCGTCAGGTGAATATTTCCCTTCACAGCTTTGACGCAAATATCCATATGCCTGGCGGCATGTCTTTCCGGGATTATATTATGTCAACCATAGATTTTGCTATGAAATTTTCGCCTGAACACGGGATCACAGCTTTCCGGTTATGGAACCAAAGGGATGATCTGTCCCAGCCTCTGCCCGGTGAACCCAACGATGAAATCCTCCAAATGCTGGCCGAAAGCTTTTCTTTTACCGGCAGCCTGGATCCGGTCCTTTACCAGACCAATGACGCCCGCCTGGCGCCGGATATTTACTTAAGCTTTGACCGGAAGTTTGACTGGCCCGCCCTTGACGCGCCGGACTATGGAAGCTGCGGCACATGCCTGGGCCTGAAAAGCCACGCCGCCATTTTATGTGACGGCACTGTTATCCCGTGCTGTCTGGACGGAGACGGTATTGTGAAGCTGGGAAATATATTTACTCAAAGCTTTCAGGAAATCCTTGAAGGCCCAAGAAGTCAAAACCTGCAAAAAGACTTTCAGACCCGACAGATCCGGGAACCTCTTTGCCGAAGATGCGGTTACAGAACCCGTTTTTAAATACAATGCAAAAAACCGTATAGGATACATAAGGGGCAGCTTTCCTGCCCCCCATTTTACAGAATTGGTGAAAACAGCCGCAGGCACCACTGTATGATCTTTTGGTGTACCGGACGTTTCTTCCACATATCATAGGTGATCCGTTCACATTTTTTAATGGTTTCTAAAATATCATCCCGAATATCCAGCACCGCATCGTTTTCACTCATAAATACACCGCATTCATAGTGAAGATAAAAGCTCCGGTAATCCATGTTAATGCTGCCGCAGATGGCGCACTCGTCATCCGCCACCGCCGTCTTTGCATGGATAAATCCCGGCTTATACTCATAAATTTTAACCCCGTTTTCCAGCAGCGGCCCGTAATTGGATACGGTTACCATGTAAACGTACCATTTATCATAGATCCTTGGCGTTATAATACGAACATCCACGCCGCTGCGGGCAGCCCGGCACAAATCGTCTACCATTTTCTGATCCAGAACGAGATACGGGGTTGTGAAATAAATATAATTCCGGGCCTTATTGATCATATGGGTATAGGTTTCTTCAATGGGATTATGAGGATTATTGGCCGGCCCGTCTGCCATGGGCTGGACAAAGCCTTTGCACGGCACGCTGTACTGAGGCCGGTACTTAGTATAATCCAGATCCTCATAGCCTTTGGAAAATTCCCACATTTCCAGGAAAATACTTGTCAGTCCCCACACGCCGTCCCCTTCCAGACGGACCGCCGTGTCCTTCCAGTGGCCAAACCGGGTAATAATGTTGGCATATTCATCCGCCAGATTGATCCCGCCGGTATACCCCACATTTCCATCGATAACAGCGATCTTCTGATGGTTTCTGTAGTTAAAGGTCAGTCTTGATGTTCCCTCGTGAATGGGCGAAAAAATACTGAATCGGATGCCCAGCACTGCCAGTTCATGGCGAAATTCTTCGGTATTGATCATCAATGAACCGAAATCATCAAACAGCAGCCGCACCTCCACGCCCTCCTGGACCTTCCGGGCAAGGACCTGCTTAATATCCTCCCAGACCTTACCTTCATAAATAATAAAATATTCCAGAAAAATAAAGCTTTTAGCCTGGCGCAGATCGTTCATAAGGGCTTCAAACTTTTTCTCACCTACATCGTAATACGTTACTTTTGTATTTTCATACAGGGGGAAGCCATAATGGAGCAAAAGCTTGCTGATCTGTGCCTTATTGGGATGAAGCTGCCTGAAATCTTCCATAATGTCCGGATCCTGCTTTTTGTACTTCAGACCTTTGGCGATCACCTCGCGGTAACGCCGGTATTCCTTGCTGTTTGTCCGCTTCCGTCCCCACATAAAATACAAGAACAAGCCAAAAACCGGAAGGAGGAGCACAATAATGATCCAAAATGATTTATAGGTCTGTCCGTCATTGACAAGTATAAATACCAGACATATGCCGAAGATCTGCAAAACCAGATAGAACCAGGACGCATACTCCTGTAAAAGCACAGCCGCGAGAAATGTAACGATCAGCTGCAGCAATACCGCTATTCCAACCGTCACTGCACGGGTGATCCCTGCATGACGTTTTCGCAATAAATCCATAAATCAACTCCTCTTTGTCTTTATCTGTCCGGTAAAAAGCCTTTAAGGGGGTCTGCCGCACAAATGCGACAAACCCCCTTTTCTAATTTGATATCTTCGATCAGGCTTTGCCTACAGAACCGAATAATTCCATTTTCTCTTTTACAGTTGCTTTGATCGCTTCTGCGCCGGGAGCTAAAAGCTTACGCGGGTCAAAACCTTTGCCTTCCAGGTCTTTTCCAGCTTCGATGTACTTACGTGTAGCATCTGCAAATGCCAGCTGGCACTCTGTATTTACATTGATCTTTGCAACGCCAAGAGAGATGGCTTTTTTGATCATATCTGCAGGGATGCCTGTGCCGCCATGAAGAACAAGAGGCATATCGCCTGTCAGCTGCTGGATCGCATCCAGAGTTTCAAAGCTTAATCCCTTCCAGTTTTCAGGATACTTGCCATGGATATTGCCAATGCCTGCAGCAAGCATGGTTACACCAAGATCTGCGATCGCTTTGCACTCGTTAGGATCTGCAACCTCGCCCATACCTACAACGCCGTCTTCTTCGCCGCCGATAGAACCAACTTCAGCTTCAAGGGACATACCTTTTTCGTTGCAGATAGCAACCAGTTCTTTTGTTTTTGCAACATTTTCTTCAATAGGATAATGAGAACCGTCAAACATAATGGATGAGAATCCGGCTTCGATGCACTTTAAGCAGCCTTCGTAGCTGCCGTGATCCAGATGGAGCGCAACAGGAACAGTAATATTAAGTTCTTCAAGCATACCGTTAACCATACCTACAACAGTCTTGTAGCCTGTCATGTACTTTCCTGCGCCTTCAGATACGCCAAGGATTACCGGAGAATTTAATTCCTGTGCGGTCAGAAGAATGGACTTTGTCCACTCAAGGTTGTTAATGTTAAACTGACCTACTGCATAGTGACCTGCTTTTGCCTTTGTCAACATCTCTTTTGCTGATACTAACATGATTATTCCTCCATACTTCATTTATTCTCTTTTATGGAGCCGGAACCCGGGGTTTTCGCCTTAGGGTTCTGCTCCAGAGTGCCATGGAAAACACTTCCGAAAATAGTATACTCTATTTTCAGGAAAAATTAAATATAATATTGGTAAAAACGGGCAAAGATTTAAACTTTTAATGAGCCGAATCTCAGCTCAATGTATTTTTTGAGCATCTCCACTGTCTTTTCAATGCCCAGCGTGCCGGAATCAATAGAAAGATTATAGCTGGCGCAGGCTCTCCAGTCTTTGCCTGCATAATAACCGTAATAGCTGTCCCGCTTTTTATCAATGGACATGATCTTTTTCTGAGCCTCTTTTTCGGAAAGCTGATACAAACGGCAGATGCGCTCGACCCGCTTTTCTATAGGGCTGGAAATATAGACTGCGATCCGTTTAGGTTCGTCTCTGAGGATATACTCTGCGCATCGCCCAATGATCACGCAGGAACTTTTATTTGCCAGATCCTGCACGGTTTCCGCCTGGATATTAAACAGCCGGTCACTGGAAAGGGCATGATCAAAAGGATTCACTGTCCCGTTCATGGAAAATGTGTTCATAGCCAGGGCATACAAAAAGCTGTCCGTAGGCTTTTCATCCACCTTTTCAAAATAGTCCTTGCGGATGCCGCTCTTTTGAGACGCCATCTCCGGGATCTCCTGATCATAGATCGGAATACCCAGATCTTTGGCCAATTTGGTACCGATCTCCTTTCCGCCGCTGCCATACTGTCTGTTAATGGCAATAATAAGGTTATCTGACATAATGATTCCTCCCATCCCTTAGTCTACTTTTATCATATCATCCATGTTTTCATGGAGCTGATCTAAATAATCGATCATGGGCTGACGAAGCTGGGGATCTCTTAAAGCAAACTCTACATTTGCCTGAAGGAAGCCGATCTTTGAACCCACATCATAACGTTTTCCTACAAAATCGTAGGCGTACATCGCACAGTCTCCGGCCTGGCGGCGCAAAGCATCTGTCAGCTGAATCTCACCGCCGGCGCCGGCTTCCTGATTTCTCAGGTAGTCAAAAATATCCGGTGTAAGGATGTAGCGGCCGAGAATGGCGATATTGGACGGCGCCTCCTCGATTTTTGGTTTTTCCACCAGATCGCGGACTTTATATACCCGCTCATCAATCTGCTTGCAGTCAACAATACCATATTTGTTTACAACACTTTGGTCAACCTTCTGAACACCCAGCACACAGGTGCGGTATTCATTGTAAATATCGATCATCTGGGCAAGGCAGGGCTTTTTCGCCTCCACCACATCATCTCCCAGCATCACCGCAAAAGGCTCGTTCCCGATAAAATTATGGGCCGTAAGGACAGCATGGCCAAGGCCTTTGGCCTCCTTCTGGCGCACATAGTAAATATTGGCCATATCGGAAATATGTCGCACCAGATCCAGCATTTCCTGCTTCTGAGCTTTTTCCAACTCCATCTCCAGTTCCATGGAACGGTCAAAATGGTCTTCAATAGGCTTTTTGTTCCGCCCTGTCACAATAATAATATCCGTAATGCCGGATGCCACTGCTTCCTCCACAATATACTGAATCGTAGGCTTATCTACAATAGGAAGCATCTCTTTAGCCTGGGCTTTAGTTGCCGGAAGAAAACGCGTGCCAAGCCCGGCGGCAGGGATAACCGCTTTTTTGATCTTCATAATACCCCTCCTTTAGTGTAATCTGAAATTTTTATCATTTTTAGATTTTATATTAATCTCAATAGAACAATCGGTCATATGAGAATAGTTTACATCCAGAGCATAATCGATCTTCGTATTAATATTCATATCATCTTCACTGTGGGAAATCCCCAAAGTGTTGATCCCTACCATAAGACTGCCAAAGGGGGTCTGATAGCAGGTCATATTTTTTGTATCCGGCTCAAAAACCATATGAACGCTGCTCTCGCCTTTTTTGATCACATCCACACGGTTGCTGCCAATCTTAATGGTGTTTTTGGTCCGGGTGCCGCTGTCCTCAGCCATCTCATCAAACAATATGTAATGCTTGCCATTTTTAAAATAATAATTTCCCATGGTGATCACTTCCAAAGGCATCTCATTATCCACATCCATCTGCAATCCGCTGATCGATACAATGACATCTTTTGTCATAGGTAAAATCCTTTCCTTCCCTGTGATTTAATACTCGTCAATAGGTACCAGACGCGTCTCCACCAGTTCCACCGGCAGGATAGAATTGGCAAATGCGCTGAACTTTTCGGTTCCGTCACTGACAAAAAAATGGTACTCCGGCTCACCGCTCTCCCGGTAAATGCCCTGCTCCTTTAACATGCACCGCAGGCTGATAGCCGTCTCATAGGCCGGATTGACCAGGTTCACACCTTCGCCCATAATCCTGCGGATGGTGCTGCGGATCAGGGGATAATGGGTACAGCCAAGGATCAGCGTATCCACATGGGCATCCTTAAACACCTGAAGATAACGTGACGCGATCTCGTCGGTTACAGAGTCATTTAAAAGCCCCTCCTCCACTAAAGGAACAAACAGAGGGCACGCCTTTCCGATCACCCGGAAGCCGGGGTCATATTCATGAAGAACAGATGAATAAATACCGCTGTTAATAGTACCTTCGGTTCCGATCACGCCAATATTTCCGCTGGATGTTGTGTGGGCTGCCGTATAAGCGCCAGGCCGGACAACGCCGATAATGGGCACCCCCACCTCAGGGGCTACCGCATCCAGAGCATAGGCGCTGGCTGTATTACAGGCGATTACAATGGCCTTCACCTTTTTTGTCTTTAAAAAATGGATGATCTGTCGTGTATATTCAATGATTGTCTTTTGTGACTTGCTGCCGTAAGGGACACGGGCCGTATCCCCGAAATAGACCACATTTTCCGACGGAAGCTGACGGATGATCTCCCGGACCACCGTAAGTCCGCCAACGCCGGAATCAAACACGCCGATGGGAGCATCTTTTAACACAGCAATGCCCTCCTTACGCACCATAGCGTTCAAATGCCTGTTGGATCAAGGCGTCAATAAGGCTGCCCTTATCAACGCCTTTGTCCTCCCAAAGCACGGGATACATGCTGATCCCGGTAAATCCGGGCAGCGTATTGATCTCATTAAAAATAACTTCATTGGTATCCTTTTCCAGGAAAAAGTCTACCCGTGAAAGGCCATAGCCATCTACAGCCTTAAAGATCCGTACAGCATCATCCCGGATCTCCTCCAGCACGCCTTCCGGAAATACCGGATGAATGTCTGTGCGGGACTGGGCATTAAAATACTTTGCTTCATAAGAATACAGATCAGAATCTGCGGAAAGCACTTCTCCCACATCGGAAGCCTTGGGCGCATATCCGCCAAGGACCGCACACTCGATTTCACGGCCCACAATGGTTTCCTCCACGAGGATCTTGCTGTCATGGCGCACAGCTTCCCGCAGGCCCTCCTCCAGCATATGTCTGTCGGTGGCTTTTGTCACGCCCCGGGAAGAACCGGCCTTGGACGGCTTTACAAATACCGGATAAGACAAGGTCTCCTCCACTCTTTTAACACAGTCATCCATATCATTCAGATCTGTATGGCGGATGACCACATATCTTGCCTGACGGATTCCTAAAGTATCCACGATGATCTTTGTATATACCTTATCCATGGAAACTGCAGAAGCCAGCACGCCGCATCCCACGTAGGGGATACGTGCCAGTTCAAAAAGCCCCTGGACGGTACCGTCCTCGCCATACATGCCGTGAAGCACAGGAAAGATCACATCCACATGGATGTTCTGCACATCCTCTCCATCCAGACATAAAATGCCGTGATCGGAAGCATCCGGGCTGAGAATTGCCTGAACCCGGCTGTCTCTCCATGTATCATCAGCAATCTTATCTGTGGAATCTACCAGGAGCCAGCGGCCATCCTTGGTAATTCCGATCATCAGTATATTATATTTTTCTTTATCCATTGCAGATACAACATTAACAACGGACATACATGACACCTCATGCTCTGATGACTGTCCGCCAAATAATACTGCAACTGTCATTTTTTCCTTCATTATAAGAACCTCTTTTTAATTTATACTATGATGTTAGGGTCAAAAAATATTTTGACCCTATGCATCTGCTGCTTTATCTATTTTAGCGTATATGCCGGGATTATTCAACCAAAATTCATAATTTTGCATGGAACCGTGTAACCGTTCAGCCGCCTGAACGGTTTCCAAAGGTTTTGGAGTCATCCGGACAGCTACTGAAAAATTTCAGCCAGTTTAAAGCGCAGCTGCACTTTGTCCCCTTCAAAAAGAGATTCATAGGTTTCCTCACAAAGCTCATCCTTTAACAGATCCCGGGATTCTTCCGGCACAGCGGCAGTCACAGCATCTGTAAAGCACAGGTTGGGAAACAGCACGCACCACCAGTTCCTGCCGCTCCCGCTGCCGATATTTATTGTAAGAGCCTCATAATATCCCCTTGGAAATGTCATGTCTCCGTAAGTTTTTTCCGGGAAATAGCGTTCCCCGATCCCTGCGCTTACAGGATAATCATAGCCGCAGCTTTGCACACACGCCATGGCCACCTCCCGGATCTGGGGCAGCAGCGCCTTTACGGCAGCTTCGCTGTCGCTTTTAGTCCGGCACAAAGACAACGGTTCCTGTAAAAACTCTGCAATCCGGTCCCTTACCAAAAGCTTCAGCTCCTGGTCCTCCATGGTATTGCTGTTGGCCACAACATGGAACCGCAGGATCTTGTCTGAAATTTCCCTTTGATAATTTTGCGCCGGGACAAAAAGCAGTAATCCTGCGCAAAAAACAATACATAAAATCATACAAATTCTTTTCATATTTTTCATGGCAGCCTCCCTGCAGCCATTCCATCGGTTCGGCGCTGTGCTTATTTTCCGCCGCTCCCGGGGCTGCGTCTATAGTCTTCCCTGACAGGGCAAAAATTATTCGCCTCCCCCGTAAATGCTCCCGATCCTTCACAGGCTGCCGCTGATTTTCTGCCGGGGCTCATGACATGGGCCGGGAACTGACCCTTGCATTTTAAGCAGGGGTTATGTAGAATAATACCATGAGACAAGATTCAGCTCGCTGAACTGTTGCATGTTTTTAAGGTTTAGAAAAGGAGTTTTCGTCCATGTTTACAAAGATCAAACGACTGACCGCCCTTATTGGCGCGATCCTTCTGGTTCTTTTATATTTAAGCACCCTTATCTTTTCCCTGATGGACGGCGCCCTGGCCCAGGGCCTTTTGCGCGCCTCTATTTTTTGTACCGTGGCTGTCCCTGTACTTTTATATGCCATTTCCCTTATTTATAAGGTTTTAAAAGGCCGCGGTTCATCTGAGGATAACAACAGCCAAAATAGTACGAAAAATGAGCAGAAAAAATAGCAGGAATGTCCCCGGATCCACGTTCTCCTGATCCGGGGACATTCCTGCTGTTTATTCACTTTATGGGCAGCGGCCTTGCCTTACTGGACTGCCGCCTTTATTGTGCTTCATTTTCTTCCAGGATCCTTACAAAAGTATCCAGCGCCTCCTGCTCGTCCTTGCCGTCACACTGGATCTGAACTTCGTATCCCTTCTTTATGCCAAGGCTCAAAATACTTAGCAGACTTTTTCCATTGACAACCTTTTCGTTCCTTACCAGCTGAATGGTACAGGAAAACTTCATTCCGGCATCCGCCAGCTTTCCCGCCGGCCTAAGATGAATCCCCAGACTGTTATTGACTTTCACCGTTTTGCTGACCACCGGCCCCACCTCCGTATCTTACGCCCTGCAGGCAAATATCCGTACACCAGGCGCGGTCAAATCCCCCGCCTGCCCGGCTGTTTTCCGGGCTTTTCTGGTATCTTAAGCATAGCGCATTTCTCCTGAAGATGCAATATGATAATTGGATTTTTCCAGGCTTTACAAAGACACAGGCAGATCCCCTTCAAAAACATCGGCGGCCATTCCGCCCAGCAAAACCTCATGGTCATTTCCGGTCACATACAGCCGTCCCCCCGGCATAAAGATACAGCAGTCTGCCGGGCCCTCTGCCTTGCAAAAGGCCTGATAAATGGCACAGGCCCCGCTGCCGCAGGCCAGTGTTTCACCGCTCCCCCGCTCCCACACCCGGGCGCAAATCTTCCGTGAGACATCCGGAACAGACGGCCCGCTGTCCGGACATTCCCACCCGGAGTCCTCCCATGAACACAGGCAGCCCTCCCGGGATTCATCCACACAAAATTCCACATTAACGCTTCCCGGAAAGCCCTCGTAGTGTTCCAGAAAGCTGCCCACAGACTTCAAATCCAGCTGCTCCAACACCTGGACCGGGGACCATTCCTCATGACAGGTTTTCAGTTTTACAACACAGTGCAGATTGCCGGCATCTGCCACATGAACCCATTCTGTAAAAACACCGCCGGGAAGCATTTTTAAAATGCGGTTGACCGGCGCCGGGATATTTCTGACAAACACCTGTCCCATTCCGGCCTGCACCCAGCTGCGGCGCCGGTTTACCTGGGAAACCTGCACACAGCTTATCCCGGAAAGGGTCTCAATGGAAAATTCGTTTTTTGTCCCCCCGGACTTCTTCCATAGCAGCCGGGCTGTACACCGCAGGCCGTTGCCGCATGTCCGCCCTCTGGAGCCGTCTGCATTATAAATATCCATAAAGCAGTCCGCCCTGGGGGATGGCTTTATAAGGATCAGGCCGTCGCTGCCAATGCCAAAATGTCTCCGGCTGACCTGCCGCGCCAAAGCCTGAGGATTTTTTATAAACTGAGAAAAGCAATCCACATAAACATAATCATTGCCTGCACCTTCCATTTTTATAAAATGAATTTGTTTTTCCATAACCACACTCCTATCCAAAACATCTGCGCCGCACTCCGGACTGCCTTCCGGCAGCCCCCGTGCTCATACTGTCTTGCCGGCCTATGGCAGAGCGCCACCGCGTGCAAGCACGCTCTGGCGTTCTGCCGCAGGCCGGGCTTGACACTCACCACGAATGAAAGCCGATTGCTCCGCACTTCGTGCTCTCGCAATCGCCGACAGTATTCGCACTTTCCGGCCTGCCTTCCGGCAGCCCCCGTGCTCATACTGTCTTGCCGGCCTATGGCAGAGCGCCACCGCGTGCAAGCACGCTCTGGCGTTCTGCCGCAGGCCGGGCTTTCATTGTAAATATATGACAGGGGACGGGGGGACAGAACGGGGAGGTGGAATTACCGGCTTCGGCTTGGATGGGTGATTTTGGGGTTTGGGCCGTAGACTACGGCTTGGATCAGGGTTTTTGTATTTGGGGTGGTAGGATTTGGCCGCAGTCTACGGCCCGGATCAGGATTTTTAAATTTATGGTCTAAGAGATGGGCATTTTTCTACGGCTTTTATACGCTTTTTGGCATTTTTGGGGGGCATGGGGCCATAATTTTCAGCCCCAGCCTGTCCGCGCCTGCCGCCGATCACCCCAGGCTATGCCGTGCGCGGCAGGCGCGGCATAGCTGCAAAAGGAAAGAGGGTGACCACGACAGATAACGGCAGGAGCTCCAACAAAAAGACCGCCCCGCAAGGGTTCCGGGACTTTGCATGATCCCAGGAGTCCTTGTCAGACGGTCTTTTTAATTTCATGAGTTGTCCGACAAATGGGCATGAGACACGGATTGCTCTGCACTTCGTGCTCCCACAATCCTAAAAACACCTCAAATCCGCTCATTTTTCTGCGAAAAATGGCTCCTTTTCGGTGTTTTGCGCGACACAAAGTCATAAATTTTCATGCAAGCATGAAATTTATGACCTTTTGTCGCTTGTCTCATTTCATATCACAGATGCTTCACCGGTATGCACCAAATGTCTGATCTTTCTTTAGATGGATGCAATATCAACGACGGTCAGTGTATCCATATTTTCACTTTCAATACTTGTCAGCAGTGCCTTGGCTGTATCCAGGCTGGTAAGGCATGTAACGCCGGTTTCAATGGCATTTCTGCGGATCAGGAATCCGTCTCTTGTCTTATCCATACCATGGCCCTGGGTCGGCGTATCAATGACAAGATCCACCTCGCCGTCCAGGATCAGATCCAGGGCATTGGGGGAACCGGCGGAAATCTTTTTGATCTTAATAGCTGGCACGCCTCCGGCCATTAATGCGTCTGCTGTGGAGCGGGTTGCATAAATCGTATAGCCGATGGCAGCGAACCGTGCGGCAATCGGCACAAGCTCTGCCTTATCGCTGTCTTTCACTGTACAGATCATCTTCTTTGTCCGGGGCAGGTTAATGCCTGCGCCAAGGAAGGACTTATACAATGCTTCGTTAAAGGTTTTTGCAATACCAAGAACCTCGCCGGTAGACTTCATTTCAGGGCCAAGGCTTGTCTCAGCGCCGCGAAGCTTTTCAAAAGAGAATACCGGCTGCTTGATCGCAACATAATCAGACTTTTTCTGAAGTCCCGGCTTATAGCCCAGCTCTGCCAGGGTCTTGCCCACAATGATCTTAGAAGCAATATCCACAATAGGAATGCCGGTAACCTTGCTGATATAAGGCACAGTACGGCTGGAGCGTGGGTTCACTTCGATCACATACACCTGATCCTCATGGACAATAAACTGGATATTTAACAAACCTTTGACATGAAGGGCCCGTGCCAGGCGCGCTGTGTAATCCTCAATCTGCTGGATAATGGCATCAGACAGGGACTGAGCCGGATATACGGAAATACTGTCGCCGGAATGAACGCCTGCACGCTCAATATGTTCCATGATCCCCGGGATCAGAACATCTTTTCCATCGCATACGCCGTCCACTTCCACTTCCTTGCCCATCAAATATTTATCCACAAGGATGGGGTGCTCCTGAACCTCACGGTTAATGATCTGCATAAATTCCACAATATCCCCGTCATTAACAGCGATCTGCATGCCCTGTCCTCCAAGTACATAGGACGGACGCACAAGCACCGGATAGCCAAGCATATTGGCAGCCTTTAATGCTTCTTCTGTAGTGTAGACCGTTGTACCCTGCGGACGGGGGATCTTGCACTGCTCCAGGATCTCATCAAAACGTTCCCGGTCCTCCGCAGCATCCACATCTTCTGCAGCCGTTCCAAGGATAGGCACGCCCATTTTCATTACAGCCTGAGTCAGCTTAATGGCTGTCTGTCCGCCAAACTGGACAACAGCGCCATCCGGCTTTTCCAGACGGACGATATTTTCCACATCCTCCGGTGTCAGCGGCTCAAAATACAGCTTATCGGCAATATCAAAGTCCGTACTTACAGTTTCCGGATTGTTATTGACAATAATGGTCTCATAGCCGCACTCTCTTAATGCCCATACACAGTGAACGGAGCAGTAGTCAAACTCAATCCCCTGTCCGATACGGATGGGGCCGGAGCCAAGGACGAGTACCTTTTTGCGCATTTCATCCCGCTCCACCTCATTTTCACTGCCAAAGCAGGAATAGTAATACGGCGTTTCAGACTCAAACTCAGCAGCGCAGGTATCTACCATTTTAAAAGAGGCAATAATTTCATTCCGATACCGCATGGACTTAATCTGGGCCTCAGACAAGCCGCACAGCTCTCCGATCACCCGGTCCGGGAACTCCAGCCGTTTCGCTTCTTTTAAAAGCTCCGGTGTCAGCTCCTCATTTTTCAGGCGTTTTTCCATTTCCACAAGATTACGGATCTTATAAAGGAACCACAGATCGATCTTGTTGATCTCGTGGATATGTTCCAGAGAAAAGCCCCGGCGGATGGCTTCGGCAATACGGAACAGACGGTGGTCGTCAATGGCATACAGCTGCTTTTCCAGTTCTTCGTCTGTCAGCTTATCAAACTCTCCGTAGTTGAGGCTGTAAATATTTTGTTCCAGAGAACGAAGGGCTTTCATCAGCGCGCCTTCAAAATTGGTGCAAATACTCATAACCTCGCCCGTAGCCTTCATCTGCGTCGTCAGTGTACGTTTTGCGCTGACAAATTTATCAAAAGGCCATTTCGGGATCTTAACGACCACATAGTCCAAAGCCGGCTCAAAGCTGGCAAATGTCTTTCCGGTTACTGCATTTTTAATCTCATCCAACGCATAGCCCAGAGCGATCTTTGCAGCCACTTTGGCAATCGGATAACCGGTCGCCTTAGAAGCCAGTGCAGAAGAACGGCTTACACGGGGGTTAACCTCAATAACACAATATTCAAAGCTGTCCGGCTTTAAAGCATACTGCACGTTGCATCCGCCCTGGATATTCAGTTCTGTAATGATCTTTAAAGCAGACGTTCTTAACATTTGATATTCCTTATCTGCCAGAGTCTGGGAAGGTGCAACAACAATACTGTCGCCGGTATGCACGCCTACAGGGTCGATATTTTCCATATTGCAGACCGTAATACAGTTGCCATAGCTGTCCCGCATCACTTCATACTCGATTTCCTTCCAGCCGCCGATATAACGTTCCACAAGCACCTGGCCCACACGGCTTAAACGCAGGCCGTTGCTGGCAATATCATGAAGCTCCTGCATCGTATGGGCAATACCGCCGCCGCTGCCGCCAAGGGTATAGGCCGGACGGATAACCACAGGAAAACCGATCTTTTCGGCAAAGTCAATACATCCCTGGAGAGTGGTGCATACTTCACTGGGGGCGCAGGGCTCTCCGATCTTTTCCATAGTTTCCTTAAATGCCAGACGATCCTCTGCCTTTTTAATCGTTTCAGAAGATGTACCAATCATTTCCACCTGATGCTCTTTTAAAAATCCGGCCTCATCCAGCTCCATGGCAATATTTAAGGCTGCCTGTCCGCCAAGAGTCGGCAGGATGCTGTCCGGTTCTTCTTTAAGAATGATCTTTTTCAGGACCTCTGCATTTAAAGGCTCAATATAAACCCGGTCGGCAATATTTTTATCCGTCATGATGGTTGCCGGATTGGAATTAACCAGAACAACCTCTACCCCTTCTTCTTTTAAAGAACGGCAGGCCTGTGTTCCCGCATAATCAAACTCTGCGGCCTGTCCGATAATGATCGGGCCGGAACCAATGACTAAAACCTTCTTAATATTATTCTTCTTCGGCATTTTTACAAACCTCCATCATATTGATAAAACGGTCGAAAAGGAACGCGGTATCCTGGGGGCCGCCGCAGGCTTCCGGATGGAACTGGACGGTAAAAACATCTTTTCCAAGATAATGAAGACCTTCTGTTGTAGCGTCATTGGCATTTCTAAAGCTCACCTCTGCCACATTTTCAGGCACGGTCCGGTCAGCCACAACATAGCCATGATTTTGAGTAGAAATATACACCCGTCCGGTCTTAAGATCCTTTACCGGATGGTTGGCGCCCCGGTGTCCCCACTTCATTTTGCGGGTATCTGCACCATTGGCCAGAGCCAAGAGCTGATGGCCCAGGCAAATGCCAAACATAGGCACATCCGAATCAAACATTTTCTTTACTTCCTGTATAATAGGGCCGCAGTCCTTTGGATCTCCGGGGCCGTTGGAAAGCATAATACCGTCGGGACGGGCGGCAAGAATTTCCTCAGCACTAGTATATGCAGGATAGACGGTTACATCGCAGCCTCTTTTGGAAAGTTCTCTGGCAATATTTTTCTTGGCGCCAAAATCCATAAGAGCTACCTTATAATGCTCCTTTGTCCAGTCCTGTGGCACATCTGCCGAAATCACCTGAGGTTCCTTGCAGGTTACGCGGCGTACTACATCATTTGCTTTAAATTCTCTGATCTTGGGAAGGATTTCATCCAGATTAAAATTTTCATTGGTTGTGATCATACCATTCATGGTTCCCTGAGTTCTTAAGATCTTTGTCAGGGCACGGGTATCGATACCTTCGATCCCGGGAATATCATGGGCTTTTAAGAACTGCTCAAGAGCTGTTTCACTGCGGAAATTGCTGGGTTCACCGCAAAGTTCACGGACAATAAAGCCATCGGGCCATGGCTGCTCATCCTCCATATCTTCATAGCAAACACCGTAATTGCCAATAAGGGGATATGTCATTACAACTGCCTGTCCGGCATAAGACGGGTCTGTTAAGATCTCTAGGTAGCCTGTCATGGAAGTATTAAATACGATTTCACTGATGGTTTCTTTGACGGCGCCGATACTTCTGCCTTCAAAAACATGCCCATCCGCAAGGATTAAAAAAGCTTTCATTTCATCACCTGTTCCTTTCATGATTTTTGCGCAGTTCCCATATACCCTGTCTATCTGCATTTCAATTTTGCATGTATATACATATTATAGGGCTATATAGTGAATAAATATGCAAAAACTGTATATTTACTCAAAAAAAAAGAGGGGACTAGAGTATGATGCATAAAAATGCGATTCACCCCTTTGTAAACCCATCTCTTTCTTAAACTTTCAAAAGTATACCACACTCTTGGAAAGATTACAAGTCATTTTATTATAAAATTTTTCATCAATAATTTCATATGAAAAGCGTCCACGGAACAGACATGGTTCACGTTTCCTGCAGACAAAGCTCCTCCATTTCTTTGTCCCCCCGCATGGCCGGAACCTTGGTTTCATATAATATTTAGAAATAGATTTCAAGGAGTCTTTCATGAACGATCCATCTGTTTTTTCACCTACAGCCCTGCACCCGGCCCAGGTCAATACCCAGTCCCTTGGGCGGCTTAAAATCTCCCTGACAACAGCCTCCGGATATACCCCGGTGGCCGGGGCAAGGATCCGTATCGCTTATATGGGCAATCCGGACCAGGTCATTGAAGAACTGACCACAAACGACTCGGGCCAAACCGATACTATCGAACTGCCGACCCCTGATCTGGACTATTCTCTTGAGCCGGAAGCCAGCCAGCCTTACAGCCAGTATACCCTCACAGTCTCCGCTCCCGGTTATGAAGATCTGGTGGTTGCCGGAACCCAGCTTCTTTCCGGGCAGACTGCCCTCCAGGATATACGCATGGCACCTTCCCGGAACAATCCCTCCGGCCGCGACATTGTTATCCCGGCCCATACCCTCTACGGTGAGTATCCTCCAAAAATCCCGGAAGATGAGATCAAGCCGGTAAACGAAAGCGGCGAAATCGTCTTAAGCCGCGTTGTTATTCCTGAAACCGTTATCGTCCACGACGGCCCTCCCAGCGATGCCGCTGCCAATGACTATTATGTTCCCTACGGTGACTATATTAAAAATGTGGCCTCCAGCGAAATTTACGCCACATGGCCGGAGGCCGCCATTTACGCCAACGTGCTGGCCATTATGTCCTTTACGCTGAATCGGGTGTATACGGAGTGGTACCGCAACAAAGGCTATAATTTCACCATTACATCCTCCACCGCCTATGACCACTTCTTTGTTTATGGCAGAAACATTTTTGAAAGCATCTCCCAGGTGGTGGATAATATTTTTACCAACTTTCTCTCCCGTCCCAATGTGCGCCAGCCTATACTGACCCAATACTGCGATGGCCAGCGGGTTACCTGTCCGGACTGGATGAGTCAGTGGGGATCCAAGACACTGGCGGAACAGGGATACAGCGCCATAGAAATCCTGCGCCACTATTACGGCGATACGATCTACATTAACGGCGCGCCCCAGATCAGCGGCATCCCTTCCTCCTGGCCGGGCAGCGACCTGACGATTGGATCCAGAGGGGAAAAGGTGCTGCAAATGCAGGAACAGCTCAACCGCATTGCCCAGAATTATCCGGCCCTGCCCACCATTGCCGCAGACGGTATTTATGGCCCGGCGACAGCCGCGGCGGTGAAAAAATTCCAGGAGATCTTTAATCTTCCCGCCACTGGCGTGGTGGATTATCCCACCTGGTATAAAATCAGCCAGATTTATGTAGGCGTCACCCGGATTGCGGAACTAAATTAAAAAATAAGCGTATAATAACCGTTTAAGGGCTGTGAAACCGGAGAAAATCCCACGAATTTCACAGCCCTTCCTTTATAGGGATGTTTTCACATCGTATACCCGTCCATATAAACTTAACTCAGACCTGGCCAATATTTGCAGCTCTGAATTTTCTTCAAAAAAAGGGTGCCTCTAACCGTACTTGGCACCCAAAAGTTTTTTGATATGAAAATATCCCGAATATTTAAAAACAGACTCCGGATAAACCTTGAACCATAACAAATAATGAATAACTGAAGGATAAACATGTACATAAACTTTCAACTTTAACATTTACCTCAGATATGAATTCTAATATTTACAGCTTACCAGCTGCCCACCAAATAGGCATAAGGCACGGATTGCCCTGCGCCTTATATTCTGAACATCTTCGTATCACGGAAAACACTCACTTAGAGATTGATTTCAAAATTATACGTACTGTTAACCAGGTTCAGCTTTGATTGAATTTCCAAAATTCTTTCATACATATCTTTTGCAAGCTTTTTAGCTTCCCCAATATTATAATTGGTATATGTATATTCAATATCTCCTTTATACTGGGTGCGGTTTCTGGTTTTCGGCTGCCGGTTTCCAAGATCGGCAAAGTAACCATAATTATTATTTAATGTGGCCATAAGAACCAGAGCTTCATCTACAGTGATACTTTCTTCAGGAAGAAATGTCGTTGTATTAAATACATTTCTTCCATGTTTAATCTTTCGGATTTTCTCATCAATGCTGCGGATCGCGTCAACTGTCGCCGTAAAATCAAACTCCGGCCGCAATTCTTCCGGATCACCTTCAGACACGGCCACGACAAATATTGCTAATTTATTGATCTGATCTACAAGCTGCTTTCGATCTTCTTCCAGGGAATGAATTAACTTTTGAGCGCCATCTGGTGTAAGTTTCATAATTTTTCTCCTTTCCAAAAACAAACACATCAGCCATTTTCACTCGCCTTCCAGTGCCAGCTTTTTATGTTTATCATGTCTTCTTGCAATCATCCGTATCAGGGCCATAAATGCGTTCATCATAGGATAGGCCACTGCGATCACCGGTACAGCAAACAGCATACGCCACTGGAAGATGGTCGTTACACTGAAGAAATCTCCAAAGAACAGGACACCGCCCACTAACACAACGCCGCAGACGATACACAGAATCTTCCGTTTCAGGTTCAGCGGGCTGGATACTTTGATCAAAACGATCATACTGATCCATCCGGCCACTAAAAGGTTATACGTGGACAAAATATCAGAGCTTAGTGCAAATACAATACCAAACAGCTGATTGATCAGCATCGTGATCACCATGACCAACGCGCCCGGCAGGGCCACCCGAAGGACATTTTTCAGGAAGCCGTCCTGGGTCACTGTCTCGGTCTGCTCCAGAGCCAGGAAAAAGCTTGGTATACCGATCGCTGCGGCGCTGATCAGGCTTAAGTGGATGGGCACAAATGGATATGCCCGTCCGATAATGATAAAGATCACGCACAGCAGCACGGAATAAATGGTTTTTGTCAAATACAGGGCGCTGACTCTTTCAATATTTGAAATGATCATACGTCCTTCCCGGACAATGTCCTGCATACAGGCAAAGTCGGAATCCAGCAAAACGATATGAGCCACCTGCTTTGCCGCATCTGAACCGGCAGCCATGGCAATACCGCAGTCCGCATCCTTCAGCGCCAAAACGTCGTTGACACCGTCGCCCACCATACCTACAACCTTACCGTTGGCCTGGTAGGCTTTAATGATCCGCTGCTTCTGCTCCGGCGTTACACGGCCAAATACAGTAATGTCCTCTACCGCATCCCTCAGATCTGCATCGTCTTCCGGCAGCTGGGTGGCATCCACATATTTCTCGCCGTCCTTAAGTCCCGCTTCCACAGCAATATGGGAAACTGTAGCCGGATTATCGCCGGAAATCACTTTGACCGCCACATTCTGGCTGGCAAAATATTCAAAGGTTGCCCTGGCCTCTGTACGGATACAATCAGAAATCAGGATCAAGGCCAGCGGCGAAACGCCTTCCACTGCTTCTTCTTCACTGGAAATCCTCTGGGCGCTGGCCAAAAGCAGGACACGGAGTCCTTTTTCAGAGTAAACTTCCACACGCTGGGCCAGAGATTCATTTCCCTTCATAATAAATTCAGGGGCGCCAAGAACATAGGCGCCATGGTCTTTAAAGCTGATAGCCCGGTATTTTCTTGCCGAAGAAAACGGGATAGCGTCGGTTACGGTCCATGCCTTTGTATCTGTAAAATAATTCATCAATGCCGTCTGGGTATTATTCACATCGTCAAAGGCAAAGGAAATTTCATTCATAATGGTTTTGATTTCCTCAACGCTCATTTGTGACAGGGGGATCAGTTCGGTAACCTGAAGCTCTCCGGTAGTAATGGTTCCCGTCTTATCGGTGCAAAGCACATTGACTCTGGCCAGGGCCTCAATGGCTTCCATTTCCTGGACAAGGGCCCGTTTTCCGGCCAGACGGCCAACACCAAGGATAAAGGAAATACTTGTTAAAAGCACAAGGCCCTCGGGGATCATGCCGATCACGCCGCCTACAGTATTTACCAGGGCATCGGAAAGGGTTGTCCCGTCCACCTGGCGCTGGGAAATAAACAGGAGGATACCTACAGGGATAATGATAAAGCCCACCGTCTTAATGATACGTTTAATAGAATCCTGCATCTCAGAGGTGGCCCGCTTTTTATCCTTGGCCTGATTGGCCAAAACCGTGGCATAGTTGTCCTTGCCCACATGCTCCACTCTGGCAAGACCGCTGCCTGCTACAAGGAAGCTTCCGGAATAAAGGGTATCTCCCGGCTTCTTTTTTACTGGCCTGGACTCACCGGTGATCATAGACTCATTGACCTCAATGCCGGCAGATTCCAGGACAACACTGTCGGCGCTGATCTGATTGCCGCTTTCCACGGCGATCACATCATCCATAACGATCTGATCAATAGGAATTTCCTTGCGGGAGCCGTCACGAACCACCGTCGCCTTTGTGGCAGTGATCACTGACAGGCCGTCTACCAGCTTCTTAACTTTCAGCTCCTGGAAAATACCGATGATCGTATTAATAATAATAATGGCCATAAAGGTCAGATTCTTGATCTGACCGGAAATGATCACAAGGCATCCAAGGAAAAGATTCAAAAAGTTAAAGTAGGTCAGCGTATGGGTACGTATGATCTCTCCCGTAGTTTTGGATACACTTGTATTGGTTTCATTCACAAGGCCCTTTCCAATACGTTCCTGGACCTCTTTTTTGGAAAGGCCTGTATATGTCTGTTTCTCCATACAATCTTCTTTCCTGTATCACACCAAAGCTTTGACGGATACATATGCATTTAAGCTCATACCATAAAACTACAGTTCATATGGTGTTGTCTGGTACACAAAGTAATTCAGCCAATTTGAATAAATCCACTGTCCATGGGACCGCCATGTAAGGACCGGTTCCTTTGTCGGGTCGTCATCAGGGAAATAATGCTTTGGTATTTCCGGATTCATTCCCTTTTTCAGATCCCGCAAATACTCCTGTTTTAATGTGTTTGCATCATATTCCGAATGTCCCATGACAAAAAACTGGGAGCCGGTTTCATTGCTCACCAGATAAACACCGGCTTCATCAGAAACAGCCATGATCTTCAGCTGAGGCACTCTTTGGATATCCTCAGCATAAACCGTGGTATGGCGGGAATGGGGTACATTAAAACAGGTATCCATGCCCCGAAAAAGCCTGGACTTAGGGTTCAGCATCCGGTGGGAAAACACTCCGGAAATCTTTTTATCCAGCATATGCTTTTGAATCCCATAATGATGGTAAAGCCCGGCCTGGGCTCCCCAGCAAATATGAAAGGTGGAATGGACGTTTTTCACACTCCAGTCCATGATCTCACACAGCTCCGGCCAATACTCCACATCCTCAAATTCCATAAGCTCTACCGGCGCTCCCGTAATGATCATGCCATCATACCGGTGATCCCGGATCTCGTCAAATGTTTTGTAAAACGCCAGCATATGCTCCTCGGAAACATGTCTGGATGTATATGTGGACGTCTGGAGCAGATCGATCTCGATCTGCAGCGGCGTGTTGGACAGGCATCTTAAGATCTGAGTCTCTGTCTCGATCTTTGTTGGCATCAGATTAAGGATCACAATTTTTAAGGGGCGTATATCCTGAGTCAGCGCCCGCTTCTGTGTCATTACAAAAATATGTTCATCTTCCAGGATCTGTCTTGCCGGAAGATTATCGTCGATCTTAATGGGCATCTAAATTTCTCCTTTGAAAAAATCGCGTCATTATCCGCAGGCAAAGCCGGACAATGATAAAATCGCCGCCGGAAATCCCAAAAGACTCCTGCGGCAAAGCTCCACGAAAACACAAGTTTCCATGGTGACACTTCTATTATATAAACTAATCTTTTAAATATCAACCGCACAATCCTAAATAATTCATAAAGATTATTTGCTTGTCATATGGCTGATATTTTTAATAAGCACGGAAATACTTCCGTCAGAGTTAGTAATAAACTCTACAATATCCTGATTATCGTACTGATCCATGGGAATACTGATCTCGATCCCTGTGTCTGTTTTAATAAACTGGCGCTCAAACTTTTTAATGGTCTGTTTATTTATGGGACGGATTTCTTCTGCGTCTATATGGTATTTTTCGATCTTTTCTTCAAAATCCCTGCGCATATCCTCATTTTCTGCAAAAAGCTTTTCCTTTACCGTCTCCACACTCAGTCCGCCGCCGTCCTCAAAGGCGTCGTACAGCACCTTTTTCGTCTCCATGGATCTTTGCACATCTTCCTCATCAAAATATTTCTGATTGATCTGATCCACAGCCTTGGTCACAATATTCAGCCGGGCTTTTTGAGAAAGCTTGCCGTGGCACTTTAAATACAGCTCAGACATATAATTGGTCTTTACCCCATTGACCTCATACTTCTTTTCCAGAAGCATAATATCCATGTCGCTGAGACGGATCACTGCCGCCTCTGACAGCTTCTGCCCTTCGGAAGGCAAAAGCGCTTTCTGCTTAATAATATTATTGGTATTTTCCCCAAGATCAGACACCGTCAGATGGGTATATGAAGATTTATAGTTCATCTTTAAAATACCAAGATAAGCTTGCTCCTCATGGCGGAATAAAAGCACGGCCAGATCGGCGGAAGGAATATCAATATTGCTGTTCATAATGGAATATAAAAAAGCGGCCAGCTTCTGGCTTACTGCAACAAACTGCTCCGGATCAAACATGGACAGCTCGTCCCGGATCTCTGATTCCGGTGAAAAGCTGCACTGCTTTACATCATCGCTTTCTGTGATCTTTTCCAGATGAGCTCTGAAAAAATCATAAAGATCAGGGCCGCATTCCAGCTCCCGGTCAGACAGCACCGGCATGCCTACCGACCCGTCCAGGATATGGATGATGGCCTTTTGGATAATAATATCGTCACGTTTCATAAATTCTATTCAACTCCTGTTTTGGGATAATACTTTCGATCTGGGAATATAAGACGCCTGGCCCCAGGCAAGGCAATATTAGCATGTTACTACTCACAGCCACCCCACCCGCATGCGCACTCGTCGCGCTTACGCGCTTCAGTCCCGCCCCTTACGGGGCTAAGACTGCTTATGTGGGTGGGGTGACTGCTTCACAGTCTTGTTTCATACTTGGCAGCAGGGGCTTTTGTGCAAGCACAACGCGTCTGCTGCCAAGTATGAAACGGCTGTGAATAGTAACATTAGCATAACACTTTTTTACAAGTCCCGCCATAGGAATTGACAAAATAATTTCTTATATATTATACTCAGGGTTATGAGGTATTTTATAAAATTATCAACAATTTTCAGGCCTGCAGTCCTTTTTATGGCTGCCCTTATGTGCATATGTTTTACCGGCTGCGGCGAAACCCCGGGCGCTTCTCAGACACAGATCGTCCTTGGGACTGTTGTTACGGTACAGGTGTACGGCCGCCAGTCTCAGGAGGCGCTGGACGGCGCCGTGGAGGCAGCAATGGACCGGGCCCGTGAGCTGGAACAGATTTTTTCAGTAAACATTGATTCCAGCGAAATAAATTATGTCAACCAAAATGCTGCCAAGGCTCCTGTACCTGTCTCTGACGATTTTTACACCGTCCTTGAGCGCAGTCTTTATTTTGCCCGGCTTACAGAAGGCGCCTTTGACCCGACCCTTGGAAAGCTGATCCGGCTTTGGGGGATCGGCACCGATGACGCCCGGGTGCCTGAGCCGGAGGAAATTGCCCCTCTCACCGGCCGCCGTGACTACGAGCACGTACTGCTGGATGGGCAGGCACACACGGTTTTCTTTGAAAATGACGGATTTTCCCTGGACTTTGGCGCCATTGCCAAAGGGTATGCTGCTGATGAAATGAAAGAACTCCTTCAGGAGGATTACCATATTACCAGCGCACTTTTAAATTTAGGAGGAAATATTATTACCATCGGAAACCGCCCGGACGGGAAGCCTTGGACGCTTGGGATCGCAGATCCTTCCAGCCCTCAGCCGGAGGAAAACCCGGCAGTCACTTTACAGGTGACGAATCTGACATTTGTCACCTCCGGAGATTATCAGCGTTACTATGAAGCCCCGGACGGTACCCGCTACCACCATATCCTGGACGGTTCCACCGGTTATCCGGCAGACAGCGGATTATCCAGCGTTACGATCATTACCCAATGCTCCATGGATGCAGACGCCCTCTCCACAGCCTCCTTTGTGCTGGGTCAGGAAAAGGCCCAAAAGCTTCTTCAGTCCATAAACGGCGTGGAAGCGGTCTTTATTGATACTCAAGATCAAATCACCGCCACCGACGGAATCAGAGACCAGCTTCAATAGGAACCGGCTGCACGAAGGCGATGGGATATAGAAAGGAATGTTCATGTCAAAAAAAGTTAAACTCTGTATTTTTATTGTAATCCTTCTGGCCATCATCAGCATTGCGCTTATTTTTGTTTTGCAAAACACACGGACGGACGGGCGGATCGCCCAGATTTACCAGGATGGCCAGTGTATCCGGACCATTGATCTGGATCAGGTGGAAGAAGCCTATGAATTTACTGTAGACGGCGACAATGGCGCCTATAATACCATCCGGGTAGAGCCTGGCCGTATTGCCATTATTGAAGCGTCCTGCCCGGATAAGGTCTGTGTCAACACCGGATACATTTCCGACAGCCTGGCGCCCATTACCTGCCTTCCCAATCGCGTGATCATACGCATCAGCGGCGGGGACACCGGAGGCATGGATGCCATTGCCAATTAAGGAGGCGCCTGTGAAATCTGTAAAAAAGCTGACAACTCTGGCTCTGTTTTCAACTATTGCCCTGACTATATTCCTGCTGGAATCCCTGATCCCGCCTCTGGTGCCCATCCCGGGCATTAAGCTGGGTCTGGCCAATATTGTAACCCTTATCCTGCTGGCCAATGCCACCTGGCGGGATGCTTTGATCGTCCTGCTGGTGCGCATTATCCTGGGCAGCATTTTTGCCGGACAAATGATGTCTTTCTTTTACAGTCTGTCCGGAGGACTGGCCTGTCTGCTGGTCATGGCCATTCTCCACCACTTCCTTGGCAGCAGGCTTTTGTGGTTCACCAGCATTATGGGGGCTCTGGCCCACAATACCGGACAGATCGCTGTGGCTGCCATTGTCCTTGGCTCCGGATACGTGCTTTTTTACTATCCTTACCTGATCATCAGCGGCATTATTACCGGACTTTTCACCGGCCTGACCGCATGGTACGTCCATCCAAGGCTGCCAAAAATTTAGCCAAATTCCCGGAGACAGATTGCGTCCTGCCCACTGACCAAACAAAAAGAGTCCTGCAGCACTCCGGCGCATTCAGTGCGCCAAAGCGTTGCAGGACTCTCTTTTTATTATCTTCTTTTTTCAGGGATTTTCCCGGATATATGTTTCCAGCTGCTGTGCCGTGGGATAGGACGCAATAGCTCCGTTTCCAAACACACTGTACTCACAGAAGCGGTTAGAAAATGTAATATACTGAGCCATCTGTTCAGACGTCAGCTCCGAAAGTCCGGCAGCGTCAACACCGTCCCGGTACAGCTGATACAGGAATGAGCCGATAAAACCGTCCCCTGCCCCTGTGGTGTCCACTGCCTTTACCTTTCTGGAAGGCACCTGAGCGCTGGCCTTGCGGGTCATACATACAGCGCCGCCGCTGCCCATGGTGTAGATCACCAGGGCTACATTTCCTGTAAAGAGCTGCTTCGCTGCCGCTGTGATCTCCCGGCAGCCGGTAATAAATTCCAGCTCCTCGTCAGAAATCTTCAGGATATGAGCCTTAGGGATAAACTCCAGAATCGTCTTTCTAAGGGCATCGTGATCCTCCCATAACGGGAAGCGCACATTAGGGTCAAAACTTATAATAGCATTTTCTTTCAAAGCCATATCAATAGCTGTAACATGGGCCTGGCGCATCGGTGAAGGCACCAGATCCACAGAGCAAAAATGCAGGGCATAGGCATCTTTAAACCAATCGGCCTTTAATGCGTCTTTGGAAAAGAGCATGTCCGCGCTGGGCTTTCTGTAAAAGGAAAAGTCCCGGCTGCCGTCTGCTTCCAGGGAAACAAAGGCCAGCGCTGTATTTGCCCCATTGGTCCGTAAAATATAACGGGTATCGATCCCAAAGCCTTCAAGTTCTTCCACAATACAGTCCCCAAAAGCATCCTGCCCAAGCTGGGTGATCATGGCCGAACGGCCTCCAAGCTTGGAAAATGCTCCGCATACATTGGCCGGGGCGCCGCCCACAGCCTTTTTAAATTCAGAAACATCTTTTAATGGCACGCCGATCTGCTTTGGTGCAAAGTCGATGAGCGCCTCCCCAATGGCCAGTAATGTGTCTTTCATTCCCTCTCCTCCAATTTCCACATGGTCATTTTACCGGATCCGGCAGCCAGCGTTAAGCTGTGGCCATGACTGATTTCCAGGTCTCGGGGATACATGCGGCTGGAAAATACTTCTTCTCCGCCATTCACATAAATCTCCACGGCTGACGTATCCAAAAGGATTCGAAGGCTATTCAGGTTCTCCAGCGCCACACCTCTGGCAGTGCGTCCGCCGCTGATGGGGGACTCCGGTAAAAATTCTATGGTAAATATTTTCTTATCCTTATCATAGTTTATGGTCAGACCATCGTCAATACATAAATGAAAGTCTCTGTCCTTAAGTTCTTCCATAAGAATATCGCTGCACAGCGGTGCCGCCATCTCCATCCCCGACTCCAGGGAATAATCCGCCCGGTCTGTCCTGTACTGTTCCAGCTCCCGGACAGGATTTTGAAGGACACGGCCATTTTTTAAAGACAGCTCTCTTGGCAGCGTCAGGCAATGCTGCCATCCCCGCTCCACAGTAAGGTTGACATAATCACTTTCACCCATGCCCATCCAGCCCATGAGGATGCGGCGGCCATCGCCGGTTTCAAAGGTCTGGGGCGCATAAAAATCAAAGCCCCGGTCCCATTCCCGGAAATTTTCCAAGGTGTATGCGCCTGTCACTTCGCCCCGGACCATAAAATAGCCGGACTGGAATGTATTGGCATAATCCAGGCCATTCTGAGCCAGCCCCTGAGGGGAAAAGGATAAAACATTGTGTCCGTCCAAACAGAAGAAATCCGGGCATTCCCACATGAAGCCGAAGGTTTCTTCCGTTTCCAGCACATTGGCCAGCTCCCAGGACATACGGTCTGTGGAAGAATAAAGCAGCACGCAGCCCTTATCCCCTTTTTTGCGTGCGCCCAGCACCATATAATAGCGGTCCTTGTCTTTCCACACCTTGGGATCCCGCACATGGCAGGTCACATCCGCCGGATAATCCTCGTTGGTCAGCACAAGCTGTTTATCCCCCATATGTCCGTCTTTATCCATGACAACAGCAATTGTATTGCCCTGGCGGCCGGTATTCACATAATCATGATTCCCGGGCAGCTTAACATTACCGGTATAATAAAGCCATACCTGATCCCCTTCCACAAGGGCGCTTCCGGAGTAAACGCCGCAGCAGTCAAAGGGCATATCCGGATAAAGAGCAATGCCTTTATATTCCCAGGAAAGCATATTTTTGCTTACATAATGTCCCCAATATTTCAGGGAACCGTTAGGGTCCGACGGGGAATACTGGAAAAACAAATGATATTCTCCATTGAAATAACATAAACCATTGGGATCATTCAGCCACCCCACCGGAGGCATCACATGAAACTTAAGCCTCCACTCATCTTTTTCCACCTGAGACGCCTGTGCTTCTAAAAGCTGCGTATACTTTTCCAGTTCTTTTGTCAAAGATGTTCTCATAGAAACAAAACTTCCTTTCCGCATTTGCTTACAGCGCTTTCATTGCAGCGTCATAACTGCGCTTTATGAAATCGATTTCATATTATATTATAATAATACCCACTGACCCTATGTATGTCAATGGGTATAGCAACAAATTTTATTAAGATTTCCGCTGTATATCCGGCATATCAGATCGTCCTGAAATTTATAAACTTTCTCTGGGAACGATTTCATATCCCAACATAACGCTTTTTACAAATCGCGTACCGCTGTAGATCTGCTCCATGACCATGGACGCAGCCTCTTTTCCGCTCTCCTCATAGTGATAGTGGACGGTAGTCATGGCCGGCGTCACTAAGGATGCCAGCTGTGTATCCCCAAAGCCGGCCAGCTTTACCTTTCCGGGTACATCAATTCCGGCTTCCCGCAAAGCACGCAGAGCTCCGGCAGCAATATTATCTGTAGCACATAACACACTGTCAAAATCTGCCTGTTCACGGATCAGTTCCTGCATCCGCTCATAGCCGGAGGCAGAGTCAAACTCGCATGCCAGCTCAAGAATATCTTCACTCCACAGGTCATGCTCTTTTAAGGCGGCTTCAAAACCAAGACGGCGGTTCATACCGGCGGCTGTATCCGCATCGGTAACTCCCAAAAATACAGGCCTGCGGCATCCCCTTTCCAAAAACCTCTGAGTCAATGCCTTTGCTGCATTCCTGTCGTCATGGAAAACACAGGAATACTTTTGGGCCTCCTGCCCTGCAATAACAACCGGCACAGGGAGCTGGGCCAGCAGCTTCTGATGCTGCCGGGTGCGGACCGAAGCCAGTAAGATCACCCCGTCTACCCGGTCATTGGCAAATATTTTCAGATAGTCCAGTTCTTTTTCATAACGGTTTTCTGTATTTGCCACCAGCATATGATAGCCATAGTTTTCTAAAACCTGTCCAATACCTTTTAAGATGCGGGATACGGTCTCGGAGTTGATCTTTGGTATGATCACGCCGATCAGCCTTGTCTTTTTTGTACGGAGCATCTGTGCCTGGGTTGACGGCACATAACCGGTCTGTTCAATAACATCTTTGATCTTTTGTTTCTTTTCATCACTGACATATCCATGATTCAAATATCTGGAAACCGTCGCCCTGGATACACCGGCCATTTGAGCAATATCTTTTATGTTCATCGTATAAGCCTTTCTCCTGCCGGACACAAAATGTCCATGCAGGTATCCTTTGCAGGATTTATGTTCATATAAAAGCCAACCTCCGCCATAAACAGTTATTATTGTATATCACTTTATGCCGATTGTCAAAGACAAGCTGCAGCATATAAATCCACCGCATAACAGTTCAGCCAGCTGAACTGTTACGCCACCGCATCTGGCTTCTGTCCGGGGAAAAAACGGAGGACAAGCCGGCGCAGGCTCATCCCCCGAGTATAAATACTATTTCTTTTTACACAGCAGCGCTATGCTGTCCGGCCAGACACTGGGCACAGGTCCCGTAAAAATATGCATAATGGCCGTCAATAACCCCATCAAAATGTTCTCCGGCAATAGCGTCAATATGATCAATGGGCAGCATGGTCAGATCCTTAACACATCCGCACTTTTTACAAATAAAATGATAATGTCTGGATGTATTTCCATCGAACCGGTCACTGCCTTCTCCACAGCTTAAACGGATGATTTCTCCATGTTCTACAAGGAATGTCAAGTTACGATATACCGTTCCCAGGCTGATATTGGGGCAAACTTCCCGGATCGCCTCATAGACCATTTCTGCGGTAGGATGTTCTGTGGAAGACATAAGATACTTTTTAATCGCTTCACGCTGCCGGCTGTATTTAACGGTTTTCATTGGCACACCTCCTTTTACTACTAAAAACACGGTTGAAAATAATATTGGTTATTATTATAATTTTTAAAAGGGATTTTGTCAATTTTAAAAATTAAAAAAGGAGGATAAGTCCTAAAACTTACCCTCCTGTACTTCCAAATCCCTCTATATATTAGCCAAAGTATCTCTTTAAGAGACCTTCAAATGCTTTGCCGTGGCGGGCTTCGTCTCTTGCCATTTCATGTACTGTGTCATGGATTGCATCGAGGTTTGCTGCTTTAGCGCGTTTTGCAAGGTCTACTTTGCCAGCTGTTGCGCCGTTTTCAGCATCTACACGCATCTCAAGGTTTTTCTTTGTGCTGTCAGTAACAACTTCGCCAAGCAGTTCTGCAAATTTAGCAGCATGTTCTGCTTCTTCCCAGGCAGCTTTTTCATAGTAAAGACCAACCTCAGGATAACCTTCTCTGTGAGCAACTCTTGCCATAGCAAGGTACATACCAACTTCAGAGCACTCGCCTTCAAAGTTAGCTCTCAGGTCTTTGATGATGTCTTCGCTTACGCCCTGAGCTACGCCTACAACATGCTCTGCTGCCCATTCTCTTTCGCCAACCTGCTCTTTAAATTTTTCTGCCGGTGCATGGCAGATCGGACATTCTGCCGGTGCGCTGTCGCCTTCATGAACATAACCACATACTGTACATACAAACTTTTTCATACGATTTACTCTCCTTTTTTATGATGCAGAGCCTGCTTAAAAACGGTCTGCATAGATAAATTTAATTGTATCTGTTTCAAAAATCAGTAATCATTACTGATATTGTTATCATATATCCTTTTTGGCATTTTGTCAATAGTATTTTTAAAATATTTTTTTAACTATTCAGCCATGCATCCATTCCGGCAAAGGGCCGGCGGAAGTTTACTTACGCAAGGAACTTTGCCTGGCCGGATATGTGGAAAAAACCGGCGCAGGCCTGCCTGCACCGGTTTTTTCACGCTATCTGCACAGCTAAATCGTTATCAGCAGATCACTTTGTTTTATAAGGTTTTATATCTTATAACGAAAAAGAACCATCGCTGACGTCTGCCGCCAGAGGGTATTGGGACAAATCCAGAATCCTCTGGTTGGCGCTGCCTCTGAAAAGCAGATCCAGGTCTTTTTGGGCCTCGATAAACGGGCCGTCCACCAGAAGGTCGCACAGCCGCAAAAGCTCATCCACATAGGGATCCTTTTGAGCCATCTGGCAAAGCTGTTCATAAGTATACCCTGAATAGATCACAATATTTTTTCCTGCATCCTTTACCCTTCGGGCCAGCTGACATAAAGGCTTTGGCTGGCAAAATGGCTCTCCGCCGGAAAATGTCATTCCTGATAATAAAGGATCCTCCAAAAACCTGTCCATGATCTCATCCACGGTCATCCACGATCCTCCGTTAAAATCATGGGTCTGAGGATTATGGCAGCCGGGACAATGATGGGGACAGCCCTGAGTAAACACCGTAAAGCGGAGTCCCGGGCCGTCCACAATGGATTCGTCAATAATGCCGCTGATCCTTAACTTACATTCCATGCTTTACCCGGTCTTTCTCCTCGGCTCTTTTAGCATTATTAAAACGCTCTGTGGTTCCTACCAGATAACCGGTAATGCGGCGGATACGGTCAAAACCTACGTTTTCTCCAACCATTTCTTCTTTCATAACAACTTTCTGGCTCATATGATCTCCTCCTGTTCTTTGGGCATATTTCCTGCCCTGTATGATTTATGTAAACTTATTCACCATAGTAAGGTACGTTGGGAAACTTCTTGCGCAGTTCTCTTAATTTTTCCACACTGACGCTTTCCCCTTCCCGGCGTCCGCACCGCGGGCACACCTCGCCGATAACGCCGGTATAGCCGCAGACCGGATCCCGGTCTACCGGATGATTGATGGAACCGTAGCCGATCCCCTGATCCTTCATATAACGGATGATCGTCTCGAAAGCTTCCAGGTTCTTGCATGTATCCCCATCCAGCTCCACATAGCTGATATGTCCGGCATTGGTCAATGCATGGTAAGGCGCCTCAAGGGCGATCTTTTTAAATGCCTTAATGGGGTAATATACCGGTACATGGAAGGAGTTTGTATAATACTCACGATCTGTAACACCTTCAATAATACCGTAAATCTTTTTATCAATGGCAACAAAACGTCCGCTCAGGCCTTCGGCCGGAGTTGCCAGCAATGTAAAATTCAGACCGGTCTTTTGAGATTCCTCATCCATGCGCCGGCGCATATGGCTGATGATCTCAAGGCCCAGCTTCTGAGCCTCCTCGCTTTCCCCATGATGCTTGCCGATGAGGGCTTTTAATGTTTCGGCCAGTCCGATAAAACCAACGCTTAACGTGCCGTTTTTAAGGACCTCAGCCACACTGTCGTCAATATCCAGATTTTCCGAGTCGATCCAAATCCCCTGCCCCATAAGGAACGGATAGTTGCGCACACGTTTTGTACACTGGATCTTAAAACGGTGGAGCAGCTGGCGGATCACCAGATCGATACGATCATCCAGCAGTTCATAAAACCGCTTTACGTCTCCCTTGGCTTCAATACCCAGACGAGGCAGGTTAATGGATGTAAAGCTTAAATTGCCCCGGCCGCAGGTCACAGCCTTTGACGGATCATGGACATTTCCAAGGACACGGGTCCGGCAGCCCATATAGGCGACCTCTGTATTATAATCGCCCGGCTTATAATATTCAAGATTATAAGGCGCGTCAATAAAGCTAAAGTTAGGGAACAGTCTCTGGGCGCTGGTCTTAATGGCCAGCTTAAAAAGATCATAATTGGGATCCTCTTTATTATAGTTGACCCCTTCCTTTACTTTAAAGATCTGCACCGGGAAAATGGGCGTCTCGCCGGCTCCCAGGCCGGCTTCAGTGGCCAGAAGCAGGTTGCGCACAGCCATATGCCCCTCCGGCGATGTATCTGTGCCGTAGTTAATGGAACTGAAAGGCACCTGGGCTCCGGCACGGGAATTCATCGTATTCAGGTTGTGGATCAGCGCTTCCATCGCCTGATAGGTCTGACGGTCTGTGCTCTTATAGGCTGCATCTGCGGCATATGCGTGGGCTTTCTGGAGATCCTCGCCCCATACCTTGCCGCCAACGCCGTAGCCGGTCAGCTCACGGGCAAAGGCTTCTTTATTGCCCATGGACACTGGGGTTGTCATATTATTTTTAAGATCCGTGATCACCTGGATGGCTTCTTCTTCCTCCATGTCCAGCTTCAGCTGCAAATAAGCCTTTAAATGTTTATAATATTCCTTTCGGTAAGTTTTTCCCACCCCCATGGCCATGGCATAATCAAAATTGGGGATACTCTGGCCGCCGTGCATCTCGTTCTGGTTGGCCTGGATGGCAATACACGCCAGGGCAGCATAGGAACGGATGGAATTAGGCTCCCGCAGGTATCCGTGGCCTGTGGAAAATCCGTCTTTAAACAGCTTGATCAGATCGATCTGGCAGCAGGTCTCAGTAAGCATATAAAAATCCATATCATGGATATGGATATCGCCATTCATATGGGCCGCTGCAATATCTTTGGGCAGTACATAGTTGTCAATAAAATACTTGGATCCCTCTGAGCCGTACTTAAGCATGGTACCCATAGCCGTGTCTGCATCAATGTTGGCATTCTCACGCTTAATATCCTCGTCTTTGGCATCGGAATAGGTCAGCTTCTTATAAATGTCCATAAGATCAAACTCTGACTTTCGGATCTTTGTATGTTCTGCACGGTATAAAATGTACGCTTTCGCTGTCCGGGCGTAGCCAAAACGGATCAGTATCTCCTCCACAAGATCCTGAATGTGTTCCACGCTGTTCAGATCTTTTTCATCCAGCCGGTCAGTCACCTTTTCCGTAAGAAATAAAAGATCTGTGGGCGTCATGTGCTCACTGTCCACGGCTTTATTGGCCCGGTCAATGGCGTTCATGATCTTCATGGAGTCAAAAGGTACAATATCACCGTTACGCTTTTGAATCTTATCTATCATTGCGTCAAGCCTCCTAAAAGACGTTATATTGTGTTCCAGAGCAGAACAAAAACGATATTATGTGTTCAGCAAAAGAACTGGACACTATATATTGTGTCCAGTTCTCATTATAATCGTTTCCCCTATAAAAAGCAATACCTAAAATCTTACTTCCGCACCATGCTGAATTCCAGATCATCATACTTGGCACAGTTTTCCAGTACGCCGCGGCTGTCTGCCTGCTTGATCTGAGTGTTTCTGTCTTTCATATATGTACGGCTCTTATTGATCATGGCCGGGCCGTTGACGCAGCCGCCCACGCAGGCCATACCTTCAATAAAGTCTTCCGGAAGCTTTCCGGCTTTCAGCATCATCAGAGCCTTCTTGCACTCTAATGCGCCGTTAGCACGGCAAACCTTCACATCAATTTCTTCATTGCGTTCCTTAAATGTGGAAAGCACTGCATTGGTCACGCCGCCGGATACGGAAAATTCCATACCGAAAACGCTGCCCTGCTGCATTTCACCTTCAAAGTCAGCAGGATCGATATTTTTGGCCTCGAACATGCTGGCCAGTTCTTCATAAGTCATGGCATAATCGGCGCCGCCATAAGTAATGGAGTCGATAACCTCGCCCTTCTTGGCAATACATGGCCCGATAAATACGCACACAGCCTCAGGATCCATAGCTTTGATCAGACGGCCTGTCGCAGTCATGGGTGATACTGTGGTAGACATCGCATCAAGCACCTGCGGGAAGTGCTTTTTGATCATATTTACAAATGCCGGACAGCAGGAAGTGGTCATCTTCTTGCCTTCCTTTACATGTTCTTCCAGCTCAAGAGCTTCGTTCTTGGAAACAAAGTCTGCACCAAGGGATACTTCGTACATATCGGTAAATCCAAGCGCCTTTACAGCCTCACGGATCATACCATTGGTTACATTAACGCCAAACTGGCCGGAAATGGCCGGAGCAACCATGGCATAAACCTTTGCGCCGCTGTTGATCAGCTTAATAACGTCTACCATAAAGGACTTGTCTGTAATCGCACCGAACGGGCAGTTAATAACGCACTGACCGCAGTTAATACACTTTTCTTCATCAATAGCCACGATGTTTTCTTCATCCATAGTAATGGCATCCACCGGACAGCTGCGCTTGCAGGGACGCATCAGGTCGGCAATGGCATTGTATGGGCAAGCCTCGGCACAGCGGCCGCACTCTTTACATTTTTTCGGATCAATATTGGCATGGCCGCCTTCAAAAGTGATGGCGCCAAAATTACATGCGCCCAGGCACTTTTTAGCCATACACATCTGACAGCTGCTTGTAACGCTGAAACGGTTGATAGGACAGCCTTCGCAGGCAGCCGGCAGCACCTGTACAATATTTTTGTTTGCCTTTGTTCCGATCGCCGGACGGCCTTCTGCCAGGTTTACTCTCTGGCGTACAATTTCACGTTCACGGTATACGCAGCAGCGCCACTGTGGTGTATTGCCTGGAATGATGGTGTATGGGATCTCATCCCGGCGGGTTTCCAGTTCTCCGGCAAAAGCAAGTTTGGCAACTTCCACACATACCTCATATTTGATCATATTAATATCTGTTCCAAATTGTCTTTTCATACTCTATCCTTTCCTTAATTCCTGGGCTTGGCGCCCATCCAGATGATCCCCTGCGGATCTTCAAGGGTCAATAATATTTGACCGTAACATTTTTCCCCATTTTTTCGCACTCCTGGCGGATCTTATCCACCAGGCGCATACGTATACTTAAATCAAAAGGAAGTCCCACATTCTGATGCGCTGCATTCATGGCCTGACCAACAAACATATGAAGGTCGGTACATTCTTCCACAAGGATCCTGGCGATCATCGCCGCTCCATTATCCGCATCCAGGCTGTCAAAAAATTTATCTGTCAGGTCTCCTTTATTATATTGTTCCAGCATATTGGCACACCGGTTCAGCGTCAGCACGCCTTCTGTCACAAGATCCACCCCTTCCAAAGAAGCAATGGGCGGGATTTCAGGATCATTGTACTTAAGCGAAGCAACGATCTTCTTTTTTAATATACGCGCTGCAATATTGGCGCTTGTGCCGCCGCTGACGATCTTTTTTCCGGGAGATGTCATAAAATCTCTCATCAAAACCGCATCGTCATCATAGGACTGAGGCGGCCCGGTAAAAATATTTACATGTTTTGACTTTACAGCATGGACCACAGCTACAGTAGTGTCATCCCCCGGACTATCCAGATACAGATCCATACAGGCCCGGCAGACTAAAGACACAAGTCTCGGTGAGGAAAGCGCCGGTCTGCTGCAGGCTTTCCGGATATACTCGCTGGCCTTTGTCCAGCCCCATCCAAAGCTCATAAGGTTGCCTACGCCGGCATGGACGACGCCGTCGCTCATGAGCACAAAGTAGTCGCCCATCTCCACCTTAAGGCTGCAGTCCCGGATCTTTTTTCCCTCGATCACATGGGTCTCATAGGGAATCTTAACGACCTTTTTATTGCGGATCAGCACGCAGCCCGGATTATCATACTCGACCACATAGGCATGTCCGTCTTTAAAGATCTGGAGAATAGTAAAAGTGGAATAGGCCACATGACGCACCGAGCATACCGGGAGCGTCTTTGCAATGGTTTCCACACAGTCCTGAATATTGGCTCCGTCCCGGAGCATGGTACCAAGGATTTTTGTGGTCAGCGTGGACAAAATATTGGCCTTAACGCCGCTGCCCATACCATCCGACAAAATAAAAATGTCTGAATCCTCATTTTTCAGAATCCCCACTGTATCCCCGCACAGTTCTTCCCCGTGCTTGTTCAGGCTTTTCCAGGAAACATCAAGGCTTATACTCATTTTGATTCCTCACCATCTTCCATAAGCCGGTCGCGAAGCCGGGTCAGCGTCATCTTTGTCTCTGCTGTTGTCTCCCCTAAAAGTCCGGCAATCTCCTGCGCCACCATCATCTGCTTATCAATGACTTTCTGGGCGCTGTTGACAGCTTCCATCTTTAAACGGTACCTCTTGGCGTTCTGCTTTTCTTCATCCGTAATATCCCGGATAATGCCGATCACAACCCCCTGCTCCCGCACATAAATCAGATTCTGGATCGTTTTCATCTTATAGGACTTATAATCCACCCGCAGATTGATCTTGCTGCGTTTTTCCTGGAGCACTTCCTGGAAACTTTCTGAATCAATGATCTCATAAAGATAAGATTTTAACGCTTCTTCCCGTGAAATATTAAACTTCACCTCAGCTGCATTATTAAACTCCCTGATCCGCAGCTGTTCGTCAACAATAATGACCAGGCTTGGGGTTACAGATAAGATCACATCCGACAAATGCCTCGCATTTTCATACATATACGGAAGGCACATCTGGATCTGGCTCTTGCCCTGATACACGGCAATGGCCTTTTCCCGGCATGTGTGGAAACCGCAGGCGCCGCAGTTAAGCTCTTTTTCCGGCGTATCCTTGCCAATGGCAACTAAGATCTTGCGGATCTCCTCCTCTGTGGGTATTTGGGCCGTCTTTCCCCTGGCCTCAAAGGTCTTTTCAAGGCTTATGCCCTCCGGGAGCGGTTCATACTGGGGAAAATCCTTCATGATCCGCCCCAGCAATGTCAGATGGGACTTAAAGCGGTTTCTTTGAATCCTGCCGGTTACCGGGCCGTTAATACAGCCGCGCACACAGGAATTTAATTCAAGAAAACACCTATGGATCTCCCCTTTGCGGATGGATTCAAAAATCTCCCTGCACGCTTCGATTCCGTCGATATACAGTGTCTGGTAGCCGCAGGTAGCTCCCCCCTTGGCGTTAATGGCCATGGTGATCCCTCCGCTGGTGGCATATGCGCCGTTGATCATGGGATTGACCCGGTCATGGCGCCACTGGCGGCACTGCTCCAGAACGATCCCCTTTTCTTCAAACCACTGCCCCAGCTGTTCAAAATTGATCACTGCGTCAATATAGCCGCTGGTACGGGCGTCTTTTAAATCTTCTGTGCTTTCGGCAAGGCACGGGCTGATCGCTACGATCTTAACACTGTCCCCAAATTCTTCCTTCAGCAGCTTCCCGTGAGCGATCACAGGGCTGACAACAGGCGCCATATACTGGATCATATCCGGATAATAGGTTTCCACATACTGGTTGACCACAGGACAGGCCGATGTGATAATATTGTCCATCGTGCCTTCACGCATAAGCCGCTGGTATTCATTGGTCACATAAATGGCGCCCTCCGCCGATTCACGGACCTGGGAAAAGCCCAGCCGGTAAAGGCCTTCAATAAACTGCCCCGGCTCTATATCCGTATAGATTCCCAGATAGGCCGGAGAAAGGCTGGCGATCACGGTCATCCCATCCTGAAGATACTGTTTTACCAGGTCAATATCGCTGAATACTGTAATGGCATCCTGGGGACAGGCTTCAAGGCACTGGCCGCATAAAATACAGTCGCTGGCCGCAAATTTAATGTGCTCGTTCTGTACTGTAATGGCTTTTACCGGACAGAGACGGACACATTTGTAACAATCTTTACATTTCGCCTTTTTAAACCCGATAGCACCCACACTTAAATCCTCCCGAGAATCTGCTCATTGAAAAACTGCTCAACTGTTGCCGGAGAAACAGAAAACAGTTCATCATCCACTTTCACACAGACGCCTTTGGCGCATTCACCCATACAGAATGAGCCGGTCAGCTCTACTTCATCAGAAATGCCGTGGAGAGAGACCAGACGCTCCAAAGATGCGATAATATCCCGGGAACCTTTTAAATGACATGAGCTTCCAATACAAATAGTGACAAGCATGTTATACCTCCTTTTGACAGACTTTGTTATTTCATTCACAAATTCTATCATAAAAATTATTGTTATTCAAATGATTTACCTAAATTTATTGTTCTTTATTTGAGACATGGGAACGGGCCATAATGATCTCCACTGTGGAGCAATAATCGCTCCCTCCCATGTTCTTTTCCAGGGCCTCTTTATACACATTCCTGGATACTTCAAGACCAGGCATCTCCATTCCCTGAGGCTGGATCATGCGATGGCAGATATCCAGGTCCTTGGCCATATTTTCCACGGAAAACTGGGTCGTATAATCCTTGCTCATAAGGGCGATCTGCTTGGAATCGTAATAGTAATTCTGCCCTACCCCATAAGAAATAGCAGCGCTGTATTTGTCCAGGTCTATACCGTTGGCCCGGGCCAGGGTCAGCGTCTCGTTGATCCCGTTCTGGATCTGTGCCACCAGGGCATTATGGCAGATCTTCATGATCAGCCCCTTGCCATGATCACCCATATGGATAATGCTGCGTCCCATATAACGCAGGATGGGCTTGATCTGATCGTACACATCTCTGGGGCCTCCCACGTAAATCCCCACATCCCCCAGCCATGCCGCTTCCTGGGACTTAACCACCGGCGCGTCTAAAAAGGCGCAGCCGCGCTCTGCCAGCATGTCCCGGATCTGCAGGGATACATCCGGATCGATCGTACTCATATCTACGCAGATCTTTGTATCATCTACTGCATCTCTGATCTGGCTGTACACATCCATCGAATGTTCAGAACGGGGGACGACGGTAATGATCAGATCGCTCATTTTGGCCACATGGGCAGAGCTTTCACAGGGAATCCCTCCATACCTGGCTACTTTGTCCATCTGTGCCTTATTAATATCATAAATAAAAACCTGGTCATCGTGCTTTTTTAAAATATTGTAGCACATGGCCTCGCCCATGATTCCAAGGCCGATAAAGCCTACTTTCATTGGTGTCTCCCTCCTGTTGGTATTTGTCACTTAGTTATAGTTTTATCATACCATTTCACGGGGCCGGATACAATAAAATAATCGCAAAACAGCCCGGCATTTTATATTCCTCAGTAAGGACAAATAAAATGCCGGGCTGAATTTCTGATTTAATATTTAAGGGAGTATCCGCCGCATCTTCTATATCACAATTTTTCAATGACCTTTTTTACACAGACTGCTCATAGAGCTTGAAAGCTTTGCCTGGATTCGCCCGCCCATGTCAACGGCCAGGGCAATGGCAGCATCCAGATCATAACCGGTTTCCATACCCATCTGGGAAACCATGTTGACAAGATCTTCCGTGGCAATATTGCCTTTCGCGCCGGGAACAAAGGGGCATCCGCCCATGCCGCCTAAGGATGCGTCAAAATGGGTGATCCCTTCCTCAAGGGCGATCCATGCATTGGCCAGGCCCATGCCACGGGTATCATGAAGGTGGATGGATACCTGGGAAAAATCCAGGCCTCCGTCTTTCAGGTAGCGGAGCACTTCCCGGGTATGTCTGGGATTACTGATCCCGGCTGTATCTGCCAGGCCAAATTCTTTCACACCCATGGCTTTTGCTTCCTCGCACATGCGCAGCACCCGGTCCAGATCAATGGCATCTCCAAAGGGGGAACCAAAAGTACACGGCAGGGCCAGGAGTACGTTCATGCCCTGGGCCCGGTCCATGATCTTTCTGAAATCTTCAAAGGATGCCTCTATGGTCTTATTGGAATTTCTAAGATTATGTTCCTCGCTGACAGAAACGCCAAAGCTTACATGGGTCAGGCCTGCGGCCCTGGCGTTATCCACGCCGCGGCCATTTAAAGCCAGGCCGATGAGGGTGACGCCTTTTTCCCGGGCATATTCCCTGACGCCATCCACAACCCTGGCATTGTCTGCCATCTGTGGAACGGCCTTGGGATTCACAAAGGACGTTACTTCGATCCTTTTAGGGCCGCAGTCCATCATTTTCCGGATCAGTTCAATTTTTGTATCCGTATCAATAGGCACCGGATGATTTTGCCATCCGTCCCGCGGACAAACCTCCGCAATTTCAATTTTCTGAGTATAATCCATTTTTCTCCTGCCTCCTAGTTCAGCACGCCCTTGCTCCGGTATGCCTCCAGTGTTTCTTTGGAAAATCCAAGCTCCGTAAATACGGATTCATTATCTTCTCCAAGATCCGGGGCAGCCTTTTCATAGTGGCAGGGATAACGGTCCATTTTCACCGGGTTGCCAAGAACTGTCAGGTCCCCGGCTTCCTTGTGGGGAACCTTTACAAGCATTTCCCGGACCTCCACAATGTTTTTATCATTACATACATCAGCGCAGTTATAGATCGGTCCGGCAGGTACGCCCACACCTTCGATGATCTCCACGCACTGGACAGCAGTCTTATCCGATGCCCACTGCTCAATGATCTTTTTCAGGCTGTCTGCATTTTTCTTCCGGCTTTCTGTATCAATATATAACGGATCCTGAGCCAGCTCCGGCATCCCCATAGCAGCAGAAAGCTTTTGGAAATGCACATCCGTGCCGCTGGCAATAACAAAATAGGTATCCTTTGCCTTAAAGGAATCATAAGGAGCTGAGGAAATGTATTTATTGCCGGTCATTACAGGGGCTTTACCTTCATAAATATACTGCATCATCTTGGCTTCCATACCGGAAACGATACTGTCTACCAAGGCTACATCAATGCTTTGTCCCACGCCGGTTTCCTTGCGTTTATACAAGCTTGCGCAAATACCAACCGCCGCATTAAGTCCGGCAAACATATCGCCGATAGCCATACCGGCTCTGGTAGGCTCCTGTCCGGGCCAGCCGGTAATGCTCATGGAACCGCCCATGGCCTGAGCGATCAGGTCGTAGCCGGGTCGGCTGGAATACGGGCCGTACTGGCCGAATCCGGAAATGGATGCAAAAATGATCCCCGGATTAATGGCCTTGCAGGATTCATAGTCAAAGCCCAGACGCTTCATCACACCGGGACGGTTATTTTCCACCAGAACGTCCGCAGACTTTACAAGGGCTGTAAACAGCTCCTTGCCTTCCTCAGATTTCAGATCCACAGCAATACCCCGTTTATTCCGGTTGAGATTTTGGAAATACATGCTGCGTCCGGTTTTATTTTCTTTGGGCCGTGCGCCCCGGACAAAGTTTCCGCCGCTCCTTAAATTTTCCACTTTGATCACATCCGCTCCCATATCTGCAAGATACATGCCGCAGTATGGGCCGGCAAGAAAGTCTGTAAAATCTAAAACTCTTACACCTTTTAATAATCCGTCTGTCATTGATAATTCCTCCTAAATGCTTACGACCGCCGGATACCCGGTCCCGGGGCCGCAGCTTTGGCAGGCGGCCAGGTCGTAAAAATTTATGTTCTTCTGTTTTTTATTTTTGTAAACAAGGCCTGCCGGCTAATGCCAAGCAGCGCCGCAATATCTGTTTTGGACATGCCCTGATCCAGCAGCGAATCGATCACCAGCATTTCCACGGTCTTGCTTAATTCCGGAAGATTAATATGGTATTCCTCATCCGTATATAAAGCAAAAAGTGTGCCAAAATTTATTTTTTGTCAAAAAAAGTTTTTAAATTTTTTTCACAGAGGTAAAAATGGGAAATGAAGGCAGATATTCAGCGGCGTATAGCAGGCGTGGCGGCCACTTTCCGGGCGTATTACACCAAAAGGTGTCAAGTTTCCTTGACACCTTTTAACATTGGTTGATATATATTGAGTTTTTGGGTGAGATTGTTGGCTTAAATTTGCAGCGCTTCGGCCCGGATCGTGTTTTTTCAATTTATGGCCGTAGGATTCTTTCCGCCTGCAAACAGCACCCAAATCGCCTCTCATAAATATTTTTCAAGATATGTAGATCATCTACATATCTCCCGAAAACTGCCCACACCCCCGACGGCTTCCCGGCAGGCCTGGCGAATTAGCTATCATCCTTCATCTTCACTTTCGCTGCAGGATTCCCAAAAGCCGTTGACTTTTTCCACCACAGTGGCCCGGGTGACTTTGACTACCGGATCCCATTCCCGTGGAAAAAGGCTGCGGTACTGGCGGTAATTGAAACGCTCGTCCAGCAAAGCGATAATGCCCAGGTCTTTTTCTGTGCGGATGACCCGGCCGCCGGCCTGGAGCACTTTATTCATGCCCGGATACAGGTAGGCATACTCAAATCCCATGCTGCATTTCCTGTCGTAAAATTCCCGCAGCAGCTCCCGCTCATCTCCCATCTGGGGCAGCCCCGTACCTACGATGATGGCGCCGATCAGACGGTCCTCCTTCAGGTCGATGCCCTCGGAAAAAATTCCGCCAAGGACACAAAACCCAAGCACCGTGCCATGATTTCCCGCCTGGAAGAAATCCAGAAATTCCTGCCGGGCCGACTCGCTCATGGCATTATCCTGCATATGGACTTCAAAGCCATTGCCGGCCTTTAAAAGCTCCCGTTGGGAAAATACATCAAAAACACTTTGCATATAAGCGTAGGAGGGGAAAAACACAAGATAATTTCCGTTTTTGGCCCGGGCAATGTCCCGGATATAATCGGAAATCTTTTCATATTCCTCCCGGTTGCGCCGGGTATAGCGGCTGCTCACATCGGAGGCTGTCATTAAAAGCCGGTGGTTCCCTTCAAAGGGCGAGGTGGCGTACATATCATAATCCTGGGCGGCGGTAACGCTTAGCAGGCTTTTATAATACTGCACCGGCAAAAGGGTGGCTGAAAACAGCACCGCCGCCAGGCCCAGATCCAGCCGCAGGCTCAGATCCTTGGACGGATCCACACAAAAGATTTTCAGCATAAAATCCCCGTCCGGCAGCTGCTTGCCATACTCAATGTACCGGTCCTCATCCATACAGTCATATGCATTCACAAACCGCTTGGATTCCAGGTAAAGATCCAGGATCTGCTCCTTAAGCTGGACGCGGGCCGCACTTTTATCTTCATTATCCTTTAAGATCACTTCCATCTCTGACATCATCCGCATCAGATACAGGGTCAGCCCGCCGCTGCTGTTAGTGATCATACAGTCAGGACACTCTAAGGAGATCTCTGTCATATATTTAATACACTTGCCAAGGCGGGCCGCCAATTTGGAAAACTCAGCCTTCACAAGGCCCCGCAGCGCCTTAAACCGGGTCACGGTCAGCTGGGCGCTGAACATTTCCCGGGCCCGCTCTACCAGATTATGGGCCTCGTCCACAAGAAGAATATAATTTTCCTTGGTATCCCCAAAAAAGCGCTTCAAATAAACATAAGGATCAAACACATAATTGTAATCGCATATGACCCCATCCAGCCACACGGCAGCGTCCAGCTGCATTTCAAAAGGACACACATCATATTCCCGGGCATAGTCCTCCACCACCTCCCGGCTCATAAAGGGCTCGTTGGAAATCATGGCAAAAACCGCTTCATTCACCCGGTCAAAATGGCCCCTGGCTCTGGGACATTCTCTCGGATTGCAGTGAGGTTCATCTAAAATACAGCACTTTTCCTTGGCCGTTAATGTAATATACTTAAATTCCAGGCCAGCCCCGGCCAAAAGCTTAAAGGTTTCCTCCGCCACAGTACGGGTAATGGTCTTGGCCGTCAGATAAAAGATCTTGTCGCTGCGCCCCTCCCCCATAGCCTTAATGGCCGGAAATACGGTGGAAATGGTCTTACCCGTCCCGGTAGGCGCCTGGATAAACAGCTTTTTCCCCTGGATAATCGTCTGGTAAACGCCGGCGATCAGCCGCTTTTGCCCCGGACGGTACTCAAACGGGAAATTCAGCTGGCCTATGGAAATGTTCCGCTTTTCCCGCCACTGCAGGCCCCATCGGATCCAAACGCTGTATTTTTCAAGCACATCCATGATCCACGCCTCCAGCGCTTCAAAATCCCATTCTTCATTAAAGCGCCTGATCTTTCCGGATTCCAGATGGACATAGGTCACCTGGATGCCCATGTGGGAAAGGCCTTCATTTTTCCCGTACATATAGGCATAGCACAGTGCCTGACCCCGGTGAACATCTACCGGCCCGGCCATCCCCTTCAGGCTTCCGTAAGTGCCCTTAATCTCGTCAATGGTATAAAAATATCCGCTGTCCTCTTCATCCACGGGAATGTGATAATCCTCGATCACGCCGTCTGCCCGGCCTTCCAGGGTAATAACCAGGTCATCTCCCATAGGGAAATCCATTTTCAGAGAAACCTCCGCCTTGTAGGAAGCGCCGCCTTCTTTTTGTATTTTCTTATGAACAGCGCTGCCCTCCTGCATGGCCTGAGTATCCTTAAGTGTCTGGGAACCTGTATCCAGATCTCCGCTGCGCAGGATAAACTCCACCAAACGGCGCACTGATATTTTCACCTTATCCATTAAAATAATGCCTCCCGTTTTTCATTGCAATCCGCAAAATGCCTCCTGTTTTTTCATTGCAATCCACCCGGCCCCGTTGTATACTTAAAGACAGGACAATTCGGAAATCCGGACTGTTATATTAAAACTTTCCCCACCAGAAAGGATGTGACTTCATGGCCCAGTCTGCCAAAAACGACTTCAGCCAGGGCAGTATGTCCCGGAACATTATGAATATTGCCCTCCCTATGATCCTTGCCCAGCTGATCAATGTACTCTACAGTGTTGTTGACCGTATGTATATCGGACGTCTCCCAGACGCATCCACCCTGGCCCTTACCGGTATCGGACTGACACTGCCGGTCACCTCCATGATCACAGCATTTTCCAATCTGTTTTCAACAGGAGGCGCGCCCCTTTTCTCCATCGCCCGGGGCGAGGGAAATGAAAAAAAGGCCAGCCGGATCCTTGGAACATCCGCATCCATGCTCATCCTTATGGGACTGCTGCTGACCATTCTTGTCTGGGCGGTAAAAAAGCCCATGCTTTATCTGCTGGGCGCCAGTGACGCTACCTTTCCCTATGCCAACGAATATCTGACCATTTATTTGCTGGGAACAATCTTTGTTATGATCAGTCTTGGACTGAACAGCTTTATTAACGCCCAGGGCTTCGCGCGCACCGGCATGTTTACGGTACTCATCGGCGCTATTTTAAACATTATCCTGGATCCCATCTTTATTTTTGTGCTGGATATGGGCGTTTCCGGAGCAGCCCTGGCCACCATTATCTCCCAGGGCGTTTCCGCCTTATGGGTCCTTAGGTTCCTTACCGGGCCCAAAGCCATTATTAAGATCAAAAAGGACCAGCTTCGGCCGGACTTTAAGCTGGTTGGCCGCATCTTCGGCCTTGGCCTGTCGGGATTTATCATGTCCGTTACAAACAGCGCCGTACAGATGATCTGCAATGTAACCCTCCAGTCCTGGGGCGGCGATCTTTATGTAGCCATTATGACCGTCTTAAACTCCGTACGGGAGATTGTCTCCATGCCGATCCAGGGCATTACCAGCGGCGCTCAGCCGGTTCTTGGCTTTAACTACGGCGCCGGAAAGTATCAGAGAGTCCGTTCAGGCATAAAATTTACATCCCTGGTAGGCATTATCTATACTACTGCCGCCTGGGCTATTATTTTTGTCTTTCCGGAATTTTTTATACAGATCTTTAACAGCGATCCTGCCCTCCTGGAGGCCGGCGTTCCGTCGCTGCACCTGTACTTTTTCGGATTTTTCATGATGTCTTTGCAATTTAGCGGCCAGTGTGTATTTACAGGCCTTGGCAAAGCCAAGTTTGCCATTTTCTTCTCCCTGCTGCGCAAGGCCATCATCGTTATCCCGCTGACACTGATCCTGCCCTATGCGGCAAATCTGGGCGTAACCGGCGTGTTCCTGGCCGAGCCCATTTCCAACTTTATCGGCGGCGCCGCCTGCTTTATTACGATGATGCTTACGGTGTATCGTAATCTTGGAAAGCAGGATGCATAAGTCCCTCCCGGGCCTGCTTTTTCTGGTAGTCCCGGGGCGTCATGCCCACATATTTTATAAATGCCCGGTTAAATGTCCTGGACGAAGAAAAACCGACGCCATAAGCCACCTCAGTAATGGACATGGACCTTTTTTCCAAAAGCCGGCAGGCCTGGCTCACCCGAAGGGAACGCACGTAATCCCCAAAGCCCATGTCAAGCTTCTGGCTGAACAAATGGGATATATAATATTTATTAATATGCAGGGCACTGGCCACATCCTCCAGCAGCAAACGCTCGCTGTAATGGGACATACAGTAATTTAAGATCAGATTTACCGTAGCCAGTTCGCCCGGGCTGGCGGCTTCCAGCTTCAGCTTTTCCAAAAGCCGTCCCATAAGCAAAAAGAAGTAGCCCTTTTGCTCCATTTCACGAAACACATTGCCCTCCCGGTCCGGAAGCTCTGTCATGGCCTTCATGGACGAAAGGAGAAGCTCATCCTCCAGCGCCCCTTTGATCAACGGGCTCTGGGGGATTTTTTCATTAAATATATGGGCAAATTCATCCGCCATTTCCGGAGGGAACAGCAGCAGCATAAAATGTTCATCCATCCGGCTCTCGTAATAATGGATCTGATTGGGAAATACAATAAATACATCCCCCGGCGTGATCTCATACTTTCTGGATTCAATGAAACCGGAGGTACAGCCTTTTAACATTCCCACAATCTCTACATGTCCGTGAAGATGCGGGCCGAACTCCAGCCGGGCGCCCTGTCTTGCCGAAAATGTGCGGCTTTTATCTTCGTAAAAAAATCTCAAACTTATGTCAACCCCTTTAAAACACGCAATTTTTGTCTGGTTTATGCCGCTATTTGACTTGAATTATAGCATTTCTTTGCGTATCATTCAATATAGAAGGGCCAAAAGATATTTTGACCCTAACATCGATTTATGAGGAGGTTTTTTTATGCTGCCAGTTGGATTACAGCTTTATTCTGTCAGAGATGACATGGAAAAAGATTTTAATGGGACATTAAAAAAAGTCAAAGAAATGGGCTATGAAGCCGTAGAATTTGCAGGCCTTTTCGGCCGCAGCGCCCAGGAAGTAAAAGACGCTGTGGAAAGCGCCGGCCTTATTCCTCTGTCTGCCCATGTTCCTTTTGTTGAAATGATGGCTGACCCGGAAGGTACAATGAAAACATATTCCCAGATCGGCTGCAAATATATCGTTATCCCTTATCTCACCGAGGAATACCGTCCCGGCTGTGATAAATTCCAGGAAGTCATCGACGGCGCCCGTATGCTGGGGGAAATGGCTAATAAATATGGCATGAAGCTGCTTTACCATAACCATGATTTTGAATTTGCAAAGCTGGACGGCAAATATGCCCTGGATGTATTATATGACACCATCCCGGCAGATCTGCTCCAAACAGAGATCGACACCTGCTGGGTAAATGTGGCCGGTGAAGATCCTGCCGCTTATGTGCGCAAATATACAGACCGTGCTCCTGTTGTCCATTTAAAAGACTTCTTTAAGTCCGGCCAGGTTTCTAAAATGTACGAGCTCATCGGTATTGAGGATGAGGACGAGTCACAGAAGGAAGAAGGCATTTTCGAGTTCCGTCCTTTAGGCCACGGACTCCAGGATGTTCCTTCTCTGCTAAAAGCATCCGAAGATGCCCACGCAAGCTGGGTCATTGTAGAACAGGATATGCCATCCATGGATAAAACACCTATGGAATCTGTCAAGATGAGCATTGACTATCTTAATACAATTAAATAAAGACGTTAGAGGCAAAAGGTATTTTGCCCCTATGATGCCAAACCCCCTGGGGACAGCGTGCCAGCTCTGATGCCTGGCTGTTGCCTGCAGGAATACATATACATAAGGAGATGCAAAAAACTATGAAAAACGGCAAAGTCCAGATTGGTATCATCGGCTGCGGTGGTATCGCAAACCAGAAACATTTACCATCTTTAAAAACACAGAAGGATCGTGTTGACCTTGTTGCGTTCTGCGACCTTATTGTGGAAAGAGCTGAAAAAGCAGCCAAAGAATACGGCACACCGGATGCCAAGGTTTACACTGACTATAATGAATTACTGGCAGACCCTGAGATCGATGCAGTCAACGTACTGACACCAAACGTTGCTCACTGCCCCATCACTGTTGCTGCATTTAAAGCAGGAAAACATGTTATCTGTGAAAAGCCTATGGCACATAATCCGGAAGCTGCAAAAGAAATGATCGATGCATGGAAAGCATCCGGCAAGAAATTTACTATCGGTTACCAGAACCGTTTCAGACCTGAGGTACAGGCCCTTCACAAATCCTGTGAAGAAGGCGAGCTGGGCGAAATTTACTATGCAAAGGCTCACGCTGTACGCCGCAGAGCAGTTCCCACATGGGGTGTATTTCCTAACAAGGCCCTTCAGGGCGGCGGTCCTCTCATCGATATCGGAACTCATGCCCTTGACATTACTTTATGGTGCATGAACAACTATGAACCGGATCGTGTTCTTGGTTCTGTATACTATAAGCTGGGCCATCTGCCCCAGGCTGTTGAGGGTAATGCGTTTGGCCCATGGGATCCTGAAACCTACGAAGTAGAAGATTCTGCTTTTGGTTTTATTAAAATGAAAAA
>DVIT01000066.1 GCA_018711005.1 Candidatus Scybalocola faecigallinarum | reverse complement strand
AAAACACAACTTGCAAAATTGATCGAACTCACAAATGATAAAGCCAAATATGACGCTCAAGTCAAAAAAATTTTGGCCAACAAAGCGATTTTGGCATGGATCTTAAAGACATGCACTAACGAATTTTCCGCGTTCAGCCCGAAGGAAATTATTTCCTGTATTGAGGGAGAGCCGGAAATTTCCGCCATCAGTGTTCATGCGACTGATCCTGATAACGAGGATCAGCCAGATCCCCCAAAACAAATACAGCCGAAAAAATCCGGGGAATATGATACACTTTTATACAGCGATGAAAGCATTACCGGAAGCAATACGGAAGATACAGGTCTGAAAGAACAGTCCATTTATTACGATATACGTTTTAATGTGCGGGTCCCCACCTATGAGACACGTACTTCTATTCAAATGATCATCAATATTGAGGCGCAGCTGGATACATATCCCGGCTATCCTATTGAAAAAAGAGCGATTTATTATTGCTGCCGTCTTATTTCCGCTCAATATGGAACAGTTTTTCACAAATCAGAGTATGGAAAAATGCGTAAAGTCTATTCGATTTGGATCTGCGCGGATCCGGCAAAAAAACGCAGAAATACGATCAAAAGAATCCGTCTGGAACAGTCCGCTGTCTATGGCAGCCTTGAAGATAACCCTATGGATATTGATCTGATCCAGGCAGTCATTATCAACCTGGGAGACCCCCATAGCACAGAAAATCCAATCCTTCGGCTCATGGGCGTACTCCTGTCAGATACAATAAAGGTTCATGAAAAGAAAAAAATCATGGAAGACGAATTTCATATTGCCATGACTATGGAATTGGAAAGCGAGGTGTCTGAATTGTGCAATTTAAGTGAAGGTGTTTATAAAAGAGGTTTGAGTAACGGTCTTGAGCAAGGTCTTGAACGGGGCATTCAGGGAGCAGTTGAGCTTTTGCGGGAATCCGGTATTGACGATTCAACGATTATTAATAACATTATGAAGAAATACCAGCTTTCTTTGGAAGAAGCTCAAAATTATGTGTACGCGGCAAATGGCAAAAGATCATAAATAGCAACGATTCAGCCGAGCCTGAGCAGAAAATGCGCAGACCTGGCTGAATCGTTTTTGAAAGGATTTATCACTCTACCACCAATTCCGGAGCCTGGGCCTGACTATACCAGTATTTTGCCATTTCCGGATTTTTAGGTACGCCCTGGCCGGTTTCATAGCACTTTCCAAGACGCATCTGGGCGTCAGGATTGCCCTGATCCGCCGCCTTTTGATACCATTGGGCGGCTTTTATAACATCTTTTTTAACTCCGATACCTTTAGCAAAGCAGGTCCCCAGCTTGGTCTGGGCATCTGAATCGCCTTGCTGTGCGGCCTTCTGGTACCACTGAACAGCCTTAACATGATCCTTTGGTCTGCCTTTTCCGTGCTGATAGCAATAGCCGAGACAATATTGAGCCCCTGGGTGCCCCTGGCTGGCTGCCATCTCATACATTCTGAAAGCGGCCGTATCATTCATTATCAGCCCGCCGCTGCCTTCATAATATAAATTTCCCAAACAATACTGGGCGTCTGCATCTCCCTGCTTTGCGGCCTCATCCAGCCAGAAAACCGCTTCCTTATCATCTTTTTCAGTTCCTGCGCCCTGCAAATAGCAAATTCCTGTCTGAAATTGAGCCTCCGCATGTCCTTGCCGGGCAGCCTTTAAATACCATGAAAAAGCCTCTCCCTGATTTTTACCGGTACCTATGGCCTGTTCATAAAAATACGCCAGGTTATACTGTGCATTGACGTGCCCCTGCTGTGCCGCCTTTTGGGTCCACATAAAGGCAGAACCATAATCCATCGCCGCGCCGCTGCCTTCATAGTAGCATAATCCCAGCATATACTGGGCCTCTCTGTCCCCTTTTTGAGCAGCCAGGGTAAACCATTTGACAGCTTCTTTAGGATTTTCCTCTACGCCCCGACCTTGAATATACATAACGCCTAAATTATCCTGGGCCATTGTATCTCCCTGCGCTGCGGCTTTTTTATACCATTTGACAGCTTCTTTTTCGTTTTTAGGAACGCCCAGGCCCTTTTCCAGCAAATATCCCATTTGAGTCTGGGCTGTAGTATTTCCCTGCTCTGCTGACAGTTTATGCCAGTAATATGCTCTTTCATAATTCTGTGAGGTGCCTTCTCCCCAAAGATAGCAGTCTCCCGCATAAGTTTGGGCCCAGGCGTGGCCCTTCTGGGCAGCCTTAATAAACATTTTAAATGCATTTTCCATATCCTGGCAAAGCATATATTCAACGCCTGCATCATACCATTTTTTCACCTGTTCCGCCTGAGAAACATCCGTTTCAGCCCCACTGCTTTTTTCCCCGGCCCCAGACTTTTCCTCCAACAGCGCTCCGTCTTTAACAAATGCCAGCGCTCCCTTAGCTACTGCCAGATCTACATCCCGGGAACAATACACAGACACACCGGCAGCCATTTTCTTTACCATCGTCTGGACTAAAGGCACACGGCTTGTTCCGCCTACCATTAAAATTGCAGACAGATCCTTCACCTTAATTTCCGCGGCTTCAACAAGTCTGCGGCACACATCGATCGTCTGACCGATCATCCCGGCGATCATGGTGTTTAGCCGGTCTACGGTCAGGGTATATTCAAAATCGTCCATGCCCACTTCAATATATTCCTCATAAACCGATGCTGTGCTTAAATGATGCTTGGCCTTAACTGCCAGCTCAGAAAGCTGCACGTTCAGCCGCATAGCCTTTTTCGGGTCTTTGGAGATGGACCCAAGGATTTCCGGGTCAATGCATTTTTCCATATCTTTAAAAATCATCCGGTCTATGTCAATGCCGCCGCACCGCTCCAGACCGGAGGGCTCGGTCATCAGCGAAAAGCTTCCATTTTCGTAGGACAGCAGGGAAACATCAAAAGTCCCGCCGCCAAAATCATAGATGAGCAGCTTTTTGCTTCCGGATAAAATGCCGTCCTCCTTAAAGCTCATAGCAGCGGCCACAGGCTCGGACAAAAGCCGGACATCAAAAAATCCCGCCGCCTTAGCAGCCTTTAACACTTTTTCTCTTTTCTTCTTTCCAAAGGCCGCCGGGCAGGTAATACACACCTTTTCCATAGGCTCATCACTGATCCTTGCCACACAGTTCTTCATGTGACGGAAAAGCTCTGTATAAAAATCTTCCGGTAAAAAACTGGAATTTCCAAGGACAATAGGAATATCCTGGCCCAGATCCCGCTTAAACTCCATGCGGAAGTTCTGGGGCCTGCGCTTACGGCTGTTCATAGCCGCCTGGCCCACAAGAACATTTCCTTGATCCTCCACAAATACTGCCGATGGCAGAGAATACTTGCTTCCAAACATACTTGTGCCTGTGGCAATGTCCACCGGCTGTATCTTTCCCGATCCATCCAGCACGCATATGCTGGAATAGCTTGTTCCTATGTCGATTCCCGCGATCATTTATTTTCCTCCTCCAGGATCGTAAATCCTCCGACCCTTGCTGTCATTTTAAATGTTGCCGCAAATACTTCTGAAGCTCCGGCCAAAAAGTCTGCATCTTCTCACCCATGTTTCCCATAATATGGGCACAAAAAACCTTCCCTCCAAATGAATTTTTATTGTTTCTCAATGGGGTGATCTTACATTCCATAAAAGCTTTCCAATCCATAAAAAGGCGCGGTTCTCCAAGATCCCGGGAATAGATTCCCCGATTCGTCACCACATAAGCATTTTTCCCACCGCCAAACACGGTATCATTATGAGCCAAAAGTACAACCTCTGAAGATGGAATTTCCAGATGTTTCCTTATTCTGTATAATGCGTTTTCCCGGAAATCATCCTTTCCCTTTTCAACCCCCGGGTATTTCTCAATAAATTCCCGCACCAGCGCTGTCACATCCGGCGTATTCTTCGGCCGGTACTTGAATATGTCCTTCAGCTTATTACCCGGCCTGTTTTCCCGCCCTTTCTCTGTCCTGGTCTTCCCGGATTTCTGAGGTTCCTCCTGATTTTTCTTTCTCGCTGTTTCCGGCCAGTCCTGAGCATAAATCTGCGCTTTATCATACCACTGCTGAGAGACTAAATTGTCCATACCTACGCCTGTACCATCTTCCCAGCACTTGCCCAGATACCAGGCAGCCTCACTGTGTCCTTTTTCCGCCGCAAGGGTAAAAAATTCCACAGCCTTCATATAACTTTTAGGCAGGCCATTTCCTGTATAATACTGGAGTCCGATCTGAAAATCCTTCTTGGCGCCTATGTGTTCCAGATCTGTTTTTTCAGAAGGTCTGTCACTTTCTGGAACGTTTTCCGGCTCTAAGGATCCAGGGGTTGAAGCTTTCATTCCGGCAGCGCCATCTTCATTGTTATCTGACGTTTGAGAAGTTTTTCTTTTTGCCGAGGTTTGCGGCGTTTCATCCTTTTTCAATGTTTGCGGCGCTTCCCCCTTGGCAAACATCAGGGCCCCTCTGGCTACCGCCAGATCCACATCCGCTGAACAGTACACCGGCACCCCGGCGGCCATCTGCTTCACCATGGTCTGGACTAAAGGCACACGGCTTGTGCCGCCCACCATTAAAATAGCCGACAGATCCTTCACCTTGATCCCAGCGTCTTCCACCACCTTCCGGCACACATCAATGGTCTGGCCTATCATTCCGGCGATCATGGTGTTTAGCTTGTCTGCGGTCAGGGTATATTCAAAATCGTCCATACCCACTTCAATGTATTCCTCATAAACGGACGCAGTGCTTAAATGATGTTTCGCTTTAACTGCCAGCTCCGAAAGCTGCACATTCAGCCGCATGGCTTTTTTCGGGTCTTTGGCGATGGACGCAAGGATTTCCGGGTCGATACACTTTTGCATATCTTCAAAGATCATCCGGTCTATGTCAATACCGCCGCACCGCTCCAGGCCGGAGGGCTCAGTCATTAAAGAAAACCGGCCATTATCATAGGCAAGCAGAGAAACATCAAAAGTCCCCCCGCCGAAATCATAGATGAGCAGCTTTTTGCTGCCGGATAATACTCCATCTTCTTTAAAGCTCATGGCCGCTGCCGTGGGCTCGTCTACAAGCTGCACATTGAAAAATCCTGCCGCCTTGGCAGCTTTTAATACCTTTTCCCGCTTTTTCTTTCCAAAGGCCGCCGGGCAGGTCAGGCACACGGTTTCTATGGACTCGCTGCTCATTTTTCTCGCGCTTGCTTTCATGTGCCGGAAAAGCTCTGTGTAAAAATCTTCCGGTAAAAAACTGGAATTTCCAAGGACAATGGGAATATCCTGGCCCAGATCCCGCTTAAATTCCATACGGAAGTTCTGGGGCCTGCGCTTGCGGCTGTTCATAGCCGCCTGGCCTACCAGAACATTTCCATTGTCCTCCACAAACACTGCCGATGGGAGCGA
>DVIT01000065.1 GCA_018711005.1 Candidatus Scybalocola faecigallinarum | reverse complement strand
CCGGAAAATTTAAACTACCTGATGCTTGAACCCAGCAATTATCTCAACCAGCTGACAAAATATACAGCCAAAGGGATCGGTACCTTTGACCCCCTGCCGGATTCCTCTGTGGTAAAATATACGGTTCCGCCCATTAATGTGGAGGAATCCATCGGAAAGCTGCGCCATACTTTCAAAAAGACCATTGGCGTTGGACGGGCCAGCGAGCTGCTAAACAAAAATATCCAGGAAATGCTTAAAGATCTTCAGGAAAACGTAGGTTATGAATATATTAAATTTCACGGCATCCTTTCTGACGATATGATGGTAGTCAGCCGGATTAACAGCCATCTGAAATTTCATTATACGATGGTGGACATGGTGCTGGACTTTCTTTTATCCATTGGCATAAAACCCATCATCCAGCTTTCATTTATGCCTCAGGCTCTGGCATCTGATCCGGATAAAGTCATGTGCTATATTCCATTTAATACCAGTCCGCCTAAGAAAATGGAAGAATGGGTAGCGCTCCTTGCCGACTTTACCCGTCATCTTATTGAACGTTACGGCCGCTCCCAGGTATTAAGCTGGCTCTTTTGTGTGTGGAACGAACCTACAACACCTGCTTCTATGTTTGGTTTTGGACCGGGAAGGGATAAAATCTTTTTTAATTTTTATGAACACAGCTATAAAACCGTCAAAGGCGTATGTCCTGAAATAACCTTTGGAACCCCTTCCCTTCTTTATATTGAGTACCTTGGAGAAGAAAACTGGATCGTTGATTTTCTCCAGTACACAAAGGAACATGACTGCGAACCGGATTTTCTCAATGTCCATTATTATTCCGACATTATCCTGGATCAGAATGCAGACTTCCGTGTTAAAACGGCATCCTCTTTTCCAAAGCGAACTGATGATTTTGCCCTGTGGATCGGAAGCATTAAAAAGATTTTCAAAAGCTGCGGTTTTGGCCACCTTCCCATCTATCTGACAGAATGGAACTTTACTTTGTCCCACCAGAACCTGATCAGTGATACTTGTTTTAAATCCTGCTGGCTTATGAAAAATCTTTTGAGGAACTACGACCGGCTGGATTCTTTCGGCTATTGGAGCCTGACCGATCTGATTTCTGAAAATGCTCTGCCGGATGTACTTTTCCATGGTGGTTTGGGACTGTACACTATGAATGGGCTGCGAAAAAACGCTTTTTATGTCTTTTATTTCGCGAATCATTTAGGAAATGAGCTATTGGCCAGCGATGACGGCTATTTTGTTACCAAAACAGAAGAAGGATATGCTATTATTACCTATAATTATATCCACTATGGCAGCCTTTTCGCCAGCGGAGAGATGTTTGGTATTACAGAAAACAACCGGTACTCTCCTTTTGACATGTCGCAAAAGCTCATGCTTTCCTTTACTTTGGAGCATGTGGAAAAGGGAAGCTATCTGATCCGGGAATATTTTGTCAATCGAGATTTCGGCAGCGCCTTTGATATTTGGGTTAAAATGGGCGCCCTTCCTCTCAATCCCCAGGACACCCAGCTCTATAAAGGACTGTGTGTTCCAGGATTTCATATGGAAAGACGCCTTACGGTAGACCATACATTAAATTATTCTGCGCGTCTTGAGCCTTTGGAGATTCGTCTGACGCTGCTCACCAAGGCGGAGCTGGCATAACTTTGTTTTGTTTAAGAAATGTGAATTTCCCCGGAAAATACGTTTCTCTTTCCAATCTGCCACGCCGCTGAAAAATACAGCACATAGATTCCAAGAATCACCAAGGCGATGACTGCCCCATTTACGTACAGACTCCCTGAAAGCTGGGGAAAACCGCTGATCCTTATCATCTTTTCACACATCCACGCGATCACCAGACTTAAAGCCAGGGGAAGGATGGCGGGAAAGAAGAAAAATACAAGGATCTGGCGAAACAGTGTCTGGCAAAGGACTTTTGGTCCCGAGCCAATCCGGTATAAAGCCATATAGCGGCGCCGGTCATCATTAACCCCGGCCAGGGTTTTTAAGGCTAAAATGGCCATGGCCATAAATATAAAGATCATGGCAATATACAACGCTGTCACAACAATCATTGCGGAGGTACTGTTGTCTTCCATGCGGATACAGTCTTTAATCTCATAGTCGCACCGCTCCTCAGGACCAAAGGTTCCATTTTCATCTGTGTAAGTGAGCGCCTGAGACAGGGCCTGGGCGTCAAAAGGCCCATCCTCCAGGGTAAAGCACCGGTACATATAAGCAATATCCATGCCCCGGATCATTTCATCCGGCACAATGACAACATAATACACAAAGGCCACCCGGGGAAAGCTGTCAATAAAACCGCCATACTCTGCCGTAAGACCATTTTTTTCAAGGGTCAGTCCATCCTCAAGCTCCAGCTCCAGGGAAATATCTGACACAAGGTAAAAGCGGCCGTCCTCTGGCAGCTCATCCCGGCCCAGGGCGCGGGCAAAACGGTTAAAATCCGAAAGACTTATATAATAATCCGGCGGTCCGTACTCTTCCCAGGCTGGGGAACTCATATCATAAGCCACGGTAAACCCCACAGCCTGAGTCACCGGCCGGGTGCCGTCTGTGTACACATTGTAATCCAGCATTTCTTTTATAGGAACTTCCTCCCGGATCATGGATGTGGCAGCATCAAAATCATAGGCATACTCTCTTGACATGTCCAGACATCCTACAATATCAAAAGGCACAGTCCGGTCCAGGGCCGCCTGGGCGCTTGTTTTCTGAGTAAAGGAAACATTTGCCCCTGCCACGGCAAAAGTAATGAGCACCGATAAAAGCCCTGCCATAAGGGCGTTTGTCCCAAGCTGGGACCAGAGCTGGCGCAGGAGAAAAGTATTTGTTCCCCGGCTGCACAGTTTCTTATTTTTCATTAAAATATACATCAGGCATTTGGCTAAAGAAAGGTGGAATCCAAATATGCCTGTTCCAAAAAGCGCGAGCAGGATAAAGATCCACGATGCGTTTCGGTTGACCGTGGTAGTCCACCGGTCCATTTCCCTGCTGAAAAACAGGACGCTCAGGATCACGGCCCCTGTGGAGCAAAGCCCAAGAAAAGCCCACAGCCAGGGATGGGCCGTTGGTTTTTTCCTCTTTTGTTCCGGCCCTTTTAGCAGTTCACGAATCGTCACTTTTCTTAAATATGCGCCGGAAGTCAGTGAGGCCAGGATAAAGATCACCGCAACCATGAGGATCGTCATGAGAAACGCTCTTTTACTGTAGCCGCTGAACATTGGCGGCATTTCCATAAGAGAGCAGACAATAAGCATCAGAGCCTGATACACCCCCAGGCCAAGAAGGATGCCGCAAATCAGGGCGGCGCCGTCCAAAAGAAGGGTTTCAAGCATAAAGATTTTCATAACATGTTTCCGCTTCATCCCCAGGATCATATAGGTGCCAAATTCCCGCTTCCGAAGCTTTAGCATAAAACTGGTGCCATAGCCTAAAACAAAGGCCATAACCAAAGCGATAAACCAGATGAGCATATCCAGGCCCTGACCCAGTTCCTTTACCGTGTCCGCAAAAATTTGAAGCTGGCGGTTGCAGATCACATTATTTATAGCGAAGATCAAAGCAACGGACATGGTCACAGTAATAAAATAAATCCCATAATTTCCCGCCTGCCGCCGGGCATTTTTTAAAGCCAGTTTAAATCCCATCCGTCCCACCTCCCAGGGCTGTCAGTACATGAAAGATCTGGGCTTCAAACTGTTCCCGGCTTAAATCTCCCCGGTAAATCTCATTCCAGATCTTTCCGTCTTTTAAAAACAGGATCCTTCCGGCAAAAGACGCCATGGCAGCGTCATGGGTCACCATAAGGATGGTGGCTCTAAAGTCCCTGTTCATCTGACAGAACGTTTTCATAAGATTTCTTGAATTGGCCGAATCCAGAGCTCCAGTAGGCTCGTCTGCCAAGATCAGGGAAGGCTCTGTAATCAACGCCCGGGCGCAGGCCGCTCTTTGCCGCTGTCCTCCGGAAAGCTCCCATGGAAATTTCTTTAGCTGGCTTGTCAGTCCAAGACCTTCAGAAACCTTCTTTAATGCATCCCGTGTAAAGGCAAGACTTACCTTTTTCAGATTCAGGGGAAGCGTAATATTTTCTTCTACTGTCAGTGTATCCAAAAGATTATATTCCTGAAAAATAAATCCCAGCTTATCCCTACGGTAATCTGCCAGGGCATCTTCCCCTAAACGGATAATGCTTTTTCCTTCTACAAGAATATCCCCTCCGCTGACCCGGTCAATGGCCGCGATCACATGGAGCAGCGTACTTTTTCCTGAGCCGGAAGCGCCCATGACGGCTGTAAATTCTCCCTTTTCCACGGAAAAAGAAATACCAGACAGAGCCTGAGTCACCAAAGCGCCCCGACCATAATATTTTGTTACATTTTTTAATTCTAAAAGCTCATGCTTCAAAAAAAACACCTCCGTTTCATGACCTGATTGTACCATAAGACGAAAGTGTTTTTTCTAACTGTTTTATGATGTTTTCTTACATTTTTGAAAGGAAACTGCCCGCCAGTGGAGCACCGCCTGATATTCAAGGAAAGAAAAATGATATTTTTGTGCCCTTTCCCTCCTTAGCTTCAATAGCCAGGGTGATATTCAGCTGTTGGCATAGCTGCTGTACAATATAAAGTCCCATGCCTGTATTGCTGCCCGCAGCTCTTCCGCAGCTTCCCACAAAGCCTCTTAAAGTAACCTTTTTCACCTCCTGGGATAAAATCCCGGGACCGTTATCCTCCACGGTCAGACTTTTGGGTCCGGCGGAAAGAATCACATGGCTTCCTTTACAATATTTGGCACAATTGACTAAAAGCTGGCATACCATAAAGGACACGGACTTTTTATCACTGTGCAGCTCACAATCCCCTATAACTTCCAGGCTGATCCCCGCTTCTGTCAGTAAAAGCATTTCCTCAGCAGCCGCTTCATGAAAAAGATCAGCTCCGGAAAACCGGCTTACTTTTACAGACCTGCCGTCACTTCTCAAACGGGCATAGTATAAGATCATTTGGGTCAGCTCCTGAGCCCGCTTCAGTTCTCTTAAAAGCTTTACCGGATCTGAACCATTTTCCAGGATCAGTCCGGCAGCGGTTAATGGGGTTTTAATTTCATGGATCCACTGCTCCACATACTGGCAGTATTCTTCCTTTTCCTGCCTGGCTGCCTCTGCTACTGTCACAGCGCTGTGAGACACCTGTTCCATAACAGAAAAATATTCCCGTTCGATCCAGCCTAAAGGCTTTGGAAGCATTTCTCCCAGAAGATAAGTCTGGGGCAGGGCACCGGCCATGGCTTTAAGCTGATGAAGCCTTTTTCTGGTTTTCACCCAGCCGGTCAAAAGCCAGCTAAAGACCATCACCGTCACAAAAGCCGCAAAGAGAAGGATCAGGGGCCAGGGCACATCGCCTGCCCATAAAAACAGGCTGCATCCGGCAATGCCCATCATCAGAAAGCACAGGGTAATGCCCTTGTCCCCGGCATATTCCCTAAAGCTCATGGTCATCCCCCTCCCACAAACGATAGCCGATCCCACGCACTGTCCGTATCCGGTCCCCGGCGTCAATAAGCTTAAGTTTTTCCCGAAGCCGGTTTATATTTACATAAAGGGTATTCTCGTCAATGTAAAGCTGTTTTTGCCATAGATCCTCCACCAAAGCCTGCCGGGTACACATTTTATGCTCCATGAGACAGGCCATGATCCGGGTCTCATTTTTCGTCAGTCCGGTCCGCTTCCCCTTAAGCTCCAGCGTCATATCTCCAAGATTCAGCACCAGATCCCCGCAAGAAAGGCCGTTTTGTCCGGGACGGTGAAGAAGCCTGGCCATCCTGGCCAGCAGGACCGAAGAATGATAGGGCTTTCGTATAAAGTCATCCGCCCCCACACCAAAGGCCAGCAGCTCGTCCTCGACAGATTCCCTGGCTGTGAGGAAGATCACCGGCGTGGCATGATCCCTGCGCAGCTCCCGGCAAAGCTCAAACCCGTTCTTTCCGGGCAGGTTAATATCCAAAAGAGCCAGATCGCAGGGCAGGGTGTCTGTAGGCATATACCCGTTCGCCCGCAAAAGCTTTTTTAATTCCTCATAAACTACCGGATCATCTTCAATAATCAGAATACGTTCCACTTTTTCACATCCTTTTCCTGCATGGCCTGCTGCTTTTTTATTTCTCCCAGTATATCACAAAACCTTTTGTTTCGCCAGATTCGGTGCAAAAAATGAGCCGGGCCTGCGCATTTGCTGCGCCGGCCCGGCTAAACGTTACCCTTTAAAGGGGGAATCGGGGTACTTTTAAATATTATTTCTATCCCCTGCGCGGGATTTAGACCCTAATCTCGATTTTTTTCTTTATGGCCGTAGAATTTTGGTCATTCTACGGCCTGATTCAACATTTTGCGATTTTCAGCCGTAGATTTTGGATAAATTAGACCCTGATGGACATTTTTTCGATTTCAGCCGAACACATGGGGTCCCGGCGCTTTCCGTCCGGCCTTTTCTCTGTCTTTAAGCCATATCCAGTTTGTTAAATTTGTCTGATCCTTCATCTGCTTTTCCTCCTCCAAAAAAGGCAGGCTCCCTGTAAAGCTATGCTTACCGGTGCCTGCCCTGTGTTATTTTATGCCTTTGCGGCATTATTTTACTGTATTTTATTCACTGTCTGCCTGAGACTCGCTGCTTTCCGCACCAGTATCTGCTGTGTCGCTTTCAGCGGCAGTCTCTGCTGCATCAGTTTCAGCGCCGGTCTCTGCAGTATCGCTTTCTGTACCTGTCTCAGAAGTATTACTTTCAGCCTCTGTTTCTTCAATGTACAGATAATTCAAATGGCGGTCCGGGTCGCTGACTTCATAATTTTGGATCAGGCCATCCACATATTCAGACACTGCCTGGGCAGCTAAATCTCCGGAAATATCCGCAGAATCTTCTTCCAGATCATATGCAGTCTTAGAATCAAATACAACAATAAAGCATGCATTGTTCGTATCGCTGCGGTATACCATCACATCATCTGCTTTCCGGCTGTCATCAGATAACCAGTCAAAATAATCAGAACTAATGGTCAGGGAAGTACCTCCGGTGATCACTGTAGGATCAGTTTCTGCTTCCGGATCATAACTTTCCTTCACATTGTCATTTGCATATTCATAGCACAGTTCGCGCCAGTCCTCGCCGGCCTCAAACCGGTCTGCCATTTCATTGGCTCTTTCCTCAACTTCATCCACAGCAGCTGTAATCTCCTCCTCTGTAGCGTCATCTTCTACAGATGCGGGGATCGAATACAACCGGTAATCGATGGTATCATACTGCTCCGGATTTGCATTGTAAACCGCTTCCACTTCTTCATCTGAAGGTGCGTTGTCCTCTAACAGCTGCTGGTAATAGGCCTGGAATGTCAGGTACTCTTTAACAAAAGGTTCCAGCCGGCTTTCTGTAGCATATTTTCCAAAGCTGTGTTCATAGTAATAACTTAAGCTTACGCCCTGGTTGGATGCAGCAGATTCAACGCTGCTGATATAAGAGTCATAATCCTCTGTGACATCATATTCAAATCCCACAGACTCTGCTTCATCATTTAAAGCTTTAACCTGCTGGATAAAAGGTATTGTGGACTCTACGAAGTAATCCTCCCATGTAAGATTGGGATCCATAATGTATTCCTGTTCATCTAACGGCTGGGTTGTATCCAGTCCCATATACAGCAATGAACTGGAATTTTGTGACACGTAGGAATTGACCACCGTATTATAAAAGAAATCAAATTCCACCTGGGTCACTTCATGCTCTCCCACGGTAATATAAGTTTTGTCCAGAGCATTATGTCTCCTTACAAAATAAACACAGGCAACGATCACGATAAATGCTGCGATCACGCCAATAATGAACCAAAATGTCCAGTCGTGCTTCGACTCACCGCCACGATGGTCTCTCAGGTTCATCCCCCTGCCATAGGCAGGGCTTTTCTTAGCCTTACTACTTATTCCCATGACTTTATACGGCGAATGCCATACCTCCTATCTTTCATCTTTGTCAGTCTTATCTATAATAGCATTTTTCGGCAATTTTTTAAAGATATTTCACAGTTTTTTCTTATTTTAAAGTAACTCTGCGGAAGTTTTTCTTTCCGCGCTTTACAATGATGCCGTCGCCTTTTAAATCTTCACCGGCAAATTCCTGCTTAAAATCTTCCACCTTTTCGCCGTTGACAGTAACACCGCCCTGCTGTACTGCCCTGCGGCCGTCGGAACGGCTCTGGACAAGTCCGGATTTTACAAGAATGCTGACAATGTCAATATTTCCGTTTTCAAGGTCAGATTCTTCCAGCTCTGAGGTGGGCATCTGCTGGGCATTTCCTGCAGAAAACAGCGCCCGGGAGTTGTCCATAGCTGCCTGGGCTTCTTCTTCACCGTGAACAAGCTTTGTCAGCTCAAATGCAAGGATCTCTTTGGCCTTATTTAACTGGCTGCCTTCCCATTTATCCATGGCATCAATTTCTTCTAAAGGAAGGAATGTAAGCATACGGATGCACCGGAGCACATCAGAATCTGCCACATTTCTCCAGTATTGGTAAAATTCAAAAGGAGATGTCTTCTTCGGATCCAGCCATACAGCGCCGCTCTGGGTCTTGCCCATCTTCTTGCCCTCGGAATTTAACAAAAGGGTAATCGTCATGGCATAGGCATCCTTGCCAAGCTTTCTGCGGATCAGCTCTGTGCCGCCCAGCATGTTGCTCCACTGGTCATCGCCGCCAAACTGCATATTGCAGCCGTATTTCTGGAACAGCATGTAAAAGTCGTAGCTCTGCATAATCATGTAGTTAAATTCCAGGAAGCTTAAGCCCCGCTCCATACGCTGCTTATAGCATTCTGCAGTAAGCATGCGGTTTACGCTGAAATGGGGACCCACTTCTCTTAACAGGTCTACATAGTTAAGCTTTAACAGCCAGTCTGCATTGTTGACCATTAATGCTTTGCCTTCGGAAAAATCAATAAAACGGCTCATCTGCTTTTTAAAGCATTCACAGTTATGTTCAATAATCTCCGGCGTCATCATGGAACGCATATCGGTCCTTCCGGACGGATCCCCAATATATCCTGTACCGCCGCCGATCAGGGCAATAGGCTTGTTTCCGGCCATCTGCAGCCGCTTCATCAGACATAATGCCATAAAATGACCTACATGAAGACTGTCCGCTGTTGGGTCAAACCCAATGTAAAAAGTTGCTTTTCCATTGTTCACCAGTTCACGGATTTCTTCTTCATCCGTCAGCTGAGCCAGAAGCCCTCTGGCCTTAAGTTCCTCAAAAATCTTCATAAAACTTCCTCCTTATTTCACCATGTGCTGCCACAAAAAAACCCGCCCTTTTATCAAAACGATAAAAGGACGGGCGATCATTCCGTGGTACCACCTTTTTTTGCAGCCTGCTCACACACAGCTGCCTTATAAAGTACATCAGGATCTTTAAATCCTGAATACTCCTGCATTATAACGGTTGCACTCCGTCACAGCCTACTGATATGTTGTTATGCCATACGTTGGGTGTGAAGCTCAGGGAGGTATTCACATATGCCTCATCCCGCGCCTCTCACCATCCGGCAGCTCTCTGTGGGCATCTGCATATCCTACTTATTCCCTTCACAGCTTTATCAGCAATATGCTATTCTTATATTTAAAGCTATTGTTAATCTATCACAAAACAAAAATCTTGTCAAGCATCATCTTCCTGGTCATCTTCCAGGCGTACACCAACAGCTGCTGTTACCGGCAGTGAAAAAACAATGGCCTTATCTTTGGATTTCAGGCCGCTTTTTTCCATAATCGCCTTCATAATGGCATTTTTCTCCGATGATTTCGCCACAATAAGGATGATCTCCTTTTCTTCCGCCAGAGACACGCCTAAAAACCGCTCCGCGCTTTTCATCCCTGTACCTTTTGCATGGATCACCGTACCGCCGCCGGCATTAGCGCTCCTGGCTGCATCCATAACGGAATCGATGCAACCCTGATTGGCAATAGCCATTAAAAGTTCTAACTCCGTTCCCTTCAATTCTGATTCCTCCTCTTTTTCATATTCCTGATCCTGCAGCAAAAACTCAAGCACACGCCTTCCGCCAATGCTTCCCATCGGCACGATAAAAGCAATCCCTGTACCGGGAACATCGATCTGCATACGGTGGATCAGACCGCGCTTAAGCTTCTTCCACATCTGATCCGTAACCACAGAAAAGGTCACCAGCTTTTCCGAAGCCTCCAGCCCCAGATAATCCAGGACAGCACTGTTTGCCGTACCCCGGCCTAAGGTTGTAAAAACGACAGAATTGCCATACTCTGCAAAAAAATCCTGGAATTTATTTCGCATACTTCGGTTTGTAATGCTGACCATCATATAAAGCCTGCTCATAGGGCTCCTCCTTTACAGTTCAATAATATCGTCATCCCCAAAGGCATCCAGCGGGATAACACCTGATGCAGGCACCGGCATTTTGGGGATTTCCACCGCTTTGCGATGTTCTTTAATCTTATAGATCACGCCTAAGATCTGTATGGTGATCAGCGGCGTCATGGCAACCATGGCAACGACGCCAAAGGCATCCGTAACAATATTGCCGCCCACGCTTTCACACGCGCCCATAGCAAAAGGCAGAAGAAACGTAGCCGTCATGGGACCGGATGCAACCCCGCCGGAGTCAAAGGCGATGGCAGTGAAAATCTTGGGTACAAAGGCTGCCAAAATAAGGGCTGCGGCATATCCGGGAATCAAAAACCAGAAAATGGAAATCCCGGTAAGAACACGAATCATGGCAAGCCCCAGAGAAACAGCCACGCCTGCAGAAAGGCTTATGCCCATGGATTTGCCGGAAATTGCTCCGGAGGTCAGCTCCTCTACCTGCTCTTTTAACACATAAACAGCCGGCTCAGCCCGGACGATAAAAAAGCCGATGATCATACCAACCGGAACGATGATCCAGAAATAGGGCAGCCGGGCGATCACCTGGCCAAGATAATTACCTGCCGGCATGAAGCCTACATTAACGCCGGTAAGGAATAAAACAAGGCCAATATAGGTATATGCAATACCGATCAATATTTTCAGTAAGGACTTTTTTTGAATACGCAGTGAAAAAATCTGAAATATGGCAAAAAATACCACAATTGGCATCAGTGAAACAAAAATCTCCCACATATAGTGAGGGATGCCTTCCGCAAACAGCTTCCACATCTCCACAGAATTATCTGCGTCAGGGATCACCGTCTGGGTGTATGTACCGCCATCGGGATGATAAATCAAACCAAGGAGAAGTACCGCCAGAATGGGACCGATGGAACACATGGCCACAAGACCGAAGCTGTCGTTTTCCGCATGTTTATCGCTTCGGATCGCCGTAAAACCTACACCCAGAGCCATAATAAAAGGCACGGTCATAGGTCCGGTTGTTACGCCGCCGGAATCAAAGGCAACTGCCACAAAGTCCTCCGGCACTAAATAAGCCAAAATAAACACACAAGGATATAAGACCCACAGAATATAAGACATGGGAATACCCACAAACATTCTCAATGCAGCGGCTACAAGAAATATTCCAACGCCCGCCGCCACTGCAAAGATCAGCGTATAATTGGGAATGGACGGAACCTGTTGGGCAAGAACCTGAAGATCCGGTTCAGATATGGTAATGATAAAACCTAAAATAAAACTTACAACAATAATAAAGCCCAGTTTTCTGGTCTGAGTCATCTTTGTACCAATGCGCTCCCCCATAGGCGACATCGCCATCTCAGCTCCCAGCGTAAAAAACATCATTCCCACGATAAGCAGCACAGCGCCAATGATAAACGCCATAAGAATACTGTTGGGGATGGGCGCAATGGTAAAGCACAGCAAAAGTACGATGGCAATGGTGGGCATCACCGCTCCCAGAGATTCTTTTAGCTTTTCAAGCAGTTTGGTCTGTTGTAGTCTCAATACGCGCTCATTCCTTTCTCTTTTACAAGTTACTCAGTTAAAAAGTTACCATGTACGAAAGAACATTCCGAAGCTCTCCAAAGGGAAATCACAAGGAAAATATCTGTATAATGGGGGATAAATAAAAACGAATTTTTCTGAAGGCCAACGGCCATTCATCTTTTGAAAGAAGCGTAAATATCCATATCCAGAACAATTCTGAAAATCCGGAACTGTTCCTTCACAACATAATATTAAGTATACTATAAAATCGCTGTTTTGAAAACCCGTTTTTTAAATTTATCCTATGAGATCCTTTGAAAAACATGTCTGCCGAAATGCTGCAAGTCTGCGCTTTGTACCGGTTGGCACTAAACAGGCGCCACTGGCACTTGGCGCCTGGCGCCCTAAAAACACCTCATATTATAGGTTTCGCTTAGCAGCTTTCCACAGCCGCCTTCATCTTCCTGACAAACTCGGCCACATAAGGCACGCATTTTTCCTTATACTGCTCACACAATTTAACAATCGCGCTTCCAACAATTACTCCGTCGCTGACGGCAGCAAAATCCTTCGCCTGTTCCGGCCCGGAAATGCCGAAACCTACCGCACAGGGAATATCCTTTTGGGCCTTTACAAGGGAAACCATTTGTCCTACATCCGTAGTAATCTGACTGCGCATCCCGGTAACGCCCATGGATGACACACAGTACACAAACCCGGAAGCTTCCCGGGCGATCATGGCAATCCGCTCGTGAGATGTAGGGGCGATCAAAGAAATCAGCTCCAGGCCATAGCGCCGGCATACACTGTCAAATTCAGCCTTTTCCTCATAAGGCACATCCGGCAGGATCAGGCCATCCATACCCGCCTGGGCTGCCTGTTTTATAAAACGTTCTGTGCCATAGGAAAAGACCACATTGGCATAGGTCATAAAAACCATCGGTACCGGCGTCTTCTTACGGATACGTCCGGCCATCTCCATGATCTTATCTGTTGTGGCTCCGCCAGCCAGAGCACGGGTACTGGCAGCCTGGATCACCGGACCTTCTGCCGTGGGATCTGAAAACGGGATTCCAAGCTCAATCAGATCAGCTCCGGCCTCTGCCATGGCAAGGACAAGCTGTTCACTAACCTCAAGACTCGGATCACCGCATGTAATAAATGGGATAAATGCTTTTTTATTTTCAAAGGCTTTTTTTATATTACTCATAAAGATCCTCCCCTCTGTATCTGGCAATAGCTGCACAGTCTTTATCGCCCCTGCCGGAAAGATTAATAACAATGATCTTATCCTTTCCCATGGCAGGTGCCAGTTTTTTTGCATAAGCCACTGCGTGAGCGCTTTCTATAGCCGGGATGATTCCCTCCGTCCGGGACAAATATTCAAAGGCATCCACAGCCTCATCATCGGTTATTGCCACATATTGGGCCCGTCCCGTATCGTAAAGATGGGCATGCTCCGGCCCGATCCCCGGATAGTCCAGCCCGGCCGAAATAGAATACACCGGCGCGATCTGTCCATATTCATCCTGACAAAAATAAGATTTCATCCCATGGAAGATCCCAAGCCTTCCGGTGGCAATAGTTGCTGCAGTTTCTGCAGTATCAATTCCCCGTCCGGCAGCTTCACAGCCGATCAGTTTCACATCTTTATCTTCGATAAAATGATAAAATGCCCCGATAGCATTGGAACCGCCGCCAACGCAGGCCAGCACAGCATCCGGAAGCCGCCCTTCCATTTCCAGCATCTGTGCTTTGATTTCTTTGGAAATCACCGCCTGAAAGTCCCGGACAATGGTTGGAAACGGATGCGGCCCCATAACGGAGCCCAGCACATAATGCGTGTCTGAAATCCGGTTGGTCCATTCCCGCATAGTCTCTGAAACAGCATCCTTTAAGGTTCCTGTTCCCTCCGACACCGGGTGGACCCTGGCGCCCAGCAAACGCATCCTGTAAACATTTAAGGCCTGTCGTTTTGTATCTTCCTCTCCCATATAGATCTCGCATTCCATCCCCATAAGAGCGGCCACGGTTGCAGTCGCCACGCCATGCTGACCGGCGCCGGTTTCTGCAATTACCCGGGTCTTGCCCATCTTTTTCGCCAGAAGCACCTGACCGATGACATTGTTGATTTTATGGGCACCTGTGTGGTTCAGATCTTCACGCTTCAGATAAATTTTCGCCCCGCCCAGATCCCGGGTCATCTTCCGGGCATAGTAGAGCCTTGACGGCCTTCCGGCATAATTATTCAGCAGCTCCTCCAGCTCCCGGTTAAATTCCGGGTCGTTTTTATAATAATTATAGGCATTTTCCAGCTCAATAACGGCATTCATCAGTGTTTCGGGAATATACTGGCCGCCATGAACCCCAAATCTTCCTTTTGTCATTCCTCATTTTCCTCCTATTGGGCCTGCCATTTGTCCTTTGGCATATTGCCCGTAATCTTCCCTTATTGGGACAAATTTTCCTGCCGCACAAGGGCTGTAATATTAAGTATCTTTCCTGGATCTTTTATCCCCATCGTCTCTGCGCCGCTGCTCATATCCACACCCCAGGGATGAAGGGTGCCTATGGCCCGGGATATGTTTTCTTCGTTAAGTCCCCCTGCTAATATATAAGGGCGGTTCACCTTCCTCAGCAGTGACCAGTCAAACACCCTGCCGTCCCCTGCTCCGCCGTCTAAAAGGATCCGGTCTGCGCTGCACATGACGGCTTCTTTAATATCGTTCAGGTTCCTGATCTTAAATGCTTTCCATATTTCTCCACAGCCCTGTGTCAAAGCCCGCAGTCTGGAAATATAGGCCGGATCCTCATGTCCGTGAAGCTGGGCGGCACGGATCACTCTTTCCTTTAAAAGCCCGGCCACCAGTTTCTCATCTTCATCCACAAAAACACCTACCGCAGCGATGGACGGATCCAGTATGGCAGTCAGCTGATACAGCATGGAGACATCTACGTTTCTGGAACTTTCAGGCACATTTACAATGAATCCGGCAAAATCCGGATGTGCCTCATTGATATATGCAATATCTTCTTCCCGCTTCAGTCCGCATATTTTAATCCGGGTCATAAGTCATCGTCCTCCCGGCCAGATAATCCAGCATATTCTTTTTATTTTTTGCGCGCATCAGCGTCTCTCCGATTAACACGGCGCTGGTGCCGTTTCCTCTTAATGCCTGTACATCCTCCGGGGTCTTTATGCCGCTTTCTGAAACAAACAACGTATCTTTTGGGGCCAGAGCTTTAAGCTTCCTGCTGTTTTCAATGTCTACTGAGAAGTCTTTCAGGTTCCGGTTGTTGACACCGATAATTCCGGCCCCGGCATGGACAGCCCGCTGTATTTCCTCCGGTGTGTGAGCCTCCACCAGAGCATCCATGCCCAGGCTTTGCGTCAGCGCAATATAATCTTTTAACTGGCAGTCATCTAAAATGGCGCAGATTAAAAGTACCGCCGCCGCCCCCAGCACCTTAGCCTCGTAGATCATATAGGCATCTACAATAAAGTCTTTGCGCAGCACAGGAATGTTTACCGTACAGGCGATTTCCTTTAAATATTCATTTTTTCCCAAAAACCAGTACGGCTCTGTCAGACAGGAAATAGCCGCCGCCCCCGCCTGTTCATACGCTATGGCAATATCCAGCCACGGAAAATCCCGGGCGATGATGCCTTTTGACGGGGAGGCTTTTTTGACTTCACAAATAAATTTCAGTTCCTGCCCGGAAATGGCCCGGGCAAACCGCCTGTCAATGGTTTTTTCAGGATGTTGGCAAAGCTCCGCCTGATATATAGCCTCCGCTTCCCGGCGCAGCTTTGGCAGGGGATTTACCGTCTGGGCACTTACCACCCTCTGTGCAGCACGTTCTGCAATTTTTTCAAGAATATTCATAGGCATCTTCATTCTCCTTCTGCCTGGATTTCCTTATTGCTTTCCCGTATAAAAGCCTCCAGCACGCCTTTGGCTGCCCCGGTATCAATCAGTTTTTCAGCCATCCGTACTCCGGCTTCCATATTGGGAGCCGCCCCGGTAATATACAGGGCCGCCCCGGCATTTAAGCATACTGCGCACCGTTTTGGACCCCGTTCCACACCATCCAGAATATCCCTGGTGATTTGTGCATTTTCCTCCGGGGTTCCGCCGGCAAGAGCTTCTTTTGTGCAGCGCTCATATCCAAACTGTTCTGGCGTGATTACATAAGACTGGAACCAACCGTCTTTTATTTCGCACACCGATGTAGGTGCGCTCATGGAAATTTCATCCAGCTTGTCCTGGCCGTAAACGACCATACCCCGGACAACACCAAGCTTAGCCATGACCTGGGCCAACGGTTCTACCAGGCCTTCTTCATAAACGCCCATCAGCTCCATATTGGCTCCTGCAGGATTGGACAGAGGGCCTAAAATATTAAAAACTGTACGGATGCCCAGCTCTTTACGTATAGGCGCTACATATTTCATAGCGATATGATAATTTTGAGCAAACAGGAAACAAATATTTATCTTTTTAAGTAATTGAGCGCTGTGTTCCGGCGGCAGAGTAATTTTAACCCCTAATGCTTCCAGTACATCTGCTGCGCCGGATTTTGATGATGCAGCGCGATTCCCATGCTTTGCCACAGGCACTCCAGCTGCTGCAATAACAAGAGCGCTGGTTGTTGAAATATTAAAGGAATTGGCCCCATCTCCCCCGGTTCCCACAATTTCCAGCACATCCATATCATGAAGGAGCTTAATGCAATGGGCACGCATACCGGCGGCAGATGCCGTAATTTCGTCAATAGTCTCGCCTTTCATGGAAAGTGCTGTTAAATACGCTGACATTTGTACATCCGTTGCTCGGCCTTCCATAATCTCATCCATGACGGTCTGTGCTTCCTGAAATGTTAAGTCCTTTTTTTGGCATAATTTAATAATCGCATCTTTGATCATCTGAAAACCTCCTGTCTGAAAACAATGTCATTGTTCCGCGAAATGCTGTAAGCCTGCAAGCTTTAAGAAATTTTTGATCATGACCGCCCCGTCCTTTGTCATAACAGATTCCGGATGAAACTGAACGCCGTACACAGGCAGTTCCTTATGGACAATTCCCATAATCTCCTGGTCTTTTGTCCAGGCAATCACCTTCAGGCAATCCGGCAGATTTTCCCGAACTGCACACAGAGAATGATACCGGGCTACGGAAACTGTTTCGTCCAGTCCTTGGAACAGCGGGCACGCCCGGTCAATATAAATATCTGATTTTTTTCCATGCATCAGCTCTTTTGCATATGATACATGCCCTCCGAAAGCCTGACAAATAGCCTGATGTCCCAGGCATACGCCTAAAATAGGGATCTTTCCGGAAAAATACCGGATCGTATCTACGGTGTATCCTGCATCCTTTGGATGGCCCGGCCCCGGAGAAATGATCAGCGCCCGGGGCTTTAGGCTTGCCATAGCTTCAGGTTTCATGGCATCATTGCGCAGTATTTTCACGGGCTCATAAAGACTTCCCACAAGCTGGTAAAGATTAAAAACAAAGCTGTCATAATTATCAATTAATAAAATCATCGAATCCCTCCCTGGGCGGCTGTCAGCGCCCCGATCACTGCCTGCGCCTTATTCCGGCATTCCATATATTCATTTTCAGGCACACTGTCAGCCACGATCCCGGCGCCGGACTGAACACAGACCTTTCCGTTTTTCTTATAAGCCAGCCGGATTGATATACATGTATCCAGATTGCCTGTAAAATCCAGATATCCGATAGCGCCTCCATATACACCCCTCCGGCGTCCTTCCAGCTCCCGGATGATCTGGCATGCCCTGATTTTTGGCGCTCCGGACAGGGTTCCTGCCGGAAGAATAGCATCTATGGCATCCACTCCGTCCTTTTTTGGCGCAATCTGACCAGATACGGTAGTTCCTATATGCATAACATGAGAAAACCGCTGGATCTGCATATATTTTTCTACTTTAACGCTTCCAAGGCGGCTGATCTTTCCAAGATCATTTCGCCCCAGATCCACTAACATATTATGTTCTGCCCGTTCCTTTTCATCAGACAGCAATTCTTTTTCAAGGATCGCATCTTCTGTTTCATTTTTCCCTCTGGGACGGGTTCCGGCTAAAGGAAACGTATGCAGCACACCCCGGTCCAGTTTTACCAGTGTTTCCGGAGACGCCCCGGCAATTTCAATCTGATCGCTTGAAAAGTAAAACATATACGGCGACGGATTGGTCGTGCGCAGCACTCTGTAAGCATCAAACAAGCTGCCGGTAGCCTTAACTTCCATAGGATTCGATAACACTACCTGAAAAATATCCCCTTCGTGAATATAGTTTTTAGCCTTTTCAACCATGCTGCAATAATCTTCCTTTGAAAATACATTTTCCAAATTGCCCTCCATATGCAACGGCTTAAAATGAGCCTTAACTCCGCTGCCCAGAAGCTGCTCCATCGCATCCAAAGCCTCCTCCGCCCGGGCATAGGAAGCTTCCACATGATCTGTATCTACGCCGGCAATAAGGATAAGCTGCTGCCTGTAATGATCAAAGGCAATGACTTTATCAAAAAGCATCAGATCCACATCGCAAAAATCGTCTTCCTCCTGAAACAGATTTTTCAGAGACGGTTCTCCGTACTGGATATACTCATAGGAAAAGTACCCGACAAGGCCTCCGGTAAATGTAGGCAGTTCATCCATATGGGGTGTTTTATAGGCATTTAAAATCTGGCGGATCGCCGTTCCCGGATGTTTTGTCTGGAAGTATTGTGTTTCAGAATGGGGATCATCCTCAGTACCTGTACGGATCCTTAATATACTATTGGTACAAGTCAGTTCCATCAGCGGATCGAATCCTAAAAATGTGTATCTGCCCCATTTCTGGTGGCTATCTGCACTTTCCAGCAAATAACAGTGCCTGCTGGCTGCCCGAAGGGTTCGCATAACTTCAATGGGGGTGAACCGGTCGCAAAGCAGCTCCCGGTAAACGGGAATACGCCGGTATTCTCTGTTTTGTGCCATTTTTTTAACTTCATCTAAAGCCGGTTTCATTTTTACCTCCTATCTGTTGTCTAAGGGTCACGATGTGCGTTCCCACTAAACTTAAGCCCATGCCTGCGGCTTGACTTCGTTAAGTGCTCACAGCAAAAATCCGCCCCTGACATAAGAAATAAACTTATGTCAAGGACGGATGTAGATTACAAATATACATTTCTTCCGCGGTGCCACCTTGATTTACGAATGGCTTCGTACACTTTGCAAGATACTAACATATCTCCGGCAACTAACGTATGCCTTTACGTCACAGAATAATGGGGAATCAGCAGATTCCTGTTCACTGCGCCCTCAGCGGTCCATTTGGCATTTTGCATTTCCATCCGGCTCTCAGCCCCCCGGACTCTCTGTGGGCGCATTAATGCTTTGATCTCCGCTTCAACGGTTTATCATATTGAATTTTAAACTGATTATATAGCAATATACAGCGAATTGTCAAGACATTTTCAAAAGAAACTCAAAATCCACATGAATTATGAAACGGCAGCTCTCTGTCCAGTACGGAAGGTTCTTCCGGCTAATGCTGCCAAACATTCCGTCCTTCCCCCAATCGCAGATACATCTCTTGTCTTGCGAAAACTGCAGACTCATGTTAGAATTAGTGTTATTGATTTTTACAGAGAGGAAGATCCATTTTGAAAACTTCGGATTTTTATTTTGATCTGCCTAAAGAGCTGATTGCACAGGATCCTCTTAAGGATCGGTCCGGCTCCCGGCTCATGGTCCTGGATAAAGAAACCGGTGAGGTTTCTCACCACATTTTTAAAGAAATCATTGATTTTTTAAATCCCGGAGACTGTCTTGTCATTAACAATACAAAGGTTATCCCTGCCAGGCTCTACGGGGTTAAGGAAGATACCGGCGCCCATGTGGAAGTGCTGCTTTTAAAGCGTATGGAAAATGATGTATGGGAAACCCTTGTAAAGCCCGGGAAGAAACTGCGTCCGGGGGCCAGGATTTCCTTTGGCGACGGTCTTTTAAAGGCAGAGGTGCTGGATATTGTAGACGAAGGCAACCGGCGCATCCGTTTTACTTATGACGGTATTTTTGAAGAAATTTTAGATCAGCTTGGGGAAATGCCTCTGCCCCCCTACATTACCCACAAGCTGGAAGATAAAAGCCGCTACCAGACCGTTTATGCCAAGTACGACGGTTCTGCTGCTGCCCCGACGGCCGGACTGCATTTTACAAAGGAACTTTTGGCTGCCATTGAAGAAAAAGGCATTAAGATCGCCAATATTACCCTCCATGTAGGCCTTGGCACCTTCCGTCCGGTAAAGGTGGATGATGTGACCCAGCATCACATGCACTCGGAATTTTACATGGTGGACGAGGATGCTGCCAGGATCATTAATGAAACCAAAGACAACGGCGGACGGGTGATTGCCGTAGGCACCACCAGCACCCGCACACTGGAAACAGTTGCCGATGAAAATGGTCATGTGCGCCCGTGCAGCGGATGGACCCAGATCTTTATTTATCCCGGCTACACCTTTAAATGTATTGACGCCCTGATCACCAACTTCCATCTGCCGGAATCCACCCTGCTCATGCTTGTTTCCGCCCTGGCATCCAAAGAAAAGATCTTAAACGCCTACCACATTGCCGTGGAGGAAAAATATCGCTTCTTCAGCTTTGGAGACGCCATGTTTATCCGGTAAGGTTTAAAAAATTGTATAAAAAACAGGCCAGGGCCAGACAGGACGTTTATTTGTCCCGTCTGGCCCTGGTTTTATTATAACTCCAATACCATAAACAAAAACATGAGGATCAGCACCACAACAGCAATAACCCGGATGGCCGTGTTCAGGCCGCCGGATCCATCCCATTCTCTTGGCGAATTAAAAATGTCCGGATCACTGCGCCGCTCCTTCCACTGAAAATCATCCAGATATCGGTGCCAGCCGCTTTCGTCGGTATAGACCGTAACGCTGCTGCCGCCCAGATATTTGTGGATCGGCTTTGAATATGCCTGGCTCAGAAACTGGCTGACAGCGCCATTGTCCGAATTATAGATCTCCACCTGAAGGAAATAGTAGGTACGGTACCTTGACCGTCCGTTCTTTCCTTCAGAAGCCACCGCTTTGCGGCTATAGCCGGTGATCTTTCCCCTTTGCATCCTGCCGCCCTGGATTGCCCGCTGATGCTCCCTGCGGTAAAATAAAGCCCTTTGCGTCTCTCTGGCAACAGCCAGCAAAGGAAGCAGGCCGCCCACCAGAAAGATCAGCAGATTGGCCTGGAAGCCGTTAACGATGACCGTCCTGAATATTATACCGTACCACACGATCATAAAAATAATGGTATATATGTTGCCATGCATTTCCTCCTGGGCCGGCCGTATATGCTTTTTCATGGCTTATTTTCTCAGTTCAATGCCCATAGCTTCCAGCTGGGAAAGGATCTTATCCATCACGGCATTCACATCCTTATCCTCAAGGGTCCGGTCTTTTGCACGGAAGGTGATGGAATAAGCCACAGACTTATAGCCCGGCTTAATCTGAGCGCCTTCGTAAACATCAAACAGATGGAAGCTTTCAAGGATATTTCCGCCGCAGCTGCGGATCACTTCTTCGATCTGGCCTACGAAAATTTCTTTTTTCAGAACCATACTAATATCTCTGGTCACAGAAGGATATTTTGCAATGCCTTCATACTTACGGTCAAATGTGGCTTTTTCCACAACCTTAGGCATGTCCAGGACAGCCACATAGGCTCTGGTGTTCAGATCATAATTGTCGCACACATCCGGATGCACCTCACCCAGATAACCGATCACATCATTGTCATAAATAATGTTGGCCTGACGTCCCGGATGAAGGAATGGCTTTCCTGACGCAGGATCATAGGTCTTAATATCTTTCATGCCGGCACGCTCTAAAAATTCTTCCACTGCACCCTTTAAGGTGAAGAAATCTCCGTCGCCGTACATCGCGTAAACCATCTGGCGGCGTTCATCCGGATAATCTGTCAGCGGCAGCTCTTTTGGAATATAAATCGTTGCCAGCTCATAAAGCTTTGCCTCTTTGTTCCGGCGGTTATAGTTGATCGCCAGAGATGTAAGGATACCATTTAAAGGCATAGTACGCATAATGCTGAAATCCAGGCCTAACGGATTGGAAATAGTAATGGCCTGGCGTTCCGGAGCATCCTCGGGCATCAGTAATTTATCAAATACCTTGGGGCTTTCAAAGGAGAACGTCATGGCTTCGGAAAATCCGCAGAACTCTGCGGTTTCTCTGGCCATATCCTCTACTCTTAATTTAAAGGAAAGCTTGCCGCTGGTGGCCTCATCGCTGGGAAGGGTCACAGGAATGTTATCATAGCCATAAAATCTTGCAACTTCCTCTGCCAGATCTGCCAGTCCTACAAGGTCCTGACGGAATGTAGGCACAGTGACCTCTTTTGTTTCCGGATCATAGGTCAGCTCCAATGGCTTAAAATACTCAAGCATCTGGTCAAGGCTTAAATCCGTACCTAAAAGCTGGTTCACTCTTTCATAGTCAAATTTGATCTTGCGGGGTTCTTTAACCTTGGAATAAATATCTACAGAGCCTCCAACAACCTCTCCGGCGCCCAGTTCAACGATCAGCTGGCAGGCGCGGTCAATGGCTTCTTTGGCATTGTTAGGATCCAGGCCTTTTTCAAACTTGCCCTGGGCGTCTGTATGCATACCCATACGGCGGCCGGAAAGACGGATATTTGTCCCGTCAAAGCAGGCAGCCTCAAATACCATGGTCTGTACATGATCTGTGATCATGGAATTTTGTCCGCCCATAATACCGGCAATGCCGATAGGCTCTTTTGCGTCGCAGATCATTAATGTATTGTGATCCAGATTTCTCGTCTGTCCGTCTAAGGTTACAAACTCATCCCCGTCCTGGGCGCGGCGCACGATGATCTCATGGCCCTGGATGGTATCCAGATCATAAGCATGCATGGGCTGTCCGTATTCTTCCATAATGTAGTTGGTAATATCTACAATGTTATTAATAGGACGGATACCCTGGGAAGCCAGACGGCGCTGCATCCACTTAGGTGAAGGGCCGATCTTAATATTTTTTACCACTCTTGCCAAATATCTTGGGCAAAGCTGGGGATCTTCCACCCGGACTTTAATATAATCATTAACATCTTCGTCATTTTCCTTAACTTCCACTACCGGCGGAACGAAAGGCTTTTTAAAGGTTGCTGCGGCTTCTCTGGCAATGCCTAAAATACCGAAGCAGTCCACACGGTTGGATGTGATCTCGTATTCAATGACCACATCGTCCAGGTTCAGCGCCTTAACGGCGTCATCTCCCGGTTTAACCTCGCCGTCTTTAAAAATATAAATACCGTTTTCCGGAGCTTCCGGATACATTTCACGGCTGGAACCCAGTTCTTCGATAGAACACATCATACCAAAACTTTCTACGCCCCGCAGCTTGCCCTTTTTGATCTTAATACCTTCCTCAGGCATTGGGCCGCCGTCATGGCCGCCGGCAACTTTTCCTCCAACTAATACCACAGGAACAAGATCGCCTTCGCTCACATTAGGCGCACCGGTAACGATCTGAAGAAGCTCGTCCCTGCCAATGTTCACCTGGCAGATGATCAGCTTATCTGCATTGGGATGAGGCTCGATCTTTACGATCTGGCCTACGACAATATTTTCCAGATTTTTATTTAATTCCACATAGCCCTCAACTTTGGAACCGGATAAGGTCATTGCATCCGTGTACTCCTGGGCCGTAACATCAAGCTCCGGCACATAGGCTTTGATCCATGATAAAGGTGTATTCATAGCATTTCTTCCTTTCTTAGAACTGTTTCAGGAAACGAATATCGTTTTCATACATCAGGCGCATATCATCGATTTCATACTTCAGAAGGGCAATACGCTCAAGACCGACGCCGAAAGCGAAGCCGGAATATTCTTCCGGATCAATGCCGCTCATTTCAAGCACATGGGGATGAACCATACCGCAGCCTAAAATTTCGATCCAGCCAGAGCCTTTGCACATACGGCAGCCCTTTCCGCCGCACTTAAAGCAGGTCACATCCATCTCGGCGCTGGGCTCTGTAAATGGGAAATGATGGGGACGGAACTTAACCTTTGTCTGTGTGCCGAACATTTCCCTTGCAAACTCTGCCAAAGTTCCTTTAAGGTCTGCAAATGTAATGTTTTTCCCCACAACAAGACCTTCCACCTGATGGAAGCATGGGGAATGGGTTGCATCCACTTCATCGGCACGGTACACCCGGCCCGGGGAAATGACCTTAATAGGCAGTGTGCCGTTTTCCATAGTGTGGATCTGCGCTCCGGATGTCTGGCTTCTCAAAAGCATGTTTGCATTAATATAAAATGTATCCTGCTCATCTCTTGCCGGATGATCCTTTGGAATATTTAAAGCTTCAAAGTTATAGTAATCCTTCTCTACTTCAGGACCTTCCACAACCTCATAGCCCAGGCCTACGAAAATACGTTCCATTTCTTCAAGGGCAATGCTGTTGGGATGGCGGTGGCCGACATTATTCTTTTTTGCTGGCAAAGTCACATCAATAACCTCGGACTTTAACTGAAGCGCTCTGGCCTTGCGGGCCAGAGATGTTTTCATGGCGTCAAGAGCATTTTCAATCTCTGTACGGGTCTGATTCACCATCTGACCAAATGCGGGACGCTGTTCAGGGCTTAAATCCTTCATTGACTTCATAATGGCTGTCAATTCGCCTTTTTTTCCTAAAAAAGCCACCCGAATATCATTCAGCTTATCCAGTTCTTTGGCTTCATTGATCTTAGCAATAGCGTCTTCGCGAATCTGCTTTAACTTTTCCTGCATGATCTATCTTCCTTTCTTTATAAAAAAAACGTCCCTTATTGAAACAATAAGGGACGAAATAATTCCGTGGTACCACCCTGATTCTTTATAGACTTTCCCCGGTCCTCCTTTACAGGCACGATCCGGCTTTGTCTAAAAAGCACTCATTTGTGTGTAACGTACACTAACGTCATCTCCTACCCACTGCATACATTCATAGCATGCAGCTTCAAAAATGCAGCTCCCGTGGGAAAATGGGGTATATATCTGAACTTAAAGGAGCTTCCAGCCGGTGACTCCTTCTCTCTGTAAGAAAATATATACTTTATACACGATCTTAGCTTTTATCCATGTAAGCGCCTGGCGCTCTCGTCACATATTTATTCTAACAGATTTTTTTTCACTGTCAATAGGCGGACGGGGATTTTTTGAATGCCGCTTGACAAACAAATGCCTGCGGGCAGTGTGCGAACGGTCATTTAATTCCTGAAACGGCGTTAAGATCCCCTCCTTCAGGCAAAATACCCGGTCTGAAAATGAACATACATCTTCATACCTGGAACCTGTCACCAGGGCGCATATATTATAGTAACGGAGAATATCCCGGATGCACTGGCGCACAGAATCGCTGCCGCTGCGGGTGAGAAAACGGAATGGTTCATCTAAAAGCAGCGCCTTGGGCCGCATGGTCATTGTCTTGACTAAAGCCACCTTAAGGCGGTCCTCCCCGGAAATCTGAATAAGCTTTTGTGTCAGCAGGCTGTCCAATCCCATAAACTGGATCAGGGAATTAACCTCTGACATGGTGGATACAGGCCTTTCCTTTAAAGGATATGTGATATTTTTATATACGCTCCAATCCCACACAAAGTCAAAATCCCTGAAAACAATGTTCACCTGCCGTTCTTCCTGGGCGACGCTCATAATATCTTTGCCGTCTAAAAGGATCCGGCCGCAGTCCCCTGTAATCAGCCCCTGTATCAGATTTAAAAGGGTGGATTTTCCGCTTCCCGGCGGGCCAAAAACCGATACGATCTCCCGATTCCGTATCTTAAGATTTATATTATTTAATACAAGTTTATTGTCAAATGACTTTTTAAGATTTTCCAGCTCCAACATAAAATATACAGTTCCTCCAAAATCAAATGCAGCGGCTGCTTCCAGCATCCAAACTGCCGACAATACCTTCACGATTAATGTATTGTATCAGCTTGTATGCCTGCCTTCTATCAGATTTTAGAAAAAATAACGTAAAAAACGTGTAAATTTAAAGTCTTTCATGATAATATATAAAATAGAGGGAGTTTTTGCCGCAGATAAGGTCATAAAAATGTATATGCCGGCGAATAAATCCATATACTGTATCGATCCGGGCATTTCCCGGCTTTATCTGACGGAAACTCAAAACGTTATATGCGTATATTAGCGGGAGGGATTTTTATGCTTAATGTCATCAGCTGGATCAAAGACATCATGAATAAAATCAAGGATGACCATGTGTCCGCTTATGCCGCCCAGTCCGCCTTTTTTATCATTTTGTCCGCAGTTCCGTTTTTAATGCTCCTGCTGATCCTGCTCAACTATGTGCCGATCAAAATAGAAACACTCATCACTAATATCAATGATTTTTTTCCAACGGACGCCGGAAATTTTATCACAGCGATCATTAACGAAATCAAAACAAAAACATCAGGAACCGTACTGTCCATCACCATCATTACTCTTTTATGGACATCAGGAAAAGGCATCCTGGCGCTGACCAGAGGGCTTAACTCTGTTTACGGCATTAAAGAAAGCCGAAACTATATTCTCCTGCGGGTCATTTCCACATTTTATACGCTTTTGCTTGCCGTTATGATTATCTTTACACTTGGCTTTCTTGTTTTCGGCAACCGGATCTATCTGTGGATCTGTGAAAAGGTGCCTTTTTTAAATCATGTAGCCGCCTTCCTGATCAGTATCCGTACCATATCCTCTATGGCCATACTTACTGCGCTGTTCCTTATTTTTTACAAGGTGCTCCCTAACCGGAAAGGCAGGCTTATGCATCAGCTTCCAGGGGCTGTTTTTGCTGCCCTTGGCTGGATGATCAGCTCCTACATTTTTTCCATCTATGTGGACTTTTCCTCCGGGCTATCTTACATGTACGGCAGCCTGACCAGCATTATCATCACTATGCTCTGGCTTTATTTTTGTATGAATATTTTCTTCTTCGGAGCAGAGCTGAATGTTTTGTGTTTTCCATTGGACCGGGATCATTACGATCTGCGCTATTAATCCCTGCATTTTTCATGGAGCTGACGCACGAATCACTTAGTGCGTCAGCCCTATCGCTCCCAATGCTGTTCCTGAAAAATAATGCTCCAGTATTTCTTCCCACGAATACCCCCGGCAGGCCAGCGCTTGGACGCCGTTTTGGCTCATGCCGGCTCCATGGCCGTAGCCTCCGCCTTTTAAGGTACAGCTTTGCCCGTCCTGGGCGCTGATATAAAAGTATCCGCTGGGCAGCAGGTTCATGGTCCCTGCATCTGTACCGTCATGGCAGACCACCGGGTCATTTAACGGCGCCAGCAACAGGCGGATATTGTATTCTCCCCGGACTTTTATAACAGCCTCTGTGCCTTCGATGATCACAGACTGCAAAACACCGCTTTTTGCCCGTTCATCCACAGAAATACTGCGTATATCTCCCACAGTGGAAATTGCCTTTTCAACAAAATTCCCCTGGTCGTCTTTCACAGTGATCTGGGATGGCACCGCACGTATACGAGTCAGCAGACTTTTGTCTACAGCGGTGCGGATATGTGAAAAATCCATAGTCACCTGCCAACGAAACCAGGAAACATCTTTTTCAAAATAATCTTTACTGTCATATTCATCAATAAATGATCGAAAAGCATCTTCTGAGGACAGATCTCTTGTGCTTTCCCCGATGATCTGAAGCCGGCCTTCCATATATTCCGGACTTTCTCCCGACAGCCAGACCTCCCCGGGACTGGAGCTGCTGCCGCAGGATGTGGAATAAAAATAGGCCTGCACCGGTGTATCCTGCCATAAAAGGATCTGTCCGGCAGTATCATCCACTGCCCGGATGGCCCGGGCATCCTCTCCTGCATTGTTATAAACCTGCGTAGCCGTGCTGTCATCCACATGGGCGTTCCACAGGGAAAAACGTGGCGCATTGATCGCCGCAGCGGCAAAGCTTCTGGCACAAACAGCCTGAACTTTCAGAGCTTCCATTTCATAAGAGGCCGGCATTTCGCTGGGAACAACCCCATACAGATATTCTTCCAAAAGCAATTCATTAACAAGGATCATGCCGTCCCCGGTATTGGTAATTTCTATCAGCCCCCGATAAGCAGGATGTCCCTGTCCCCGGTTCAGAGACAGCACCTGGATCGTCCCGGAAGTGGCCGCAGTCTGAATGACCATCGTCTGGCCCTCCGGCAGCAGCTGTCGGTCAATGGTCAGTGTTTGTCCGGCATCATAATCTGTCCGCACATCCTGGCAGGCGCTCCAAAAAGGTACGCTGCTGGTCAGACATACCTGATCATGGGCATACCCGGTAAATCCATCACAGCTTAAAAGCACCCGGATAGTGCTGGCATCTGCCTCTGCGCGGATCAGCGCCGCGCATATAAGATCACCGTCCACAACAAACTCTGTATATTTATTTCCCACCTGCAAAGCATCCATTGACAATTCCTCAGGCTCTCCCGTAATCTGAAGAACCCGGAAAGGGTCCGCCATTTTCACTTTGCCGTAATTTTTAATTTCCACAAAATCTTCCCCAATGGACAAAATTTCGCCTTTGATCACCGTTGTTTTTAAGGTCACCTGGCTGATCTTTTGCTTTTTCAGCACAAGATCGGCAATAACCTGCCCTGCAGGCACTTCCAAACGGCTGTCCAGGATAAAAGTCCTGCTGTATCCGAAAATATTCACAGTAACAGATCTGCCCTCTCCTTCCTGGATCCATATATTTTCCAGACTGGCTGGCTCATTCTTTTGTTCCCGAACAGCGATCAGCTGACCGCTGCATGTATAAGCACATACAAGAGCATCCATATAGCCGTCCAGCGACAAGCCTGAAAAATCAAAAATCCCCTGGTCGGTGACACACTGCCACATGGAAAGTCCCTCCACATTGGAAGATGTCCCAAGGATCACAAGCTCCTGCTGCTGTACCTGGCTGTTTTCCCCAAGGATGCGGTCATACACCTCAAACCATTCACCGGCAGGAATACTCTCATCATCCGGAATGCTGGTTTCGTATTCTATTTGAAAAGCAGCTGCAATGCTTTTAACCTCGCCATACGTCAGGCTGTCCATAGCATCATAATTTTTCTTTTCCCCATACATGCCGCAGCTGTTTTTTGCTTCCTCTATGTAAAAGGCATACCATGGCTCATCCTCCGGCCTTTCTCCGGCCTGTACAGCGGCCTCCCCGCCCATGCGGGCAAACACTGTCATTTTGGCCGCCAGCCCTCTGCTGACCCACCGGGTCCGGTCATTCCACAGGTCAAAAAGAAAAAGCATGAGAACCGTGGCAAGAAAAATCCCGGCTAATCCAAAAATCACCCAAAACTGTTTTTTCATAAAATCCTTTCCAACGTCAAAATATGTCTGACAGTCTACGCCAAGGTTCGCGATGTGTATTCGCACTAAACTCAGCCCGCGCCTGGCGGCTTGGCTTCGTTAAGCCATGCCCGCTCGCTGACGCAGCCGCTGCAGGGGTAACATCGCTCAACTAAGCTCGACGGCCTTTCGCCCGTCTCACTAAGGTTCGCGATGTGTATTCGCACTAAACTCAGCCCGCGCCTGACGGCTTGGCTTCGTTAAGTGCTCATAACAAAAGAGACGCTGGCTCTCGCTGCGTCTCTTTTTTTCTTATGTAGGGCCCCAGGGTGCCGTTCCCCGCTATTTTGACGCCTAGCCTAAACGCCAGGTGGGTAATCTCGTCGGTTTTTCTGTCTTCCACTGCATAATCGGAGGCCTGACATATTTCCCGATATCAAATTTCCCGTCAAAATAAATGTAGGTTCAAAATTGCAGGGTTATCGAACATCCCAGGAATATATTTCTTTGTCTGGATTCATTATATATGATATGTTAGAAAATTTCAAGTAGGAAATATTTCCTGCGCCCTTCCGGATAGTTTTTTTATTCCCCGCTCATAACGTTTCCGGGCTGTCGTCTCCCTCACTCCTAAAATTTCTCCTATATCTTTGTAGCTCATATTATAAAGAATACGCAGGATCAGGATGTTCCTGTACTTTTCTGACATCTCCCCAAGAAGCTTTAAGTAGTCCTGAAATATTATATGACTTTCCAATGAGTAATATTCTTTGGAAAGATCCCTGGTCTGCAGAGGCGTAATATCCGACTTTAATATTAATCTGCTGTTCCGGTCCGCAAAATAGTCTGCAACGGCTGTCCGCAGAATATCCTTTAAATAAACCTCCAGGGCTTTCTTTTCCAAAGTGCGCATACGGTCACAGTACATCCATACCCGGCAGTATACTTCCTGTATAATATCATCCGACCATACCGGATTTTTCACACGCCCCTGTATGGTCCGGCGGATACGTCTGCCGTATTTTTCTTCAAACCAGTCAAACCATTGTTTTTTAATATCATCTCCCTCTGCCACAGTATCCCCTTTCTGATCCATTCAAACCAATAGACAATTTTTAAAAACAATGCTAAACTATTGTCAGAAATGTTAAGGTCAAAAACGATTTTAACCCATGATGCCGCGGACTTTGCACCTTGTGCCGCAAAAACGTACATGGCATCAAATGCTTTTACAGAAAGGAAATGGACACCACACATGAAAAATGTATCAAAAGTTTTACTGGGAGGTCTGGCCGGCATATCTGCCGCTTATCTTTACGCGATCGCTCCAAGCCGCAGGAAATCCCGCCGTATGGAGCTTTTAAAACAATATGATTATGCCCACCGGGGACTGCATGACAATGCCTGGGGTATCCCTGAAAATTCCATGGCCGCCTTTGAAAAAGCTGTCAGCAAAAATTACGGCATCGAGCTGGACATCCACTTAACCAAAGACCGTCGCCTGGTTGTCTTTCATGACAACAATCTGTGGCGTATGTGCCATATAAAACGGGATATTTGTGAAATGACATGGGAGGAATTAAAAGACGTCCGTCTGATCGGCACCCGGGAAACGATCCCTCTTTTTGAAGATGTTCTTCAGCTTGTCAGCGGCCGGGTTCCGCTGATCATAGAACTTAAAGTGGACAAAGGCAATTATAATGAACTTTGCGCTGCTGCTGATCAGATGCTGTCCCGGTATAAAGGGCCCTACTGCATCGAATCCTTCCATCCGCTGGCCATAGTATGGTACCGGAAAAACAGAAAAAATGTGATCCGGGGACAGCTTTCCTGCAATTTCAGCAGAACGCCCAGCAGCTGGCAGGCGGGGCCGCTGATCCTGTCCCATCTGGTGACCAACGCAGCCGCGCGGCCGGACTTTATCGCCTATAACTTTCAGGATATAAAAAATCTGGGGTTTTTCCTGAACCATAAGCTTTTTAAGGCTATGACCGTCCTTTGGACTGTATCTAATGAACAAGACAGAAAGATTCTGAAAAAATTGGGCCATACCATCATTTTTGAGCACTTCGAGCCATAAAGTATATGCATCCGAAAGCGGCACTACACCGGCTTTCGGATGCATGCTTGTTAATATAACGGATATTTATCGGTCAGAGCCTTTACAATAGCCATGGCCTCATCTTTACCGTTTTCAAAATCCTTCAGTGTCACTGCAATAGCCTGAGCAATCTGATCCATATCTTCTGTATTCATTCCCCGGGTCGTTGCCGCAGGTGTGCCAAGGCGGATACCGCTTGTCACAAAAGGCGACTGAGGATCATTGGGAATGGTATTTTTATTGCAGGTAATGTGTACCTCATCCAGCATCTTTTCCGCCTGCTTTCCGGTCAGGCCAAGATTCTGCAGATCTACCAGCATCAGGTGATTATCCGTACCGCCGGATACAATATTCAGTCCTCTCTTTTGCAGGCCGCTGCATAATGCTTTGGCATTATCCACGATCTGTTGCTGATAAACCTTAAAATCATCGGAAAGAGCCTCTTTAAATGCCACCGCCTTGGCTGCGATCACATGCATGAGAGGGCCGCCCTGTGTCCCCGGGAATACTGCAGAATTTAACTTTTTGGCAAATTCTTCCGTGGAAAGGATCATGCCGCCTCTGGGGCCTCTTAATGTTTTGTGGGTCGTCGTCGTTGTAAAATGCGCATAGGGGATCGGGCTTGGATGGAGCCCTGCTGCAACAAGGCCTGCGATATGGGCCATATCAACCATCAAATATGCTCCCACTTCATCTGCGATCTCTCTGAACCGCTTAAAATCAATCGTACGGCAGTAAGCGCTGGCGCCGGCAATGATCAGCTTAGGCTTTGCCTCAAGTGCGATCCGGCGCACTTCATCATAATCAATAAAGCCTTTATCATTCACACCATAAGGCACGCAATGGAAAACCTTACCGGAGTAATTTGCCGGGCTTCCGTGGGTCAGATGTCCGCCGTGATCCAGATTCATGCCCATAAAAGTATCCCCGGGCTTTAACACAGCCTGGAAAACAGCCATATTGGCCTGAGCGCCGGAATGAGGCTGTACATTCACATACTCTGCGCCAAAAAGCTCCTTAGCCCTTTCAATAGCCAGGTTTTCTACAATATCCACATACTGGCATCCGCCATAATAGCGCTTGCCCGGATAGCCTTCGGCATATTTGTTGGTGAGAGGGCTGCCCATAGCCGCCATGACCGCTTTGCTGACAAAATTTTCAGATGCAATCAGCTCAATGTTCCCGTTTTGTCTGCCGATCTCCAACTGGATCGCCTCGGCCACTGCCGGGTCTGCACTTTTGACTTCATCAAATGAATACATAACTCCTACCTCCATACTTTCCATAATAGTAAAAAGATCAGCACATATTCCACAATGCTGATCGCGGGAATACCTGCCGTAAACCGTACATGCTTTGTCTTATGCCGGAATGTATACATACCGGCCAGCACACCGGGGCCTCCGCCCAAAAACGCAGTGATAAAAAACCGCTTTTCCGGGATCCGCCACAAATGCTTTACCGCCCGCTTTTTATCAATCCGGCATAAAATAAAACCATACAGATTTACTATCAGCAGCCAGACCGCTGAAATCTTTATCACTATGTCCATGATCAAAGCTCCTGAAATGTCGTTTTGTGTGCCTTTAACATTTTTGCCCGGCTGGCCTTTGCCTGCCGGGCGATACACAACATCACTACGATAGTAGCAGTTTATTTCATATTTGTCCAGTATATTTTTGTATTTTTCCCGTTTTTGACGAAAAATAATAGACACAATCCGACAAAATTTCCTCTTGTGAGACAACATTGGCATTTGCACAATGCACCGTATGTACCAGCTCCCCGGGCAGGACAGCACTTGTTTTAGGAAGCAGGATTACTTCGTGGATCGAGCTTGGGAGAATATAAAAATCAGGCCCCAGACGTCTGGTACATGATTTTAAGAGATTGGGATAGCAGATCACCGAAGCCCCATTGATCCCGCAGTCATTGGTCAGTATCATCATATTCCTGTGAAAGCCCCTCTTTGGAAACAATCCATCCTTTTCTTCCTCAGGAAAGGCTCCGGACAGCTCACCCATAACCGTTTCCATGTCCTTGAGCCGGGGCGGAAAGATCCTTTGGGTATTAGTGAGCGCCAGGGCATATACCGCCGCCTCGTCCAGCCCCCACAGCTGCATCAGACGGTCAGTCACCAATAATGTGGATATACCTCCGCTGTTTTTCCCTGCCAGTATGCGGTAGGTGATTGCCATATCAAAAAGCTTCCGGTGCGGACACAGCTTTAACGTATTCCGGTTCCTGGAACCACTGACAAGACGGAGTACGATCCTGTCCCTGATCTTAAAAAAGTCCTCCATATCTTCCGGATCCAAAAGGCTGTCATCTGACCTGCTGCGCCTGTAAATATCAAGGATACCTTCCATAACCCCATCCATATCCAGGCTCATACAGTAATCCCTGAAAAAATCATCCAGGTTGATCTGGGGGCAGCGCAGCCGGCCATCCTCCAGGATCCACATGGTGTTCACCACCGTCTCGTTGTTCCTGATGACCGGAACAATTCGTATATCCACAATATCGTCCCAGTCCTCATTGCAGCAGATAAATTCCCGTACATGTTCCTGGATATAATCAATAAATCCGGGGTAATCCATTCCTTTTGCTTCTTTATTCATCCATCTTCTCCTTATTACTGCAAGGTTTATAAAGTTACGCCATGGGAAATATAAGAATTCTTAATTTCAGATCATAATTAACAGCACAGGGCAAAGATCACCATCCTCTCAGCAAGGACGCCCTGAAACTTAGAAAAGACAATGGTTTATTCAGAAAAACCAATACATAAAAAGACAAACCATTACAAAAAATAAAAGCACCGCAAAACCTTTGTTTTGTGATGCTTTTATTATACATGGATCCTGATTTTTTTCAATCATTATTCATCGACACCATTCGACAGATCCCGGATCACTTCCCCGGCGATCATCAGCCCAGCCACTGAGGGCACAAAGGCGATACTTCCCGGAGATACCCGCTTTTTATTCAGAGAATGAGCGTCGCTGCCCGGGTCTGCCTGCAGTGCAACGGGAATCTCGTCGGAAAATAATACCTTAACCTGCTGGATTCCCCGTTTTTTCAGCTCCCGGCGCATAACCCTGGCTAACGGGCATACACTGGTCTTTGACAGGTCCGTGATCTTTAACCGTTCCGGGTACAGCTTATTGCCTACACCCATGGAGCTGATCACCGGAATATCCATGGCCTTTGCCTTTTCAATAAGCAAAAGCTTGGATGTGACCGTATCAATGGCATCCACAATATAATCAAAATCTTCAAAAGGAAACTGCTCCATACTGTCCTTGTCTACAAACGTCTCCCAGGCAGTCACACGGACATTGGGGTTAATATCCAGCATCCGTTCTTTCATCACCTGAACCTTTGGCCGTCCCAGGGTGGAATGAAGGGCCAGGATCTGACGGTTAATATTACTTAAAACAACCCGGTCATTATCTACAATATGGATATGTCCCACGCCGCTGCGCACCAGGGCCTCAGCCACAAAAGAGCCTACGCCGCCTACGCCGAAAACCGCAACACAGGCGCCGGCCACCCGGTTAAAGCCTTCGTCTCCCAAAAGGGCCCGGGTGCGGACAAATTCATTTTCAGTCATTTTTTCTTCCATGAATATCAAACCTTTGCTTGCGCCCGATCATTTCATCAATGCGCTCAATATAATCCTTCACATTTTTTACATTTTCGATCCGCTCAATGCGGTTTTCTCCCGGGATAACGATCTTGGTGGCTCCCCCGGCTCCGGCGGCTACAATGGTCTGCTTTTCTTCCATGATCAGGATATTATAAAGCCCCTCACAGCCTTTGCGGGCATATCCCACATTTTCCAGATTCCCGGCAATATTTTTCTGGCGGTACAAATAATAAGGCTCCATGCCCATGCTCAGGGCGCTTTCAAAAGAAGCGCTGATCATACGGTTTACTACTTCCTGAGACGTAACCTTAAAGGCTTCCCTGTTTTTATTCATATAGGCAGCCCGTTTAATGGCCAGAGAATGGACGGTCATACTGTCCGGCCCTAAAAGGGCGATCTGGCGCAGTGTTTCTTCCATGTCCTCTACGGTTTCCTCCGGAAGTCCGGCAATAAGATCCATATTAATATTTCCAAATCCCGCATCCCTGGCCATGGCAAAGGCTTCCTTCACCTGCTCCACCGTGTGCCTGCGGCCAATAAGATCCAGAGTCTTTTGCTTCATCGTCTGAGGGTTAATCGAAATACGGTCGATCCCGTAGGACTTGATCACCTTCAGCTTGTCCATAGTAATACTGTCCGGCCGTCCCGCCTCAATGGTGATCTCCCGGATAGACGAAAAGTCATAAATGGATGAAAGCTTGTCTAAAAGCCGGTCCATCTGGGACGCTGTCAGGGATGTAGGCGTACCGCCGCCCATATATAACGTGAGCAGATGCTTTTCATCCGGCAGGGATGCCAGATAATCCAGCTCCTTAAACAGCGCTTCCAGATAATCGTCTACACGTTTTTTCCAGGCGGATAAAGGGAAGGACGAAAATGAACAGTAAGCGCATATAGTAGGGCAAAAAGGAATCCCCACATAAAGGCTGTATGTAGAGCCGTAATCTAAATCCTTTAAAATCCGGGATTCATTTTGAGCCACCCGGGTACAAAGGCTGTATTTCTCATCGGACAGATAATACTCTCTTTTAAAGTAATCGTACATTTCCTCCTGAGAAAATCCCCTGTTGATCAGATCCATAGCGATCTTTGTGGGCCGGATGCCCGTAAGGGTTCCCCAGGGCAGGCTGACCTGCTTATAAGAAGCCAGGCAGTCGTATAAGATCCGCTTTAATGTATTTTTAGCTTCCCTGTAATCTGAAAAATCACACATTCCTTCCTTAAAGGAAAGGGTCTGCTCCCCATCTTCCAGAGAAATTTTTACTTTGTCCGGCAAAAAAATGACCCGGACCTGATAATCGGTGTCCTCCCCGTTAAGAACGATCTTTTCTCCCGGGAAAAAAGCCATCATCAGCGCCCGAATGTCATTTTCGTAGCTGGACTGATTCATAAATAGTCCTATCATTTATTTTACCTCGTTTAGTTATCACCGTCGATCAGCTGACAAAGGGATTATACTTTTTCTCCCAGCCAATGGTCGTCGCACCCCCATGGCCGGGCAGCACGGAAACCTCATCATCCAGGACAAAAAGCTTTTCCCGGATAGAACGCACTAAAGTCCCCATGCTCCCTGTAGGCAGATCGGTCCTGCCCACAGAACCTTCAAACAGCGTATCCCCGCAGATCACAGCATTAAGGTCCTCAATGTAATAGCTGACGCCGCCTTTCGTATGTCCGGGAGTAAACAGCACCCTGATCCTTGCTCCGGCGATCGAAAGCTCCTCTCCGTCCTCAATGAGATGATCCGCTTTTAAGCTTACATTAGCGCCGATCATGGCACAGGCATTCAGCTGAGGAGATTCCAAAACATCTTCCTCCAAACGGTGGATATACACAGGCAGGTCATACTTTTCCTTCAGGGGCGGGATGCCCATAACATGGTCGAAATGACCGTGGGTCAGCAAGATCGCCTTTGGTGTCAGCCCTTCCCGCTGAAGGTAGCCGGCGATCTTATCCCCT
>DVIT01000064.1 GCA_018711005.1 Candidatus Scybalocola faecigallinarum | reverse complement strand
TCAAAGGCTTTGATATTGCTGTCGGTGATCTCGATGTTGGAAACACCCGCATTTTGCTTCATAAGCTGCCGCATGGTCTGTTTCCCATGCGGGGCTTTGCTTTTCTGCTCCAAAAACTTCTTGATTGCTTTCTGCAACGCCTGTTCGGTAAGCCTTGCCGTGCCTTTTCCCACGTTGACGGATAGGGCAATCGTTTTTTGGGTTACTTCCTCCTGCAAGGTATCAACTCCTTTCCCGGTAAACTGCGGCTATGCTCATTTGCTGCCGTAAAAGTCGTGATTGACAAGGGCGGTATAGTAGCTGTCAATGGTACTCGGTGCGTTGAACAGCACCGCTTTTAGATACTGCTTGATGTTGCGGATTTTGGTTGTGTTCTCCCTCATGCAGTCCAAAACAAACTCAACGTGGCTGCTATTCAGCTTCATAAACTTTGATTTGACAAGTTCGGCGGGGTAGTCGTCCCCGGCGATACGGATTGTCTTTCGGGCTGTGCAGACGGTTTCCAGCATGATTTCTACAATCTCGTCCAAACGGTCTTTATCCATTTTGGGGTCTTGAATGAGAATGTCATAGTCGATGTTTTCTTTGATGATTTCCCGATAAATCTCTATTGCACTGTTTGTTTTCGCTTCCGTTCTTTTCCTTTCCGGCGGCGCAGCCGCTTCGTCCTGCTCATAAGGCAAGGGATTTAGGGAATGGAAAGGAATGGAATGGGTACTTGATAAATCAGTAATTGATTGTTCTTTACTTGATATATCTTTATTTAATTGCGTTGGATTTTCCAACGTAGGTTTTTCCAACGTAGGTTTTTCCAACGTTGGATTATCCAATGTTGGATTTTCCAATGTAGGTAAATCCGATGTAGGCGGCTGTTCGCTGCTGGTAGCTGCTTCCGGCTCTTTGGGCTGCGGCTGCTCGTATATGACATAATCCGCACCGCGCAAACGTCCTTTCTCGTCGCGTTCCCGGCTGCGGACGATATATCCGGCTTTTTCAAGTTCTTTGACCGCTTCGCGGATTGCGTCGATCTTCTCCCGGTTGATGTGAGATAAGCCCGCAAGGGTATAATCCCAATCTTCGGGCAAAGACAGCATTTGCGAAAGCAAGCCTTTTGCCTTTAAGGTGAGTTCCTTATTGCGCAAGTGGTGGTTGCTCATAACGGTATAGCCCGTATTTCTCTCAACTCGGAAAACTGCCATTTTTTATCACTTCCTTTCTCGGTTTGCGTGGAATATTAGAAAGCCGTTTTTGGCGGTTTTGGTATTGCAGTATGCCTTTACCGTATTCGCGTCTGAAAAGCCTTGTATTGCAAGGGCTTTTTCGCGCCTAACGTTCCACGTTACCGCCTGTTTTCGGGCATAAAAAAACCGCAACTCTTTTCAAGCTGCGGTATGCCAATATGCAGAAAGGGACGCTATCGGTCTGATAACGCCCCTTTTGCTCGGTTATTCAGTTGTAACCTGTTTGCCCGCCGTCCATAAACGCGATGATTTAAGGCTTTTTGCTTGTTTTCTTATCTCACCGCGCTTAAAACGTGCCCTTTGTATTTCAAAATAATTTTTTATATGGTTCATCTCCTGGGATAATTCTACAAATTCCTCATTCATTTTAACAATATAGCGGAAATACTTGGAGATGCACAGGATCATTTTCTGTATCAGCGGATATTCCTCCGGCTCATAGCTGTAAAGGAGATTCAGGGCATTTAAAATAAAATGGGGCTGGATCTGCTGGCTTAAATACTGCATTTTTATATTCTTCTTTTCCAGCTCCTGCTCATACACATCGATCTTTAAGTTTTTAATCTGCTCCATCATCCCGTTAAAACTCCGGTTGATCTGTTCAAACTCCGTACCATTGCTTTTCTCGGGAATACGGTAATCCAGATCCCCCCGTTCGATCAGGTTAATCGCCTTGATCAGACGGTTCAAAGGACGGTTGACCATCCGGCTGATATAATATAAAAGCAGCGGGATCACTGCCACAGCAAGGATGATAGACAGATACTGCATCACGCGCAGGATGGTGGGGATCGTAAATGTACTGTACTGATCATCAACAATCTGTATCAGCGTAAGATCAAAATTTTCCAGAGGACACCGGTAAACATGATACCTGGAAGAATTTTTCACAGCCTCCAGATCCATGCCTGCCTGGTAGAAAAATGACTCTCCCTCCTCTGTAAATAAGGTTTCCTCACGATTTGTAAAAAGAAACAGATTTCCTTCCTCAAGTTCCGGAAGATTCAGTTTGTTTAAAGTACGCTCCAGATTCAATACAACACCAAAATCCATATCATGCCAGGAATCATGGCTCACCAGCACGGCAGAGCCGCCGATCTCCATGTACCGCCATGCATTTTCCTCATCCTCCTGATCCGGCATACTTTCCAGCACATTTCTGTACTCCCGGTAGACCAGTCCGGGATAGCCCCGGCTGACCAGGTAATCGGTTTCAGGAAAAACGAAATAAACGACATCCAGCTGGTCGAACCCGCTGAGTACGTTATCCAGCGCAGTACCTACATTGGCATAGCTGGTATAAAACCGCTCCGGCTTATCCTCCATCTGGGATTTTGAGGCGACAACAGAAAAATCCGTGCTGGATACACTGAGATAGGAAAGCTGGCGCACACTTGTTTCCAATGTAGATGCCAGGGTATCTCCGGCCATATTTAAAGTATTTTGTATTTCCCGGGAAACCTCTGCCTGACTTTGCCGCAGGGTGATCATAGAGAAAATAATGGTCATAATGTTAATGGGAAGAACAAGGATAATGATCACAACAATGATCCTGAAAATAGTGGAATGAAAAATACTGTATCTTTTATTTTGTTCCAAAATACCTCATCCTCCCCATTTAAAACGCCATCAGAAAATTTAAAGATCCTACCGGATTCTCTGTCCCCTTTTCCAGCAGGGCTACCAGAGCCCGGATGACCGCTTCGATCTCCTGCTGTCCGGACGGTACAATGGTATTATCCAGCTTAACCGTCAGAACAATAAGCACGATCTCAGCCAGCGCCGTCGGATCGTCAAAGGTGATCTGCCCCAATTCGATCCCCTGACGGATGATCTGGGCCAGGGTCGGCTTCAGCCTGCTGATCAGATGGCTTAAAAACATCTGGTGGATATATGCCCCCTCATAAATCCCTGCTGAAGACGAGTCCCTGCGTTTTGAAAATTCCAAAGACGCATTTCGGCACGCCTGAAAGATCATGGCCATACGGGTAAAAGGAGAAATTTCCTTTTGATCCGCCAGTGTGGTAGCGATCTCCATCGGCCGCTCATAAGTTCGGGCGATCAGCGCCTCAAGAATCGATTCTTTGGATGGAAAATAATAATAAATACTCCCCTTGCCGATCCCTGCCATCTGAGCGATCTCACTGACCGTTATCGCCTTAATGTCTTTACTCTCCAGCAGCGTTTGCAGGGCATCCAGTATCTTTTCATATTTTGTGGAACTTGACAACTCTTTCGCCGCCTTTCTAACACATCTGTGAATACAATTTTAACCTTAGATTGCGTACTTTTTGCGCATATAGCTCCGCCCGAATGCGTACTTTTACTCATAGGCAGGCGCACTTCGTTAGCCGCGCAAAAGACGCACATATAATATCCATTATACCACAGCTCTTTTGCCTGATACAACGTGAAAATGAAAAGTATTGGCTGCAGCGGATAGCTATTGACCGCTGATGGAAAATGTGGTAATTTACATTTATAGAAACTGACCGTTGGTCGAAATTTGGTGAAATGCCTGCATGGCCTTTAAGGGCTGGCCGAAAGGAGGAAGTCCCCTTCGGGGATACCTGCATGGCCTTTAAAAGCTGGCCGAAAGGAGGAAATTTTATGACTTTTGAGGAAATGTTTGCAGAGGTAAAACAGCGTTTAGCCGGGGCAGATGTGAGCCATATCCGGGAGCATCTTGCTTATCAGTTTAATATTACCGGTGATGGTGCAGGAAGCTTTTATGTAGAAGTGAAGGATGGAAAGCTTTTCGTCGAACCGTATGAATATTATGACAGAGATGTCGCTTTCACGTGTAGTGCAAAGACGCTTGAAAAAATTGCTGACGGAAAGCAGGATCCTGTTCTTGCATTTACCTTGGGAAAATTAAAGGTGGACGGAAGTATTGAAAAGGCGCTGAAGCTTAAAGAAGTCCTTAAATCCTGATCCTTTGCAGTTATGATCCGGGAAATACATGAAAAACTTTGGATTTCCCGGATCTGTCCGCGTATAAACCACACAAAACAGATCTGCATTTTCTAACAGACCGATCCATATCATCAGATATCCGCATAAAACGTTACAAAGCAGTAAAATTCTTTTTCAATTCTTCCAGCAGCAGCGAAGCCGCAGGGGTAAAGACCTGATACTTTTTCCAGATAATATACATGGATGATTCCAGGGCCGGTTCTAAGGGACGAAAGCAAAGATCACTGTCCTGACCTGTATTTATAAGGCCGTCAAAGCCCAGGACATAGCCGAAGCCCTCTCTTACCATAACCGATGTGTTAAAAATCAGATCATACGTTGCCACAATATTCAGCTTATCCTGAAATTCTCCAAACCACCGGGGCATTTCCTCCCTCATTGCCTGCCGTGAAAGGATCAGGGGAATATCCAGTAAGTCCTTCAGGCAAACATGGGCCTTCCGGGCCAACGGCGCATTCTTTGGCATAATAAGCCCCCATCGGTCTAATGAAGGTATTTTTAAATAATTATACCTGGACAGATCCACCTCCTGGATAACAATGGCAAAGTCCAGCATCCCCCGGTCCAGCCGCTCATTTACGCTGTCTGCGTTGCCGCTGTAAAAATGATAGCGGATACGGGGATATTTTTCATGTAATCCCTTGATCACCCGGATAAAATGAGCAATACCGTTGGACTCTGCACAGCCTATATGAATATCCCCGCCTTTGATCTCATCCAGGGACTTAAATTCCTCCAGTGTTTTATCTGCCATTTCTAAAATATCCTCAGCCCGCTTTTGCAGGAGCAATCCTTCCTCCGTAAGCTTAACGCTGTAATTGCTGCGGGTAAACAGCTTTTTCCCCAGTTCTTCTTCCAGTTCTTTGATCTGACGCGAAAGCGTTGGCTGGGATACATGCAGCCGCCGGGCGGCATGAGTCACATTTCCTTCTCTTGCAACCTCTAAAAAATATCGCAAAACACGTAATTCCATAAAGAATCCCTCCTAAAGCCAGTATACGCCTGTCAGATATTCATGTAAAGAATAACTAAAAATCAATTTTAAATATTTTACATTTCTGCACCGGGAATATATAATCAGGACAAATGGAAACAACCATAGAAAGGAGATCTGAAATATGACTTTAGACGATATAATAAAAGAATTTCACGGGGAAGAAGGCCCCGCCGCCAATGAGCCTCAATGGCAGGCCCTGTTTGGCTCCCTCTGTCAGGAAGCCATCCGGCTTGGAATGGAATTAAACACCAAATACCATACACCGGAGGAAATCCGGGAAATCATGGAGCAGCTTATCGGAAAGCCTGTAGATGAAACATTCCGCTTATTTCCGCCCTTCTACACAGATTTCGGCAAAAACACGACCTTCGGCAAAGATGTATTTATCAATTCCTCCTGCCATTTTCAGGATCAAGGCGGCATCACCATTGGCAACGGAACTATGATCGGCCACAATGTTGTGCTTGCCACCATTAACCATGCCCTGGAACCGGAGAAAAACCGGAGAAATTCCTATGCGCCTATCACCATCGGCAAGCATGTATGGATCGGCTCCAACGCCGCCATTTTGCCCGGTGTAACCATCGGCGATTGGGCAGTCGTCGCGGCAGGCGCCGTTGTGACAAAGGATGTGCCCCCTTTGACGGTGGTGGGCGGAGTGCCGGCCAAGTTCATAAAAAATGTCTCTGCTCCTGAAAACCACAACGGGGACAAAATATCCTGACAGTTAATTTTTTTAATCCAAACTTAACCTTCCTTCAGTTGGCAGCGCTTCTGTCACCTGCTATACTTAAACTACCAAAGGAAGCCGATTTGCCCGCCGGGTGTCACCGCCCCGGCAGTAAATAAATGGGAAAAAGGGATTTCCTATCCGGACATTACCCTGCTTCCGCCTCTGGCCCGGATCATCCAGACCCAAGGATTTATGGCTGCCTATGAAACAGCTATGGAAAAGATCAAAGAATACCCGGACTGCCACGCACTGATCTTAACCGCCGCCACCATGCTGGACGGGGCCGCCATGCTGGATCCGGACAGCCCAAAGACGCGCCGGCCCTACGAAAAAGATATTGAAGCCCTGTATGTCCGCGCGCTGGAAAGTACGGATCCATTGGTCCAAAACCGGGCGCGTTCCATGCTCATCCAAAAGTTCATGCAGCGTCAGGAATACGACCAGGCTCAGGAATTAATCGCCGCCCTGCCGGATGACACGGCGGTAGATAAAAAACAGCTGCAGGCTAATCTTTATATTGCCCGGGGACAGCTGGACGATGCCCAAAGTCTGGCTGATATTTCAGGAAACTGCGCCAGACTGTTTAACCTGTGGGAATATAATACTTATATAGCCCATTTTCAGCTTTACATCACCCAAAAAGACCGCCTACGCTGCTTAAAGACCCTGGGCACCATGCTCAAATCCCTGACCCATCCATGGGACCCGACCCGTTCCCCGCTCTACAGACACATCAAAACCAAGACTGTGGAACCGGGCTTTGGAGACACCTTGAAGAAAAATATCCTGACCGCCCTTAAAAATGATGAAGCCGCCGCATTTTTAAAAGAACCTTCAGGAAATGATCCGCAAATGTAAGGAATTACGATTCTTCCTCCGCCCTACCCATTAACATTCCGCTTAAATCCAATATAGGTAGCTGCAAAGCAGCAAACAGGGCAGAGCCCCGAAATGGAAACTCTGCCCAGTTTGTACGCTTTTGTTTTGTATACTTTTCCTTTATGCCTCGGCTTTCCAAAGTCCGTGGATATTGCAGTAAGCGTAAACTTCCTGAAGTGTTTCACCTTCAGCCAGAGCAAACTCTGCTTTTGGTGCGTCTGAAGGATTCAGGTGCTTCACTGTATAGCCCTGGTTTGTTACAGCAACGATCCACTCAATATAATGTTCCGGGATCATGGGATGCTCAACAGAGCCCACCTGCACGCTGACTTTATTATCCTGAACAGTGAACGCGGGCACATGCTTTTCAACAGCTGCATCTGTAGTTCCTGCCTCAAGCAGCTTCATCTTCTCGCCGCAGCACATTACAGGCACTTTCTTGTCTGTCAGCTTTACAATAATGTTTCCGCAATGTTCACATACATAAAATTCCATAAAAAACCTCTCCTTCCTGTGTGCATGCCGTGTTTCTCACGCCATGCAGGTATCCTCTTGCGGGATTTCTTTTTTCATGCCGTACATCTTACGGCCATGTACAGTATCAGTATACGACATTCTGCAAAATAAATCCATTAAAATATATTCTGCCTGTAAAAACCCCACCGTTCCTGTCCGGCCGCGGCATTTTAAATCCGCAGGATATTTAAGTAAATCTTAATAATCTCGCCTTTTGCATATGCTACACTTATACAGGGATGCCAGGGATGAAGCATATTTCGCCCGGTATTTCCGGGACTGCCCCGGAAAATTAAAGTGTCCCGTATGTTAAAGGAGGAAAATTCATGGCCGATAAAATTTTAGTGGTTGACGACGAAAAAGAAATTGCCGATCTTGTAGCCCTTTATCTGGAAAATGAAAATTATCAGGTCTTTAAGTATTATAACGGAATGGATGCCCTTCGGTGTATTGAGCAGGAAGATTTGGATCTGGCCATTCTGGATATTATGCTGCCGGACATCAGCGGCCTGACTTTATGCCGCAAGATCCGTGAAAAATATACCCAGGAACATGCCGCAGCCGACGAGGATGTGATCGTCCATTCAGGCCTGGTCTTAAATGCCCGTACCCATGAATGCTTTTTAAATGAAAAGCCCCTGTCGCTGACGCCTACGGAGTTTTCTATCCTGCTGATCTTGTGCCGCAGCAAAGGAGAGGTTGTCAGCTCTGAAGAACTGTTTCATCAAATATGGAAGGATGAGTATTACAGCAAAAACAACAATACCATCACCGTCCATATCCGGCATCTGCGGGCCAAAATGGGGGATTCTTTTGAACATCCAAAATATATAAAAACAGTATGGGGGTGTGGATATAAAATTGAAAACGACTGTTAAGAAAATACTGCTGCACCTGGCCATTGCCGCCGGGATCCTTGGCTTTTGCTTTGTGATTTATTACATGATCGACTTTGGCTTTAACGGCATGATCGTGGACTATTTTGAAAATCGTTTCATGTACACATACCAGGAATATCTGCCGGATGTGGGGGATTTTGTATACGTCCACGCACCGGACTGGCATCTGGTAAAGCGTACATTGATCCCTCTGCTTTTGGCAGCGATCCTGCTGTGGCTTCTGTCCCTGCTTATTGCCACCAGTCTCTACGGACGATGGAACCGAAAGAACAATATTAAAACAGCAACAAATATGCTCCGGGATTATATGTCCCGGGAAAACGGCGCTCCCGTAGCTTTTCCCGAAGGATATGGAGACATTGCGGCACAGCTGGCCCAGATCCGCAGCCAGATGGAGCATCACGAGCAGATCCTGAAAGAAGAAGCGTCCAGAAAAAATGACCTGATTACCTACCTGGCTCATGACCTGAAAACCCCTCTGACATCTGTTATCGGATACCTGTGCCTGCTTTGTGAAGCGCCGGATATGCCTGCGCCCCAGCGTATTAAGTATGTAAATATTACTCTGGAAAAGGCCCGGCGTCTGGAAACACTGATCAATGAATTTTTCGACATTACCCGGTACAACCTGCAGCAGATCACCATTCACAAGGAGCCCATCGACCTGTCCTACATGCTCATCCAAATGAGCGATGAGTTTTATCCCCTTCTCCAGGAGCATAAAAATACCATCACCCTGGACGTACCGGAGGATATTTCCATTGAAGGGGATCCGGCGCTTTTAGCCCGGGTATTTAACAATATCCTGAAAAATGCCATTGCTTACAGCTATCCGGATACCCCCATCCTGATCCGGGTCCGCCGGGAAAATGGCGAAACCCGGATCTGCTTTAAAAATCAGGGCAAGACGATCCCGCCGCAAAAGCTGGAGGCTATTTTTGAAAAATTTTTCCGCATGGACGAGGCCCGCTCCTCAAACACCGGCGGCGCAGGCCTTGGCCTGGCCATTGCCCGGGATATTATCAGCCTCCACAAGGGAACCATTTCTGCCCAGAGTAAGGATGATGAAGTCATCTTTTGGGTAACTCTGCCGTAATCATTACTTAACTCCGGACGGCAAAAAAACCATGCCTGCCCGGCCATAGGACGCTGTCATTGCCTTTTCTTCTCCAAAGGAAATGGGGGCGTCCATAATCGTTCCGGTCATCTCCTTATCCAGAAGCTTTTGGCACAGCACAACCATATCCCGGATCATGTCCAGGCGCACCGGATTATCCTGCTCCATGTCCCCAAAGCCGTAGCGCTGGGAACGGTGCCCGGTGAGAAATTCCATGGATGGATCTTTATCCTGCGCCCATGCCAGAAAAGCTTCAAGATTTTTCTTATATTCACTGACACACACGGCATAAGGAACCTGCATCCACACGCCCATGCCGGAGCCAAAGGCGTCGCCGGAAAAGATGATATTATACTTTTGACAGTAATAGCCCACGGAGCCCGGAGTATGACCGTACATGGCCACGCATTCCAAAGTAACGCCATTACCCAGATCCAGCACGGCTCCCGGGTCAAAGGCAGTATATTCCAGCGTTCCCAGCACCGGATCCATGCCCATGGACTTTACAAATTCCAAAACAACGGGAATATCTTTGCTGGACATATAGCGTTTCTCAAATTCCCCGCTGTGCATCATATGATCCCCATGGGCGTGGGTGATCAGCAGCTCACAGGGAAGGGATGTCATCTGGCGGATCACCGGCATAACATCCCCATCCCCCATACCGGTATCGATCACCGCTGCCTTTTGGGAGCCTTCCAGCACATAAAAGGAACTGTCCTTTCCGTCGTCCAACGCATACAGCCCGTCCATGAGCTTTTCCACTTTATATTCTCCAAATACAAACCATTCCCCAACGTTTTGTTTTTCTGTATTTTCCACAGCTTTATACCTCCCCGTTTATCTGATTTCGGCCCAGATCCCCAAAGTTGAGGAAGGGCCGATCATGCTGCCTGTTTTAAAACTTAACGGTGATCTGCGCAGCGCCATTTTGAGGCGTAAGGATCGTATCCGGACCATCGGTGACTGCCTGAGCGCCCTGGACGCTTTGAACATGGCAGTTGACAAGGCGGATGGACCAGGGCTTGTCGGATGTTACGTCAAATTCAGCGCCGCCCTCGCCCAGACGCTGTGCTGTGATCTTCGCCTGCTGCTCATTGTGGCTGTAGATCACGGCTTCTGCCTGGCCGGTCAGCTCATAAACACGAAACTCTGCATGATCTGCATAGTCGTAATCCGGACAGTCATCCCGGCTGCCTTTGGCAATAATGGAATTTTCCCGCACAAACATAGGAATGCTCATGTAGTCATAGGTTTTCTCATACCAGCGTCCGCCTGGGTATGTTTCTCCGGTAAAATAATCGGTCCATGTGCCTTCCGGAAGGTAGAAGCGTCCTATGCCTTCCTCGTTAAAAATCGGCGCCACAAGGATATTGTCCCCGAACATATACTGACGTTCCAGATAATGGCAGTTATAGTCCTTTGTAAATTCCATGACCATGCTGCGCATCAGAGGCACGCCGGTGCGTGAAGTGTTCACGGCTCCGGCATAAATATAAGGCATCAGGGACATTTTCAGCCGGGTAAAGAACCGCAGCACATCCACGGCCTCCTCCCCGTAATTCCATGGCACACGGTAGGAGGTGCTTCCGTGGAGACGGCTGTGGGTAGACAGCAGTCCAAAAGCGGCCCAGCGCTTATACACATCCGGTGTGGAAGTATCCTCAAAGCCGCCAATATCATGGCTCCAGAAGCCAAACCCGCTGCTGGTCAGGGACAGGCCTCCTCTTAAGCTTTCTCCCATGGACTCATAGTTCGCCGTGCAGTCGCCGCCCCAGTGTACCGGGAATTTCTGGCCGCCTGCAGTGGCAGAACGGGCAAATAACACAGCCTCGCCTTTGCCCTTTACTGATTCGATAGTCTCAAAAACAAGCTTATGGTAAATATAGGAATAGTAATTATGCATTTTTTCAGGATCAAAATGGTTATAATACACCGCATCTACAGGGATACGCTCGCCAAAGTCCGTCTTAAAGCAGTCCACGCCCATATCCATAAGCATTTTCAGCTTATCCGCATACCAGCGGCACGCCTCAGGATTGGTAAAGTCCACAATGGCCAGGCCCGGCTGCCACATATCCCACTGCCATACATCGCCATTGGCCCGCTTAAGGAAATAGCCCTTCTCAACACCTTCCTGAAACAGGGCAGAGCGCTGGCCCACATAAGGATTGATCCACACGCACACCCGGATGCCCTTATCATGGATCTTTTTAAGCATTCCCACCGGATCCGGGAACGTATTGCTGTCCCAGCAAAAATCCGTCCAGTGGAAATTTTTCATCCACAGACAGTCAAAATGGAACACCGACAGAGGAATGCCCCGGGCTTCCATTTCATTAATAAATCCAAGGACTGTCTTTTCGTCATAATTGGTCACAAAGGATGTGGACAGCCACAGACCGAACGTCCATTCCGGCGGCAGGGACGGTTTTCCGGTCAGATCCGTATAACGCATCAGGGCTTCCTTCATCGTGGGCCCGTTAATGACAAAATAATCCAAAGACTCGCCCGGAACGCTAAAGGCCACCTTTGTCACATACTCTGAACCGATCTCATAAGACACCTTTTCCGTGTGGTTGACAAAAACGCCGTAGCCCTTATTGGACAGATAAAAGGGGATATTTTTATAAGACTGCTCGGTTCCTGTGCCGCCGTCCTCATTCCATATATCTACCGACTGGCCATTGCGCACCAGGGGGGTAAAACGCTCCCCAAGGCCATAGATCAGTTCCCCTACCGACAGGCCAAGATGCTGGACCATATAGGCATTTTCTCCGTTATAGCTGTAGTAATCCCCTTTCCAGTCAGTCTTTACATAAGCCAGGTCGCGGCCGGCGCTTTTCGTCAGCAGCTCTCCGTCCCGCTCATAGCGCATGGACCAGTGTTCCTTATCAATCACAAGGCTTAAATGGCCGCTTTTAATGGTCAGTGTCTTTTCTCCATCCTCCACCTGCATCACGCTGTTTTCAGGCAGGTTCAGCTCAAAGGCCGGAGCATTGTCCCTGCAAACGCCCATATAGTGATACGTCTGCACCCGGATCATTTCCGGCATGGGGGCAGTGATCTTCATAGTCAGCACTGCGCTTTGGAGATTAAATCCGTTAGTGGGCAGTATAAGTGTAACACTGCTTTCATCCTGTTCCATTTCATAAATGTTCTGCGGCGCGAAAAGGGCATGTCCTTCCTTCATCAGCCATGCTCCGTTTTGAAATTTCATAATAATTATTCCTCCTTATTTAAGCTTTTTCCTTCGTCCATACATCCATCCTCCCCAGAGGATACTTTTCTGCTCATTTCTCTCAGCTTTCCCGGCGTACAGCCAAACCGGCTGTTAAACAGCCGCCGGAACAGCTTATAATTTTTAAATCCATGATTCTGAAGAATCTGATAAAGAGGCCAGTCTGTATTGATCAGATCCTCATAAATATAAGACAATCTCATCTCATTTAAATAATCCAGGTAAGTCATACCCATGCGCTTTTTAAAATACCGACAAAAATACTCCGGCTGGAGGTGGATCACCCCCGCAATTTCTCCAAGAGAGATGGCCTCGCGGTAATGAGCCTTTGTATAATCCACCACCTTCAGCATCCGAACTTCTTCCTCCCGGGCAGCGGCTGCCCAGGACCTGGCATGGCTCCTGCGGCCAAAATTTACATACATGGTATAAAGAAGATCATAAAGAAGGCTTTCAAACTTAAGGGCATACCCGTCATCCCCACTGTCCTTGACCTTTTTCATTTGGCGCAGTGTGCCTTTCATATGCTCCAGGCATTCCTGCTCACGGATATCTTCGGATGTCAAAGGCACATCAAAATCGACCGATTTTATGTCTTTTATGAACCTCCCGGGAATATCCAAAGGGATCTGAAGCAGGATACAGTCATTTCCATACATATTTCTTGTGGAATGGACCACTCCCGCGTTAATGACCATCAGTTCCCCGGCGCGCACCTCTTTCTCCCATGAATCTGCCATCACATAGGTACTCCCCCGGAAAATATAGATCATCTCAATGGTATCGTGCCAGTGTTTGGTCACAAAACTTCCCTTGTCTCTCCTGACCAAAAAAACCACATCCAGGTCTCTTGTGGTGACGATCATTTCATGCCTGTACCCCTGGTCTTCCATAAAATCTCCTCCTGCCCCCTCTAATCTGATTATATATCAACCTCCCCCAAAAAAGCAACATGCAGGATAATATTGACCTATATAAAGCCAAAAAAAACCGGTGGGTAACATACCCACCGGTTCACAGTTCAACTTAGAAAATATGGAAATTCACAACCAAAGCAGCAAATACAATAGAAACCATAGACAGCAGCTTGATAAGGATGTTAATGGATGGCCCGGATGTATCCTTAAAAGGATCACCTACAGTATCCCCTACAACAGCCGCTTTATGGGCGTCACTGCCCTTGCCGCCGTGATTGCCGCTTTCAATATATTTCTTGGCATTATCCCAGGCTCCGCCGGAGTTAGACATGAACACAGCCATTAAAAAGCCTGTGGATGTGGAACCGGCCAGCATACCGATCACGCCATTATATCCCAGTACAAGCCCTACGATTACCGGGGTGATAATAGCAAGCAGCGTAGGCAAAACCATTTCCTTAAGGCTGGCCTTTGTACAAATGTCCACGCATTTGGTATAATCTGCCTCTGCCTTTCCCTCCATAAGACCTTTAATCTCTTTAAACTGACGGCGGACCTCAACAACAATACTCTGGGCAGCCCTGCCAACAGAAGACATGGTCAATGCCGCGAAAATAAACGGCAGGCATGCTCCGATAAAAAGACCGATCAAAACCGTAGGATTCATTACACTCATATCCAGGGTTACGGAATCACCGCCCACCTCCTGAACTTTTTCCACATAGGAAGCAATAAGGGCAAGAGCGGTCAAAGCAGCAGATCCGATGGCAAAGCCTTTTCCAGTGGCTGCTGTTGTATTTCCCAAAGAATCCAGAGCATCTGTACGTTTACGCACCTGGGCGTCCAGCCCCGCCATTTCGGCAATACCGCCCGCATTATCAGCGATGGGGCCATAGGCATCGGTTGCCAATGTAATTCCTAAAGTAGACAGCATACCTACAGCTGCAAGAGCAATGCCGTAAAGCCCCCGCGTGGCAGAATCAAAACCTCCTGAAAATCCGTAAGCTGCCAGTACACACACAGCAATAATGATAATAGGAACAGCAGTGGAAAGCATTCCCAGGCTTAACCCGCCGATAATTATTGTGGCAGACCCGGTCAGCGATTTTTCCGCCAGATTTTTTGTTGGCTTATACGTATCTGATGTAAAATATTCCGTGAAAAATCCGATAAGAACACCGGCTAAAAGTCCTGCTAAAATAGCAAAATAAATACCAATATAAGCTCTTCCTAATACAAACCATACTACCGGAAAAGCTACAATAGCAATAAGGACAGCGCTTGTATTTGTCCCCCGGCGCAGCGCTTTAAGCAATGTACTCTGCTCTGTACTTTCTCCGGTCTTTACAAGAAATGAACCGATTATAGATGCAATTACACCTACAGCTGCCAAAAGCATGGGAATGATCACAGCACGGACATTATTTACAGATTCTATTTCAGAAAATGCAATTACCCCTAAAGAGCAGGCGGATAAGATCGAACCCACATAAGACTCATACAGATCCGCGCCCATACCGGCAACGTCACCAACATTATCTCCAACATTGTCAGCAATAACTGCCGGATTTCTCGGGTCATCCTCGGGAATACCTGCTTCAACCTTCCCCACAAGGTCTGCTCCCACATCGGCTGCTTTTGTATAAATACCGCCGCCTACACGGGCAAAAAGCGCCATAGAGGATGCCCCCATACCAAACGTCAGCATGGTACTTGTAATATCTTCAACAGGAAGCTTAAATACAAGCCTTAAAAGAAGATACCAAATAGAAATGTCCAAAAGACCCAGGCCCACAACGGTAAAGCCCATAACCGAGCCTGCGGAAAATGCCACGTTCAGGCCTTTATTTAAGCCCTGCTGGCAAGCTGCCGCTGTCCGGGCATTGGCCCGTGTTGCGATCTGCATTCCAACAAATCCGGAAAGGCCTGAGAAGAAGCCTCCGGTGACAAAGGCAAATGGCACAAACCAGGTTAAGAAACCCAGAGCTGCCATAATCAGCAGGATCAGAAACATTCCTGCAAAAAAGATGATGAGAATACGGTACTGACGTCTCAGATAAGCCATAGCTCCCTGATGGATGGATGATGAGATCTTTTTCATCTGCTCCGTCCCCTGAGAGAACTTCAATACCTTTTTCGCCCGGGTAAACGCAAAAAGCAATGCGATCACCGAACCGCACAACGTTAAGAGTGCCAACATGTTGTCCATAAGTAAACCCTCCATTCTGTTAGGACATTGTAAGTCTGCGTCCGTCTATACTGCACAAACAGTATTTCCATAAAAACGGACTTTTGTGTAACTTCAACAATTTTATTATACTACTTTTTTCAGACTATGGTATACTTAAATGGAAATTTATTTAGATCTGCAGCAATTTCCCCGAAGGCTATTTCTATGTAAAATGCCGCCGGGAGATTAAAAATCACTGCCAGCAGACCCGCTTGCCAACAGACTTAACAGTGGACTTAATTTTCTGTGATATGTAGATGATCTACATATGGGCTTGTGTAGATCATCTACATATGTTTAAAAACACCCAACCTTGAGGAAACGCAAAAACGGGGCTGTGAAATTCGGAATATGAATGTTCATATTCCTTTTCACAGTCCCGTTTTAGTCTCTTTTTTATCCCTGAGTACTGGTATTCATCATAAATTTAAACACAACCCGCCGGGACGCATCCATATCTACCTCACCTGTATCCTTATACACCGGCTCGTCATAGGAACGACCCACAGCAGTCATCATCTGGCCAAGGGCCTGGATCTGCTCAGGGCTTAAGCCGCTGTTGCTTTCAGACAGACAGTAGTTGACTACCGCGTCGGCCCGGTCCTTGGAGAGCACCAGATTATAATCATACTCCCCATTGGTATCCGAATGGCCTTCAATAACGATCTGGGACACATAGCCGGAGCACTCGTCGCTAAGGATCACAGAGGCATAAGCGTTCAGGAAAGTATCCAAAAATGCTTTTCCTTCATCCGAAAGGGTAGCATCGTCAAAAGCAAACAAAATGCTGGCGTCCATAGTCACCTGTCCGGTCACCTCGTCAATATTTACATCCAGCCCGGCAGCAGCAAAAGCTTCCTTCAGCCGTTCCAGCACGGTCTGGTGCTCCTGGACAAGGGTCTGCTTTTCATCATCGCTCATGGCGTCCAAAGTATCCGCGTCCACACTGTCCGACAGGGCAGTATCAAACCAGTCTACCAATTCATTATATACTGCAAATTCAGTATCAGAAAATAACGTAATGCTGTCGCCAGCATACCGGTAGTTGAAATTATAAGTTTTCCCTTCCTCTGTGGTAATGGTTGCTGTTCCGTCCTCCTGGAAATCATACTGGGCGTCAACAAACTCGGCATCTTCATACCTTAAAAGGTCTGTTCCTGTCATTCCTGCTGCTAGAAGTACAATTCCGTTAATAGGCTTATATTCTTTAAACAGACCGCCCAGGGGAATGACCTTATCTTCTCCATCACGAGAATTTGTTACAGTATGTAAAGGCACATAAACTACACTTTCCCCGTCCCGGGTCAAAGTAAGCTTATAGCCGGTCCAGGAAATCTGATAATCCATTTCCACAAACTCTATCTCCGTCCCTGTATCACCAAACTGAAGCAGGCCCACAGCCAGAGTATCCCCGCTTGTATCATAGAGAGCATTCCATATAAGACCATTTTCATGTTCCGGACCAAGGTAAGAAAATTTAGCATAATCCAGTCCGCCGTAAAGCTGACGGTATTCATCAAGATTCCTATACAAATAAAAATCTGGTCCAAAATCAATACTATATGGAAAGGATTCCAGCACGACCTCTTTGTCCCCGTCCATTAAGGTCATGGTACTGTCTGTGGGATGGATCCTATCGGAAGATGACGTATACCCCTCAAGCACCCAAGATCCGTAAAAGGATTCCGGAGGATAGGCACTGTTATCATGCGGCGCTGCTCCATAGCCTTCCGGAACAAATCCGTAACCTGTAGCAGAATCTACAATCATTTTGCTGGGCAGAATGTTTTCATCCAGCACCACGCCTGCGCCGCTGTCCGTCCCATCTCCTGCCGCGCTGTCCGAAACGCTGCTGCCATCATCCATCACCGTGCCGTCATCTACAGCGCTGCCGTCTGCGGCGCTGCCATCAGTATTACTTCCGCCATTATCGCTTCCGTCATTTCCGGCAGCTTGTCCTTGCGTCCCCCGGCCGTCAGCCACAGAAGTTTTTCCGCTGCCGCCAAGCAAAGCCCCCGCCGCCACGGCGATCACGATAACCACCACGGCCGCTCCGGCGATAAGACCGATCATCAGGCCTTTTTTAGGCTTTTGGGGACCGGAAATATCTCCTGTGCCCTGCTGCCCGGGCGCCATGCCCTGGAACGCTGCCGTGCCCTGCTGCCCGGCAGCTCCCTGGCCTGACGTATCAAAAGAGTTGGTCCGGGACTCATTTAAACCACCATAATTCTGGAAAGAACCATTCCCCACATTCATCTTATATGTAGCGTCCGCAGACGTATTGTCATAGGCAGAACCTGAGCCTGGCACAGCGTTTCCGCCGGACACCGTATCTCCGCCGGCACTTCCCAGCTGCTCCAGGGCCGCGCCCATGTCCGCGGCAGAGGCGAAACGGTCCTGGGGATAAAAAGCGCAGGCCTTTCGGATCAGGGCTGACATCTGGGCGCTGGCATGGGCGGGATTTGGAAATGGCTCGCCCCGCATCCGCCGGTTTTGAGCCTCCTCCCGGTCTGTATATGAAATAGGATTCGGGTAAGATGGCATAAACGGCGCCCGGTAGTCATTCAGGAGCCGGTACAGCACAATACCAAGAGAATACTGATCCACAGATGCATTATAGGCCTCGCCTTTGTACACCTCCGGCGCCATATACGTATACGTGCCTTTCCTGGACATGGCGCTCATAGTCTTTTCCGCTGTGCGGGCAATGCCAAAATCTCCCAGCTTAAAATCTCCCAGCTCGGACACAAATATATTTTCCGGCTTAATATCCCGGTGGATAATATGATACTTACCGCACAGATCCAGCGCCCGGCACATATCCATTCCCAAACGGCGTACATCCGTCTCTGTCATGGGATGGTTTTCCATGTACTGGGACAGAGGTGTCAAAAGCTCCATTCGGATCAAAATGTCCCACCCTTTTCCGTCAGGGTGAGGCACCACCGCATGATCCTCATAAGAAACAATATTGGTATTTCCCTTCAATTTTTCCATCATGGAAAATTCCCGTACAAGATCTTCCATAATTCCCTGGAAATACTGGGTGGCGCTTTTCTCATCCATGCCCTCAGACATAATTTCCCGCATCTCGCTGTCGCTTTGGGGAATACGGATAAATTTTAATGCCGCCTTATACTGACCGCCTACATCCTGGCGGCCGATTTCATATACCTGGCCAAAAGATCCTGAGCCGATCTCCCGGACCAGCTCCCACTGAGGCCATACAGATTTTAAAACCTGTCCTGCATCCATCTTCTTTTCCCTCTCTTCCCTTAATCTACCTGAATATAAAACTTCACTGCAACCCGTCTTGAAGCTTCCATGTCAACATTTCCATTTTCATCAAAAACAGGGTCGCTGAAAGAATAGCCCCTGGCCTGAGCCAATGCTCCAAAATGGTCCTTCTGCTCCTGAGTCGTGGCGGCGCTGTTTAAACAGTAATCCAGCACCGCATCCGCCCGTTTCTGGGAAAGCATCTCAATGGAATTTCCTGAGCCGGAGAAATATACATGCCCTCATCCGACGTACTGTCTCCATTCTGGCCGCCGCACCCGGAAGACGCAGCGAAAGCGCCAATCACCAGGGCCATAGCAAATGTTTTGCAGAATCTTTTTTTCATTTTCACTCTTTCCCTCTCTTAATTTAGTATTTTTCTATCCTCTGAAGGGATGGCAGATCACTGAACATCACAGATTACCATTAACTAATGGTCACTTTCACCTTTGTGGCAGCAATTATATTATAAGGCTCATCCTCAGGCATAAGCAGCACGGTCACTGTGCCTTCACCGGTATAAATTGATGATGTAAGTTTTAAAGTCACAACAGGATAGGTCCCACCGCTCCACTCACCGGACAGGCCCATAAAAATCTCCGGCGAAACATACGCATACACTGTATATCTATCTGGTACATTACCGCCCAGGGTAAAGTTTACAGAAGTGGAAGGATCCGATCCCAGAGCAGAGGACGCCATAGCAATACTGTCCACATCCGGCTCTATAGTGGCTCCATAAGCCGTATTCACCTCCACCACATGAACCTGGAATGAGGCAGATGTCCCGTTGTACTGGCCGGTAATCTGAGCGGTTCCCACACCCTGGGCCGTTAAGATCCCCTGTTCATCCACCGTGGCTACAGCCTCATCGCTGGAAGTCCACACCAGTTCTCCCGGACTGGCTGTCATGACCAGGGAACCGGACTGAAACCTTAACTGAGTCTGATCCCCTGGAAGAAGCCGGTCTGTATCATAAATAGCTACAGCTTCTCCTGTTTCTCCTGCGGGACTTTCCGTTTCCAAAGGCTCCTGTGCCAAAGGTGTATCTGCCGTAAAATCATCCGTCGGTGAAGTATCTGCCGAAGCCTGAGTTGACGGGATATTTGACGCAACTCTGTTGGAAGATGATCCCTTATTTCCCAATAAGAAATATCCTGCGCCAAAGCACAGAGCAAAGGCACACACACCTGCGGCAACCCCTATGGCAATCTTGGCTCCATTGCCTTTTTTCTTTGGCGGCTGACCGCCCTCGCTGCCATAAGTTCCTTTATTCTGATAGGGGCTCTGGCTTGTCTGATCCTGAACCTGATACATATCCTGAGGCTGCTTTTCAAAAGAATCTGTGGTGGTATAAGGACTCCGGCCGCCGACACCTGTGCTTTGACCGGCTCCGGTCTGCCTGTAACCGGATGGATCATTTCCGGACACACCCCACATTTTCTGAGTTCCTTCAGATGTCGGCTCTCCCGCAAAGCTGTTCATGGTCTGCCGGCTCCTGAAACCGTCCCTCCAGCGGGTCAGATCATTTTGAAACTCCAGAGCTGTCTGATAACGCATCACCGGATCCGGAGCACAGGCTTTAGCTACCATCGCTCCAAGGACCGGATCAATCCCCGGCGGCGGGGGAACAAGCTCCCCGTTTAACCGACGGTACAGGGCCTGTTCTCTCAGATCCGGCGTTACCGGCTGAGGATAGGGCGGCATAAAGGGGAAACGTCCCGAATTCAGCAGCTTATATAAGGTAATTCCCAGGGCATAAATATCCACCGTCTTGCCTCCCGTGCCGCCCCGGTAAAGTTCCGGCGCCATATACATGCTCGTTCCCTTTTGGGACAGCATGGCCCGGGTATTTTCCAGTCTTTTGGCAATGCCAAAGTCTCCCAGCTTAAAAGTTCCATACTCATTAACAAATATATTATCCGGCTTAATATCTCTGTGAATGATATTTTTTGTTTCACAGGCCTTTAACGCCTCGCAAATATCAATCCCCAGCTTTACGATCTCATCCAGACTCAAAGGCTTTCTTTCCATATAGGACGGAAGACTTTCCAAAAGCTCCATGCGAATGTACAGCTCCCAGCCCGGACCGTTTTCCTGAGGTTCAAGCTGACAGTCCTCAATGCTGACAATATTGCTGGCTGTTTTTAAAGACTCCATGACACGGATCTCATTTAACAGCTCCTGAGCCACATTTTTATAGTAATACTGAATAGAAGCATCATCCATGCCTTCCTGCTTCCGCTCTCTTAATTCCGACTCATCTTTTGGGATGCGGATCACCTTAATGGCTGCCCAGGCCGTATACCCAGGCTCCTCCCGGCAGGCTCTGTAAACCGTTCCAAAGGAACCGCTGCCAATAGCCTGCTGAATCTTCCACTTGGGCCAAATGCGGATAATTTTCTCTCTTTCACTGTCCATTGATTTTCCCTCTCTCCTGCATTTGCAATGCAGCTATTATAGCCGCTCTATGCGATATTATAGCATATCTGCATTTCTATTTCACTATATTGGAAAATAATATTTATGCATCAGAAATTTCAGGTTACTGTTCCCCTTATGAGCAACAACAATTTCACCATTTCTCCTTCTCCCGGTAATATTTGCGGTATTTGGCCGGAGTCATGCCCATATACTTGCGGAATATCTTAATAAAATAGCTTTGGGTGGAAAAATACAGATATTCACTGATCTCAGATGCAGTATATGGCGAATAGATCAGCATGTATCCCGCTGCCTCTGCCCGCTCTTTCTGTATGTAATCCACAAAAGACACGGATGTCTCCTTTTTAAATACCCGTGAAAGATGGCACGGACTGATTTTCACCGCCTCTGCTGCGCCTTCCAGGGTAATCTTTTCATGGAGATGAATATGTATGTAGCGGATCGTCTCCTCAACCACGGTGCTGTAATGCTGCTTGCCTTTCTCCGCCACGGCCCGGGTAAACTCCCGCAGAGCCTTCTGATAAAGGTGGTCAATATCCTGGAGAAAAGCGCAGGCTTCGACATTTTGTATATAACTGTCACTCATGGCAAAAGCCAGTTCTTCTGCCAGTCCGCCGTCCATGGCCGCTCTTGTAAAAAGAGTGATAGCAGCAATAAACATATTTTTCCCATTCCGCAGTTCATCCCTGGACAAAACTCCCGCCGTCCCGTCCGGCGGGATCTCCATTACATTTTCAATCTCATCCACCCGGCCTTCTGTAATGATCCGATGCCTGACCTTTTCATGGGCATAGGACATATGAGGCTGGGCATCCTCCCGCCTTTTAAACAGCTGATACTCTCTTAAAATATCTACTGCCTGTTTCTGATCATCCATTTCTCCACCTCATTTCCCGCAGCGGTTGAACTGCTGTACTGTTACATAGTTTGCCTCATGGGGCGCTGACCAGATACCACTGGTGTCTGATAATCTGTCAGCATATATCACGACCTTTTTAACAATATTTTACTATAAATCACAAGATTTTACTATATCCATCCGGATACAGATGATAAATTAAATACAGAAAGCTATTACTGTTCCCTGTAAGCAGTAACTTATATTGATCCATACATGCAGGCCGCCTGTGACTGTCCCCGGGACGAACAGTAACAAACCGCCTGCAGCCCCAACATATTTTGAAAGGAAGTTATGTTTTATGGAAAAAAATGTGAAAGAATTGGTCAGCCAGATGACTCTGGAAGAAAAAGCCGGCATGTGTTCAGGTCTTGATTTCTGGCATTTAAAATCCGTAGACCGTCTGGGCATCCCCAGCGTCATGGTCAGCGACGGCCCTCACGGACTCCGCAAACAGGAAGCCGGAGCAGATCATTTAGGGATCAATGACAGTATTAAGGCCGTATGCTTTCCTCCGGCAGTTCTCAGCGCCTGCTCCTTTGACCGGGAGCTTTTACGGGATCTGGGAGACACTGTGGGCAAAGAAGCCCAGGCCACAGATGTTTCCGTTGTCCTCGGGCCTGCAGTAAATATTAAGCGTTCCCCCCTTTGCGGAAGAAACTTTGAATATTACTCAGAAGACCCTTATCTGGCCGGTGAATCCGCCTCCGCCTTTATTGACGGCGTCCAGTCTCACCATGTAGGAACTTCCATTAAGCACTTTGCTGCCAACAACCAGGAGCTGAATCGTTTAAGCTGCTCCTCAGAGGTGGATGAACGGACCCTTCGGGAAATTTATCTTCCCGCCTTTGAAACCGCTGTAAAAAAATCCCAGCCTTATACAGTGATGTGCTCCTATAATAAGATCAACGGCACCTATTCCTCAGAAAATCCATGGCTTCTTACCAAAGTCCTTCGGGATGAATGGGGATTTAAAGGCTATGTTATGTCTGACTGGGGCGCTGTAAATGAGCGGGTTCCGGGACTTAAGGCCGGTCTTGAGCTGGAAATGCCTGCTTCCGGCGGACTTACAGACAAAGAGATCGTGGATGCGGTCCGGGACGGTTCCCTGGATGAGAAAGTCCTTGACCAGGCTGTGGAACGGATCTTAAATATTACCTTTACATGGCTGGACAACCGGGAAAACCGGGAATTTACATATGAAGCGGATCATCATGTGGCCTGCAGGGTGGCTGAAGAATCCATGGTTCTTTTAAAAAATGACAATGTCCTCCCCTTAAAACCGGCAGAAAAGGTCGCCTTTATCGGAGGCTTTGCCAAAACACCCCGTTATCAGGGCGGCGGCAGCTCTCATGTAAACAGCTTCCGGGTAGACAGCGCTCTGGACGCGGTTAAGGATATTGCTCAGGTCACTTATGCGGAGGGTTTCCCCTCCTCTAAAGACATTTACGATGAAACACTGGCCGCCCAGGCCATTGAAGCAGCCCGCAATGCGGATAAGGCTGTCATCTTTGCCGGACTTCCGGAAAGCTTTGAATCCGAAGGCTACGACCGCTCTCATATGGAGCTTCCCCAGTGCCAGAACCGCCTGATCCGGGAAATCCTTAAAGTCCAGCCCAACACTATCGTGGTCCTTCACAACGGTTCCCCGGTGGAAATGCCATGGCTCAGTGATGTTAAAGGTATTCTTGAAGCTTACCTTGGCGGACAGGCTGTCGGAACCGCTGTTGTTAATATTTTATACGGCCGGGTCAATCCTTCCGGAAAGCTTGCGGAAACACTGCCATTAAAGCTTTCTGACAATCCGTCCTACTTAAACTTTGGTGAAAAAGAAAAAGTTGTTTACCATGAGGGCGTTTTTGTAGGATACCGCTACTATGATGCCAAGGAAATGGCCGTCGCCTTCCCATTTGGCCACGGTCTGTCTTATACCACCTTTGAATACACCAATCTTACTGTTGACAAAGAGGCCCTCACCGATCAGGATACCCTGACCGTTTCCGTGGATATTACAAATACCGGAAAAGTTCCCGGCAAAGAAATTGTCCAGCTTTACGTTGCTGACCATACCGGCGCAGCAAAACGGCCGTTAAAGGAACTGAAAGGTTACGAAAAGGTTGCCTTAAATCCCGGCGAAACAAAAACCGTGACCATGACCCTGGATAAGAGAAGCTTTGCCTGGTACAGCACAGACCTTCATGACTGGTATGCTGCCACAGGTGAATACGAAATCATGATCGGCGCATCCTCACGGGATATTCGCCTGACGAAAAAGGTATGCCTGACAAGCACAGTCCTCCTGCCTTTAAACCTGAACATGCATACACCTTTAGGCGAGCTGTTAAAAGATGAACGGACACGGGAGTTAGGAAAGGAGCTCCAAAGTAAATTAAATGTGTTCTTTGGCCCAGGCAGCCCTGAGGACAGCAGCGCCGCTTCCGATAGCGCCGCATCATCAGATAGCGAAGCTTCCGAGGAAGACCTGATGAGCGAGGCCATGGCAGCATCCATGCCAATACGCAGTCTTGTTTCCTTTGGCCTGATGAAAAAAGAAGATCTTTTAAAGAAACTTGCAGAATTTAACGACTAAAATAAGCTTAGCCAGGTCCGGGCAATATATGCGCCGGCCTGGCTAAACGGGTTCATCATCTTACTTACCTAAAAACCTTATGAGCGCTTCCACAGACCTGTGGCGTCTCCTAACTAGTGCAGATCCTCACTAATTTGATCCGCCAGAACCTTACTGTATTCATACAGTTTATCATTGATCATCAGCGCTGCCCCCATATCCACTATTTCGTCGCTATCCATCTTCGCCCTTTGAATGGAATAATAACGTCCAAAGGATTCCTTATGTTCTTCAATGTCAGTAAATATCTTTTCCCAGTCTTTTTCCCTGATCAAAATATGTCTGTTTTGCTCCACGATCCAACGGCACCTTGCCAAAGCATCTTTAGCCATCAGTTCGGTAAAGGTTTCTTCATCGAGTATAGAATCCAGAAACTTTCTGGATTTTCCAAGAGATTTCTCCAGTCCCGGACGGATCGTATCCCCGTCCTCATAAAATTTCAGGTTTTTAAAATCAATAATATCGTATTCCTCCTGCATTTTCTGAAGATTTTCAATATTTTTATCCATGACCCATTGAAATACTTCCGAGGCATCCTGATCTATGGCTTCCTCCATTTTCTCATCGGAAGAAAAGGCATCTTCCCGATCAATCTTTATCTGTTCTGCTTCCGGATCGATCTCCAGCATATCCGCACAATTTTTATCCTTGATATGCAGCTTCGCATCCATCACACGCTTAATGAATTTCCCATGTTGATCATTTCCATCTTTATCCTGAAGTTTTACGTAGCCACAAAACTTTTCCAGATCAAATCCCATAGTCATATACTTGTTAAAAAGACTGTCAAATCCATACATACCCACCTCGAACCGGCCCAGTTTTTCCTTCCAAAAGTCCTCTATCGTATTCTCATCAAAATAGTTCCGCATGCAGTCTCCGAACTCTGCATCTTTTTTTCCAAGATAAGCATGCTCAAACACGGTCAGCTTTTCTTTATTTCGCATTGGAGGCGCAGTTGAATAAAAAAGCCCGGACTGCTCAAACAATCCGGACCTGTCACTATGTTTCTATTTTCTTCTCATCCTGCTTGTCGTTTTTCCAAAAGACTGGCATATTCTAAAACACGCATCGCCTGTCTGAATTTTAACGTTTCTAAAAAGACCAGCTTTTCAATCTGAAATTCCTTACTATACAATCCCCACTCCTGTTCCTTGATATATGTTTTTTTATTTTTTACCGACTCTGTCGGCATTTTATGATCATCTATAATGTCATGAAGATCAGCCTCATATAAATCCATCAATGCAAGCAGCGTATCACTTTTAGGAAATCCCTTTCCTTCTTCGTGCTTATATATCGCCGCCGGCGAAAGATACATATATTTACTCACATCATTTACTGACAGATTCTTTTTCTCACGAAGTCTTCTCAGATTCCGCCCAATGACCTTTGGATCATACTCTGGTCTGAATTTCATACATTCCCCTCCTCATGTTTTCTCAGAGTAAAATTTTACCATATCCGACCATTTTCTTCAACATGATCACAAATGAATCGCGGCATCCACTTATACTGCCTGCTTTCAGACGAACACAAAGCGGTGCCACATGCCAAAGGCACGCAGCACCGCTTTATTTCACATTTAATCTTATTTTTATCCCTTAACCGCACCTGCGGCCACGCCTTTAATAATATGCTTCTGGCATGCCAGATAGAAAATGATCACCGGGATCACCGCCAGGATCAGGGCCGCCATAATGGCTCCCATATCTACCCGACCGTAGCTTCCCTTCATATACTGGATCGCAATGGAAAGTGTCTTAAACTTATTCAGGTTCAGCACCAGATAAGGAAGGAGGAAGTCATTCCAGATCCACATAGTTTCCAGAATCCCCACGGAAATATAGGTAGGCTTCATAATGGGAAGCACCACAGAAAAGAATGTGCGCAGAGGGTTGCAGCCGTCGATGAGGGCAGCTTCCTCGATCTCCAGAGGAATGGATTTTACGAATCCGCAAAACATAAAGACCGCCAGCCCGGCGCCAAAGCCCAGATAAATAATGATAATGCCCCAGGGCGTATTCAGCCGCGTCCGGTCAGCCACAAGAGACAGGGTAAACATGACCATCTGGAAAGGCACTACCATGGAAAATACACACAGCAAATATAAGGCCTTTGTAAAGCGGGTCTTTACCCGGGTAATATACCATGCACACATGGATGTACATATTAAGATGACCAGCACAGAGCCCACCGTGATAAATATGGTCCAGCCCACGGAGCTTAAAAGATCGTATTTTTCAATGGCTGTTATATAATTTTCCAGGCCATTCCACGTTTTTTCCGTTGGCAGGGTAAATGGCTCTTTATTAATATAAACCTTCTTCTTAAAGGAGTTCATAAGCACAATAAGGATGGGGGCGATATAAATTAATCCCAATATGGTAAATACCCCGGTTCCCACCATGCTCAGCCAGCGTTTCTTCTTCATTTACTGCTGCACCTCCTTTGAGCGCGTCGCCCGCAGCTGGATCAGGCCAATGCCAACGACGATAATAAAGAATATCACGGCCTTTGCCTGTCCAACGCCTTCCCAGCCGGTACGGCCATAGAATGTATTAAAAATATTCAGGGCAAGCATTTCCGACATTTTTGACGGCTCTCCAGCAGTCAGTGACAGGTTCTGGTCAAACAGCTTAAAGCCGTTGGTAATGGACAGGAACATACAAATCGTGATGGACGGCATCATCATGGGGATCGTCACCCTGAAAAGGCGCTGGAACCCGGACGCCCCGTCAATCTGGGCAGCCTCCATCATATCTCCCGGAATGGACTGAAGGCCTGCAATATAAATGATCATCATATATCCGATCTGCTGCCAGCTGACTAAAATGATCAATCCCCAGAAGCCATACCACTCATTCAGTCCCAAAGCGGTATTAAAATGAGACAAAATCCCGTTAAAGATCAGCTGCCAGATATATCCGAGAACAATACCGCCGATAAGATTGGGCATGAAAAAGATGGTACGGAAAATATTGGTGCCCCGCATTTTCTGGGTCAGCGCCAGAGCCAGGGCAAAAGCCAGCACATTGATCACAACAAGAGATACAACGGCAAATAAGGCCGTATACCAAAAGGAATGTCTGAACACCGTATCCTTAAAGGCTTCCACATAGTTGGACAGTCCCACAAACTTAGCGTCTGTTACTGTGGTAAATTCGCAGAAAGACAGCCCGACGCCCATAATAAACGGGACGATAAAACCGATAATAAATGCACAAAACGTAGGGAGCACAAAAAACGGCATATATTTACGCATTGCCTTTTCCATAAGCTCATCCTCCTATTCAAGACGTTTTTTAAGCGGCGTGCAGACCATCTCTGCCCGCCGCTTTTCACCTGACTTTTATTTGGCTGCTGCAGCTTCAGTTGCCCATCCGTCAACAAATGCGGTCACAACCTTTTCCCAGTTTTCGTCGGTCTGATCTGCCGCATAGGCTGTCAGCGCTGAACCAACGCCGTTTTTCCATTCTTCTGAAGGCATTGTGGAAAATACCCATGTCACAGGTGTTTTTCCTTCATCCAGATATTTATTGGCTTCATTAACCAGTGTATTTTCAGATTCCAGGTTGGATGCAAACGGGATAACAAATCCCATATCATGGCACATGGCCTCAACGCCGGCCTCAGAAGTTACACACCAGTACATAAAATCAAGGGTTGCCTGAATATCTTCTTCGGAAGCTTTGGCATTAACACACCAGTAGTTTTCCGTTCCTGTACATACGCCCTGGTTTTCTTCCCCTTCTACGCCGATGTAAATGGGCAGGATCCCCAGATTTTCGTCGCCAATATCCGCAATATTGTTATATTCCCATGTTCCGTTCTGATAAAATACAGCTTCCTCTGTCACAAAATCTGCCGTAGCGTCATCCGCTGTCTTTATAGAAATTTCTGTAGGCTCACAGGTGGCGTTATTAATGTACAGATCCCAGATCTGGCGGTAGTTGTCCAGATAAGTGCCTTTAATAGCGTCTGTATTGTTAATCCCCTCATCCTTATACTCATAGTAAATGGGAAGGTTCGCCAGATGGGTCTTAAATCTCCAATCCGAAGATCCGTCCATTCCGGCAGATGTAAATGCGGAAAATCCCAGCTCGTCTTTTCTTGCGGTAATATCCTCAACAACGGCTTTAAAGCTGTCAAAGTCTGTAATATCCTCCGCTGTATATCCTGCTTCTTCTAAAAGGGCTTTATTATAAATGATCCCGTAATTCTCGATAACATAAGCGATCCCTGCCATTTTACTGCCATCCATTAAGGCAAAGCTTTCATCGGTTAATTCCCCGGCAATGGCTGAATCCGACAGGTCATAGCAGTAATCCGTCCAGCTTGCCAGTCCCACAGGACCATTCACCTGGAACAAGGTCGGCGCATCGGTCTTGGCCATTTCTGATTTTAATGTTTTTTCATACTCGCCGGAAGCTGCGGTCAGTACAGTTACAGGAACGCCGGTTTCCTCAGTATAGGTTTCTGCTAAGTCCTGCCAGTATTCATCTGCTTCCGGTTTAAAATTCAGGTAATACACCTTTCCCTCACCTGCGCTGGCGCTTCCTCCATCGGACGCCGTCTCTGCAGCCGCAGTATCAGCAGCGGCAGCCTCTGTGTTGGCGGCTGCACTATCGGCAGCCTTTGAATCTGTACCTGAATCCGTGGAGCCTCCACAGCCTGCAACGGTTCCTGCCATCATGACTGCAGCTAATGCTGCGGATAATATTTGTCTCTTTTTCATAGTCTTTCCTCACCTTTCTTTGAAACATTGTTTCCTTTGTTCTGAGGTCATTATAGCAAGAGGAGATGCTCCAACGTTATCAAATACAAAACCATGATTGCCAAAAAAAATACCTGATACAGACAGGGCAGACCCTTTCGGCCGCTCCTGCTGCATCAGGCCATAGCATCTGTATTTACTGTTCTTCCAAATTTACTGTTCTTCCAAAAATTTCCGGATACTTTCATCCTCTTTTTGGGTAAATTCCTCAGGGGTCATTTTCCCCTGAGCCAGCTCAGGCAAAATTTCTCCCAAAGTTTCCTCCTGGAGAATGGAGTTCCATTTTACCTGATAATTAGGCACAAGCTGGGGACCATTTTTATACACCTGGATGTAATCCCTCTGGGCCGGTATCATCGTCTTTGGATCCTGGGCAAACAGCGCCTCCTTTTCCTCCATATTCATCTGGGTACGCAGCTTAAAAAGGGCCGCCGCCCCTTCCTTAACCTCCTCGCTGTAACCGGATATAATGGCCCAGCCAAAGGTTTCCGGTGAGGATATAAGCTTATTTTCCGGAAATGCAGAAAAGCGTACCTTGTCCTGCCATTCTTCCGGGATCTGATCCATCATCCAGTAACCGTTGGGGATCATAGCCGCCTTGCCGGAGAAAAAGTTTTCATAGGACACATCAAAATCTGTATACAAGGCATCCTCTGTGGTATAAGAAAATAACCGCTGAAGTGTCCGGGCGATCCTGAGGCCGCTGTCATTTTGATAGGTTTCCGGATAAAACTGTTCCATAAATTCAGCGCCTTCCTCTGTGGAAGCCACCTCCGCTGTGGCAAAAAGCATGGGCGCCCATGCTGTCCCTTCCGTATGCAGGGCCAGGGGCGTGATCCCGCATTCTTCAAGACGCTGGCAGCAGTCCCAAAACTCCTCCCATGTGTCCGGAAATTCTTCAATGCCTGCCTGGGCAAATAATTCCTCGTTCCAAAACACACCGGAGCAGGAAAATGCCGCCGTGCTGATAGGACTCAGATAAATACTGCCGTCATCCTCACTGCAGGCTTCCAGCACCGCTGGCTCGATCATGTCCATCCATTCTTCATCCTTTAAGATTTCATCGGACAATTCCTCGATCCGCCCATCCTGGATCATCATATAATAAAATGCCGGAAGCATACGCAGGTCCGTAATGATCGCCGGCAGGGTGTCTGTAACATTCTGACGCTTCAGATTTTGCCGGTACTCCTCCTCGGTCTCCATGATCCACTGGACATCCGCCTGCCATTTCCCGTCATACATTTCATTAAACCGCTCAATCAGCGCTTCTTCATTTTTAATACCTGTGGAAGAATCCACGATCAGGATCACAGGAATAGACACTTCCTGAGTCTGGGCCTCGATCTGACCTGTATTTTGAGAGCAGCCGGATAAGGTCATGCTCAGCAGCACCCCTGCAGACAGCAGCCCTTTGCCCCATCTGTTATTTTTCACATGCATCTTCCTGTCCTCCTCCGGGAATTTTTACTGTACAGGCGGTGCCGTCTTTATAGACTTCACAGAAAAGCCCGGCGCCCTCCCCATATTTTAACCTGAGCCGTGTCATAATGTTCATGACCCCGTAACCGTTTTTCTTGTCCGGGAAACACTCCTTTAACTGGGAAAATGACATGGTATTCATGGAATTGATCTTTTCCATCACAGACATTTCCATCGGCATTCCGTTATTATACACCCGTAAATATAAATCCCTGTCCTTTTCAAACACAGAAATCTTTATGATCCCGCCTTGAAAAATATCACAAAAACCATACTTCACAGCATTTTCCACCAACGGCTGCAGGATCAGCTTTAAAACATATGCAGACGACTCATCCACCTGGCAGTCAATGGAATACTCAAAAAGATCCTGATTTCGGATCTGCTGGATCTCCATATAGCTTTTCACATTTTCCAGCTCGTCTTCCACAGTCACGATCTCGCTGCCCTTGCTCAGAGACAGGCGCAGATACTTTGAAAGCGCCTGGATCATCCGCATGGTCGTCTCCTCTTTATTGATCCTTGCCAGCATGTAAATGGTATCCAGGGTATTATATAAAAAATGCGGATTGATCTGGCTGATGAGCATATTCAGCTCAGTATGGCGCAGCTCCTGCTCCTGTGCCTTGATCTCCTCCAAAAGCCGCCGGATATTTTGCAGCATGGCATTATAAGACTGACCGATCTCATCTAATTCCGTATGAGTATTCAGCTGGATCGTCCGGTCAAAATTGTTGCCGTCAAATCCGGTCATAGCGTCACTAATAACCTGGATCGGCTTTGTAAACCTGCGTGAAAAGTAAATACTTAAAACCACGGCAATGGCGATCACAAAAAGATAGATCACCACCGGCACAAGCAGGACCGGCACAAGGGCTTTGTTCAGCACGCTGTCCGGAACAAAGGAAAATACCGTCAGTCCGCTGTTCTCATCCAGATAAGCAGACACAATACCGCCCTGCATCTTTTCACCGTTTAAAAACATGCCCGCGGCCTGAGTGCCGCCGATCTTTGACGCCACCATTTTTCCGATCTCATCCCCGGTCTGAAAGCCGTCCGGTGCCCAGGACAGGCACAGCTGACCCTCCCCGTCCACAAGCCCGATCACCGCTTCGCTGACCAGTTCCTGGCTCATTCCCGTAATATCGTCCAAAAAGCTGTCCTCCATCTTAAAGAACAGCATCCCCGGTTCATGGGCATAATCCAGGCTGCGTACATACCGTCCGATAAACAGCGCCTCGTCCCCGGTCCCAAACAGGGTATCCTTTGCCCAGAACCACTTTGTCCGGGAATATTCTGGTCCGAGATAATCCTCAAAGCCGCTTTGGGCAATGGTCTCACTGGTCACATCGGAATAAGATTTACTGTATACATTGCCTTTATTATCGATGTAGCAGTAATCCGCCACATGATCCAGGTCAATATAAGCAAAATATTTGCTCAGGGCAATGGTATTCACCGCTTCAAGCCCCTGGTTTTTAAGGCTCTCCTGCACATCATCGTAAAGGATGCATTCTTCCATGGCCTCATCGCTTTTTTGAAACAGATTTTCCAGAGCAATCCCCATACGCTCTGTCATAAATTCATATTTATCCAGGGTGGCCTGGGTCAGCCGTTCCCTTACATAAGCCCCTACCCCCAGGATGGACAGGATCAGGGCCAGGCCAAGGAGTGCTGCGGTGTACTTCAGGTAGCGCCGCCGTATTCCTGATCGTTTTCTTTTTCTCATAACTTTGATCTATCCCTCATGCTCCTTCTTATATTCGCTGGGAAGCATTCCCGTATACTGCTTAAACAAATGGGAAAAATAGGACGGATTATGGATGCCCACAGCATCACATATGCTTCCGATACTCCCGCTGCCTTCCAGCAAAAGCGTCTTTGCCTTCTCCATGCGCTGCTTCAAAAGATACTGCTTAAAGGTCATTTGAAATGTATTTTTAAATACTCTGCCAAAATATACGGGATTCAGATAAATATGAGAAGCCACAGACACAATGGACAGCTCCTCATCCTGGAGATGCTCCTGGATATAAGCCACCGCTTCTGACATATATTCTTTAAAGTATTTCGTTTCATCCTGCTGAGCCTGGGACAGCCGCACCTCAATAGTATCACACAGGATCTTATAACATACATCCACCGTCTTTGCGCCATTAAGGCTTTGAAGATTATAATAATAATTCCGGAACTTTTCCTGGATTTCTTCCGTCAGTCCATACGAATCCCTCAGCATAAACTCGGTCTTTAACATCATCCGGTGCAAATACTGGCACTGGCGTTCTTCTTCCCTGGGCAGGCTATAGATCATCTGGATAAATGCATCCTTCAATGCCTTCATGCTGTTTCTGCGCACAGCGTTGATCACCTTATCATCCATTTCATCCCCGGAGCCTTCCGGCACCTGGATCTCAAGATCCTCCGCAACCGTAAAGGCGCTGGCGCCGGATATGCTGGCCATGCCAAACAAATGCTGCGCCTCCATATAGCTTTTCTTAATGCCTGAAATCCCCTTATAGGGTTTGGAAATGGCCGCCACCACCGGACTTTGCTCATCCTTTTTCACATGCTCCAGCATTGCTTTTAATGTCCGGACCGCATTTTTATCCCTTGTCTGGATAATAAATGCCGTATTCTCATCCTGACGGTCCACCCGCCAGAAAAAATACTTTTTCCCCAGAGTATCCTCCAGCCGTTCCATCAGGGCAAACCGGGAGGCCTCATAATCCAGGGAATTTGTGATCTTATAGGCCAGATCAATATCCACGCACACCGTAATAAAACGGTCGTCATTTCCCGGCATATCCCCCAACGTCCTGAAAACATCCTCCACCTTGGCCTCGGGTATGCGGTTCTGCACATACTTATAGACAACCACCTGCAAAAAGCTGTTTTGATCCTTAAGCAGGAGCTTCTCCCAGCTTTCAAACTTTGCTTCATGCTCCATGCGCTGGATACAGGTTTTATAAGCGCTTTGCATAGTTTCCTGGAGCTTCTCATCCTCAATCGGCTTCAAAAGATAGGCATAAGCCCCAAGATCACAGGCCTGCTGTGCATAATCAAAATCACGATACGCGCTTAACACAATAAACAGGCACTCTATGTCCAGCTTTTGTATTTCCTCCATGACCATAAGCCCGGTGATCTGCTTCATCCGTATATCAGTCAGCACCACATGAGGCCTTACAGCCTTGATCACCTGAATGGCCTGCTCGCCGCTTTGGGCTGAACCAACCACCTTAAATCCCATGCCGGCCCAGTCATATGTATTTAAAAGCCCGGAAAGCAGGATCGGCTCACCATCCACAATTACCAGCTTTAATAATTTCATAACACTCTCCAGTTTCGTATACTCAATTTATTTTAACACATTTTGCCCCAATATTATTTTAAAGGATGCCCCCTTAAAAAAACAGCAAAAATCATACTTGTCATGCAAAAAATCATACAGAATTTTTCCTGGCCAGCCGCCGGTTCACGCTTGTCCGAAGCAGGCTGTACACAACAGACGCAATGGGAATAAAGATCAGCATACCAACAACACCCATCAGCTTTCCGCCGATAGTCACACAGGCCAATACCCATATTGAGGGAAGCCCAACAGAATTTCCAACCACCTTAGGATAAATAAAATTCCCTTCAATCTGCTGTAAAACTAAAAACAGAACAACAAAACCGATGGCCTGAAGCGCTTCCACACACTGGCCGGTCAAAAAATTAGAAAAAGACCTGGCTGTTAAAGAGCATATTTCAACACATCCATCTGCATGCTTTTCCGATAAATATGCATACAGGATCTTTTTGGCCTGCCTTAGCAGCTTTTCTTTCTGCATAAGGATATAGCAGGAAAATACAAAGGCGATCACAAAGTTGGCCACCCCGTTGACTAAGGATTTTACTGCCGAAACCGTAAAATCCACGATATTTCCCGCATAGCTCTGGATGTAAGCGGATAGTTTTTCCAGCATTTCATCAATGTTAATATTATACTGCTCCATCCATGACTCCAAAGACTGGTTATTTACAGATAATCCTTCTAAGGTCTGCTCTGCCAGCGGGATAAAATTCTGGATCGCAGTGACCAATGACTGCAGCGTCCGCCCTAATTCAGGAATAACAATAAACAGCACCGCCAATATCACACCTAATACAAGGATAATGGTAAGGACAAGGCTCACCGGCCGCGCAATTTTTTGAGCAACCTTATTCCCGGACAGGCGCCGGCCATGAAATATTCGATTCTCCAGGGCCCGCATTGGAACATTCAGTACAAATGCGATCGCCCCGCCTAAAACAAATGGAAATACAATATCCCACAGAACTGTAAGACCTTGGAAGATCAAAGAAATATTGGATATGATCGCCTGGGCAATAATGGCAAAGAGAATCAGGTGTCTTATTTTTTTCAGATCTTCTTTATCTAATTTCATACATTATCACATTCTTTCTTTATGCCTTTACATCATCAGGTTTTCATGATAAATTATAACGCAACAGATGATGCATTAACAACAATCAGTTCAACAACAAAAGATGTGCTGGCAGAAATGCAGGCAGAGTTTCTGGAAGAAATGATCCGGCCTTTAAATAAGCCATTAACCCAAGCAGACCTGGAATATGCTTTCACCTACTTATTAGACCATGCCGATTTTTCCAAGCTGTTTATCCAGTACAATTCATATACGGAATGGATACAGATATTCAAAGCGATTTACCAGAACAGCTTTGATAATACCTTGGTAAAAACGCTGGATCCGGAAAGCCAGCAATTAGTTTATGCCTACCATGCCGGCGGCATTTATTTTCTTCTTCGCCAATGGTTTAAGGACGGCAACCAAAAAACGCCCAAAGAGCTTGCAGTCCTGGCGCTGAATGTGATCAACAAGGAATATCCCTTTTAGCCCGTTTTCCGGCAGCAAAAAGCATTGCATCAATTTATCCCCCTGAAATTGCTGCAATGCTTTTGCTTCTTAACTCATTTTCCTCTACTCGTATTTTCCCTTGGCCACTTTTTTTCCAAGTAAAACCTGCTGATTTTTATTTACAAAGGATTTTGTTCTTGCCCGCAGCAGGATCTTGCGCCCTTCCGGCGTACGGGTATAGACAACCCGGTATTTTCCCAGCACCCTGCGCATATATTTTTCAAAAACAAGAGCCCGTTCTTTCTGCCTGCCAAACACTTCCGGCACAGAATAATATTCATTGGTCCGGCCATGTTTTTTCTCCCGGGTCAGCAAATATCTGGGATTGTCAATGATCCCCCATATTTCTTCCATACAGCAGGCAAAGGTGGTTTTATCCCGCATACTTCCGCCTTTAAGCCTTGTGCCGATAAACAGGCCATTGAGCGATTCTACTTCTGTTTTACAATGGACAATGTCCTCCATTTCGCCAATTTCGATCAACGCGTCTAACACAGCCTGACTGATCTGGCGCATCCTCCGCTCCGGCGTACTAAAACGGAACAGCCGTATGCCGTATTTTACAACAAGCGCTGCAGAGGCAATAATGCCAAGTCCCATAAGAACGGCCCAAAGAGACCCTGCTCCTGCTCCCCTTGACACAAACATACGGCCCACCACAAGCAAAACCGTTAATATGGTACTGAAAATCTCCATCCCCACGGCATTCATAAAGATATAATCCGTCCGGACTTCTTCCTGAGGGATTGCCTCCATCTGCTCCACTTCCATATCCCCGTGGATCTCTTTAAATGCATTTTGCCATCGGCTTCGCAGACCATCCCTGTCCGAAGCCCGTTCCAGCATCATCTGATTAATGGCTTCCATTTTTTCACGGGAATCAAACTCCGGTATCCCTAAACGGCCAATTCCGCTTTCAATGACATTTTCTTTCCAGGACACCCCTAAAAAGGCGTCAAACCTGCGGACCAGCGTTTCGTAATCCCCGGAAAAATCCCCATGCTTTGTCCTGCCGGATTTTTGCGGGAAAATACATGCAAGATGCCAAATATTCCCGGTCTTGTCCGGATGCTCAGGATCGATCCGTATGGTCCGCCCCCGCATCTGATTGCTTAACATAAAGGAGCCGACATAGGTAGCCAATATAAGGGAATTAATACACGGCGCATCCCAGCCTTCGCCAAGCAGAGACTTTGTCCCCACCAGCACATTAATTTCTCCCTGCCGGAACAGCTCTGTCACCGCAGCAACCACATGGGTATTTTTCCCCTTTATCTGAAACTGTCCGTATCCGGTATTTCCCAAAGGCGATAAAGACCCCTGACAGCCGTATTGCTCAAGGAGCCCGTCCAGCTTTTCCTTCGTATCCACAGGAAGGAGGATCACTGTGCCGCTGAGACAGCCCAAACGGATCTTCTCCCGGCAATTTCTTCTTAAAAATTCAAAAATAGGAACAGCTCCGATCTCAGCCTTCATGGACCTTTCCGTTCCCACATAGGGCAGCTGATCTTTTTTAATATAATCACACAGGATCAAAAGCCGCAGACCGTCTCCCAGGGCCTGATACTCGGCTTCTGTAATTTTATTAATGCTTTCCAGTTTTCCCTGACTTTTGGCTAACAGCTTTTGCATGGCCTCTTTTTTCGTCAGGGTCACTTTCTTCCGATAAATGCATCCCGCCTCTTTCAGCTGGTTTAACAGCTGCTGCTTCTGTGAGTCGGAGACCTGGTAGGAATGGTCATCATATAAAAATCCCTGCAAGAGGATTTCCAGCCAGTAATCATCCAGCGGCGGAAGCTTGCCCTTTGTCCCGAGAAGCTCCTTTAAATACGGCGAAAACGGGATGTTCTTTGCCTGGCAAAAAATCAGGAGAGATGCAAAATACCGGGGATTTTCCAAAAATGTGTCACTGTATTCCTCCGGCATCTGCAGCCCCGGATGCGAAGCGATCATCTCGGTAAAATTGGGATCTGCCAGCAGCCTGTCCCGAAATTCCCCGGCTTTTTTCTGATGCTCCTGGATTTCCTTAAGTTCTTCCCTTGCCGGCCAGTTAAAATAAACATAATCTTCATGAGGGCAAAGACTTCCTTCCCTCACAAGCTCCGGTGTAAATATTTCTTCATCAATGGGACCGCACAGATCAATATAACGTTTCCACTGCCCCGGCGTACTGTCATAGGGCGGCGTCGCAGTCAGGGAGATAATGGTGATTCCTCTAAGCTCTTTAATAAACGTCTCCAAAGCTTTCCACCACTCGCTCCTGAGATGGTGGGCCTCATCCAGACAGATGGTTTGGACATTGGCCGATTTAATAGCCGCAAAAATGTCAAAGTCCTGAAAATCCACAACTTCTGCTTCCGTTGGCTTTTCTTCCGTCTCCTCCCCATCCTCCTCCAATTCGCCCCGGTAATGCCTCATGGCGCTGTACAGCGCCTGATAGGTGATCGCAGTCATCGGTTTCATTTGCTTCAGATCATTGGAAAGCCAGTCCTCCGGCGCCACGCCCGGCTCCAGAAAACCGCTGGTAATACGTTCCAGCCACTGCTGCCTTATGGTAATGCTTGGTGAAAGGATCAGACACGGCGCCCCAAGACGCCGGATCAGTTCAATACCCAGCGTTGTTTTCCCTGAACCTGGCGCAGCAACCAAATGCAGCTTATGATCAGACAAATATTTTTCCGCATTAGACAGCACCCGTTCCTGATAGCTCCGCCACTGCCCTTTAAATTGTAAAACACCCGCATATTGATTTTTCATCCTTGCCACTCCCCACTTTAAATTGGACCTTTGCTTTTAGTATATATGGCTTAAAATCAAACATCCCACTGGATTAATTTCATTAATTTTTTTGCAGCATTCATTAGCTTTGAGGATAAATATACTGCCGGTAATTTTTTCTTGGAATATGCCCAGAGCGAATTGTTCTGTGTCCTTTTAACCAATAATGTTGTAAAAAATCTTTCCCAGCTAACGTATTCTTTGCTGTCTATATATTTTTCCGGATGTTCAAGAATCGGTGAAACATTAACATTGGGAATTGCGTTTGTCGAAAGCAGCAGCCATTCAAATGATTCCGGTGCATATAAAACAATATCATCAGCCACTTTCAGATATTCACTGACATCCCGCATTTCTGATCCAAAAGCTGCACCGTCTACAATAACCAGGCATGTTCCTTCTTTCTTTTTTATTTTATGTAAACCAAAAATAATATTAGATTTCCCATTCGCACTAAAACAACAGATATTTTTCTGTTTTGATAAATCTGAGAAGAACTCATATCCGGAATTAGAATCTTCTGTAAGCACATATTGTGGACACACCATTCTCTGCTCTGATATTTCCCCATACAGATGATATATTTCATTGTATTTCTGTCTCGCTTCATGAAATTTTCCTGATTTACGAAATCCATAAATTTCATTCACACTATAAGAAAGCATAGGGAGTTTTTCCCGGGTAGCGATAACAAAATAATTATCCGATTTCTGTACCAATTCTGCAAATTTCCTAGAAGTTAGAAAGCGGTTGCCTTCGTCAATAAATATAATACTATTTGATATTTCTGAAATCTGTCTTTCCCAGTCTTCGTTATCGATTGTCCTGCATTCCCGATCACATGAAAGAAATACTCCACTGTCAGAACCATATCTTCTATAATCCCGGATAAGGTCAATCAAAACAGTTTTGCCGGAACCACTGTCGCCTGTAAGTATAGTGATATTCCTTTTTACAGTAAAATCATATTTTACTTTTCTGGACTCTACAATTATTCTGTGTGAATCTTTCATAAGCACTACTCCTGTTTCATTTCATTTAAGTATCTGCTTGCAATCGGTATCAGTTCTCTCATTGAATGTACAATTTCCCCGCCATTTTCTATCTTTATCTCAAATTCCGTATTGTGCCCAAAACTCATCATATGTCTGAGATTAATCGTCAGATCTTTCTGCTTTCCTATTTCCAATATCCATTTTGCACAGTTATCCCCACACGTAGATGCATTGAAAATCTTATCCGGCTCATTTAACATTAATAACAGCGTCTTAACACCGCCGGAAAGTCTCTCCGGAGGAATTTGCCCAAGCACCGGGCTGTTAATACACTCTCCGCTTAAAACATCAGAGTCATCAATATCTTTGATCATCTTTTTTGCCAATTCAGATTCAAACCATTCAGGTTCATAAGTATTTTTAAAATAAACACTTGTATTATAAATGCTGTTCTCAGCATCGCCATATATAATTGTAAGCATACAACACCTCCACTACACTTAATAAATATATTATATCCTCAAAACAACCTCGCATTTTGTGATATTAACTTAATTATAAACAAATTCAAAGACTCTGTCCATCTGCAAAGAATTTCCTGGAATACCTTAAAAGATTCATCTATTTCATAATTCATATCATCATTCCAAGCTGTATTATAGAAATTTGTCCCGAATGTTATCTATTATTTGGGACAAATCAACAGCACGCAATTTCGGTAGAGTTCTCATGATGTTATTTATCGGTTCAATCGTGTCACAATCGGTTCACGCTCAGTGATACGATTGAACCAATTATTTCATTTTTCTAACCACAGAATAGATAGTATGGTTAGAATCTGTCCCGAAAAATATATAAAATTTAGGACAGATTTGTTTTGAAAGCTCGATTCGAACCTGATTTTTATTCCTCTCTTTGTATTCTTCCCGCTTTTCTCCCCACTTTTCTAACCAGCAGTTGACGATAGTGGTTAGAATGGTTAGAATATGGTTAAAATATATTCAGGAGGCGATCAGATGATTTTTAAGGAAAGCGAAACCGTGGAATTAAAGCCTATTGTTGTGGATGACATAAAAAAAGAGATTATAGCTTTTGCAAATTGTGAGGGTGGAAAACTATATATTGGTGTTCAGGACGATGGAACTGTCATCGGAGTGGACGACCCGGACGGAGCCGCTTTACAAGTCAGCAATATGGTACGGGATGCAATTAAGCCGGATCTAACCATGTTCCTGCACTATCAAACGTTGAACGAGGACGGAAAACAGATTGTTGCTATTGATGTTCAGCAGGGAACAGAGCGGCCCTATTATATCGCCAAAAAAGGGTTAAGACCGGAAGGTGTTTTTGTGCGTCAGGGATATTCTTCTGTTCCGGCTACTAATACAGCAATCCGTCGTATGATTAAAGAAACAGATGGCGATCATTTTGAGGATATGCGGTCTTTGGAACAGAATTTGACTTTTGAAGCAGCACGGAAGGAATTTTCTGAAAGAAATATCCCGTTTGGCAAGCCGCAGATGAAAACATTAGGAATTATGACCCATGATGGAGTTTATACAAATCTGGGACTTCTGCTGTCCGATCAGTGTGTGCATACGATCAAGGTAGTAGCCTTTGAAGGAACAACGCAACAGGAATTTAAGGACCGTAAAGAATTTTCCGGCTCTTTGTTCCGGCAGATGGATGAAGTGTATGATTATATTGATTTCCGCAACCAGACTCATTCTACTTTTCAAAAACTGCGCCGGATCGATCAGCGGGATTATCCCGAAACGGCAGTCAGAGAGGCCCTTTTGAATCTACTTGTGCATCGTTTATGGAAAGCTTTCCATAACTTATGTTATGCGAAGTCATTTGTTATGTAAAGAAAGTTCTTGTTTCTCCCAAAACAAGGGCTTTTTTCTTTCTTTAACTTAGCATAAAATCATGATACCTTCAAGAGGCGACCGATTATGATTGGTTGTAATAAACTCAAGGAGGTTTTCATCATGAAAACAAAAGATTTACCAAATGTGGCATCCGCACTTATTGAAAAAATGAAGTCGGATGGTTACAGTAGTTCCAGAATTGAAGATACTACCTGGATCCTGGAGCATTTTTTTAATTACTGTGTCAAACATGATATTATTCAGGTCACAGTCCCCATTGCGGTTGAGTTCGTACAGGAAAGTTTCGGATTTGACTTTTACAACACCACCTCTCGTTTCCAGACCGTCCTGCGGCGGCCGCTTCTTATCCTTTTTGAATTCGAGGAGTTTGGCAATTACAAGAAGACCCATCAGCGTGGTTCTACCACGAAAATCCCCCTGATTTATGAGACGGTCTATCGTGAATTCGTGGATCATGTCAACCTTATGCCAATCGGTTTAAAGACCCGGGAAAGGAAGATCTGGTCTTTTACAAAGTATCTGGAGTATCTCGAATCCACAGGTATCCTGACCCTTTCCCAGATTGAATATAATACGGTCCATGAGTATATCGCCTCATTGGCTGGTTTTGCGCCCGCAACGGTAAGGGTCATAAAAACCAACCTGCGGGAGGCTTATGACTGGATGTACGAGAAAAAATATGTCCGCTTTTCCGGACAGCAGATGTTTCCGGTTATCCGCAAAGATCCCCGTAATAAGCTTCTTTCGTATTACTCAAAAGAGGAGATCCGGCAGCTTGTTTCCTGCATTGATACAGAAACTGCAGCCGGTAAATGCGTGTATGCAATCATCTGCCTGCTTACGTATCTCGGAATGCGGGCGGGAGATGTGATCGCCCTGAAATTCAGGGATATTGACTGGGACAAAGGCGTCATTTCCTATTCACAGCAGAAAACAGGGAACCCTTTGACAATCCCACTTCTGGATGAAGTAAAATTCCCATTGCTTGATTATATCAGGAACGGACGGCATGAAAGCGCTGACCCGGAATACATCTTTGTCACGTTGTACGCGCCTTATACGAAATACAGCTGTACTTCCTCTGTATTTCGTATGGTAGAGAAATGTATGCAGACTGCCGGGATCGACTATGAAGGAAGGCACCATGGCCCGCATTCCCTGCGGCACAGCCTGGCAACAAACATGCTGGCGGAAAATGTCCCGATCAGCGCCATATCAAATATCAT
>DVIT01000063.1 GCA_018711005.1 Candidatus Scybalocola faecigallinarum | reverse complement strand
ATGCGCAAAAGTACGCATCCGGGCGGAGCCATACTATGGCCGCCAGGCGGCCATAGTATAATAGCCGCAGAGGCGGCTATTATACCGCGTCTTTTGCGCGGCGAGCAAAGCTATGTTTATAGAAGGGGATGTTATCATGCTCAGAGAGAATACAAAAGTAGTAGATATTGGCGGTGTAAAGATCGGGGGAAAGTACCCGGTGGCCATTCAGTCTATGTGCAATACAAAAACCGACGATGTGGCGGCTACGGTGGCCCAGATCCATGCTTTGGAGGATGCCGGCTGCCAGATCATCCGTGTGGCAGTGCCGGATATGGAAGCTGCCCAGGCCATTAAGGAAATCAAAAAACAGATCCATATCCCATTAGTAGGGGATATTCATTTCGATTACCGTCTGGCGCTGGCTGCCATTGAAAATGGTGTAGATAAGATCCGTATTAATCCGGGAAATATTGGAAGCATGGACCGGATCAAAGCTGTGGTCGATGCGGCAAAGGAGAGAAATATTCCCATCCGTGTAGGGGTCAACAGCGGCTCACTGGAAAAGCATATTATTGAAAAGTATGGTCACGTAACAGCGGAAGGCATTGTGGAAAGCGCGCTGGATAAGGTCCGTATTATTGAAGATCTGGGTTATGATAACCTGGTGATCAGTATTAAGTCATCGGATGTTATGATGTGCGTTAAAGCCCACGAGCTGATCGCGCAGCAGACAAACTATCCTTTGCATGTGGGAATTACAGAGTCAGGGACGCTGATCTCCGGCAACATTAAGTCTGCCGTAGGCCTTGGGATCATGCTTCATGAGGGCATCGGAAATACTATCCGTGTGTCTTTAACCGGCGATCCCCTGGAGGAGATCAAGTCCGCGAAACTGATCTTAAAAACATTGGGTCTTCGCAAGGGCGGCATTGAGGTTGTATCATGCCCTACCTGCGGAAGAACATGTATTGATCTGATCGGACTGGCTAACCAGGTGGAAAATATGGTCCAGTCTTATGATCTGGATATTAAGGTGGCAGTGATGGGCTGCGCCGTCAACGGACCGGGCGAGGCCCGGGAGGCTGATGTAGGTATTGCCGGCGGAAAAGGCGAGGGCCTTCTGATTAAAAAGGGCCAGATCGTGAAAAAACTGCCGGAAAGCGAACTTTTAAATGCACTTAAGGACGAGCTGGATCACTGGGGAGATGCACAATGAGTACACCCTTTTTTCAGGTATTTCCAGATCTGAAATTAAATGGGCCGCTGTATGATCTGTTTGAGCGTGTGACCATTGATAAGGTTACAGCGGCAAAGTCCCGAAAGCGGCTTAAAATACACATTGAAAGTGAATATTTGATCGAAAAAAAGCAGGTCCATGCGGTGGAAAATGAGATCAAGTCTCAAATGTTTAATGATCCGGAGATTGAAATCCGGCTTATTGAACATTACCGTCTGTCGGATGCCTACACGCCGGAGCGGCTTTTTGACCTGTATGAGGAATCCTTTGAGGAGGAGCTCCGTGAGGAAAGTGAACTGGAAGCTAATATTTTCCACTGGGCTGGCAAGGAGTTTGTCAGCAGCTCCGCCTTAAAGCTGACCTCAGACGATAATTATATTACAGCCACGAAAATTGAAAATGTAAAAAGCAAGCTGATCGCTATTTATCAGGAACGGTTTGATTTTGACCTGGATGTGCGGGTAGAACTGCGTCCGGAGAAAAAGAGCCGGCACCGCCAAATGGCTGAGGAGGCTTTAAATAAAGAAATTGCCCAGATCGTTAAGGATTACGAGACCGCAAAAAAGGAAAGCGCGGCTTCCCAGGATGGCCAGGATGCAGGGGATGGCCATGGCAGCGGCGCTGGCGGACAAAATTCCGGCAATGGGCAAAATTCTCAAAACGGCGGCGGATACAACGGTAACGGCGGCTTTAATGGCAAGGGCGGCCAAAACGGCGCCGGCAAGAAAAATACCTGGCGCAGAGAAAATTATCAGCCAAGGAAGGCTGTAGATGATAAGGATATTTTTTACGGCCGCGGCTTTGACGGAGAGCTTACGCCCATCAGCGATATTACCGACGAGATTGGGGATGTGGTGATCCACGGACAGGTCTTTGCATTTACGAAGGATGATAAAGTAGAGACCCGGGAAATCCGCAATGAAAAGACGCTGGTGATCTTTAAGCTGACGGATTTTACAGATACGATCAAGGTCAAGCTGTTTGTAAAAAATGACCTGCTCCCGGATGTGCTTGCCCATGTAAAGACCAATGCCTTTTTAAAACTGAAAGGAATGGCTGTGTACGACAAGTACGACCATGAAGTATCCATCGGCTCGGTCGTAGGGATCAAGACCATTCCGGACTTCCGCAAAAAGCGTATGGACACCTGCGCCTTAAAGCGGGTAGAGCTTCATGCCCATACCATGATGAGCGACATGGACAGTGTGGCAGACTGCAAGACCATGGTAAAGACAGCGGCCTCCTGGGGCCATCCGGCCATTGCCATTACAGACCATGGGGTTGTCCAGGCATTTCCCGATGCCAACCATGCGATTGAAGATCTGGACAAGGAATATAAAAAGAAATACGAAAAAGAACATCCCGATGCCACAAAAGAAGAACTGGCAGCGGTTAAAAATCCATTTAAAGTGATCTACGGCTGCGAGGCGTACATTGTGGATGACTTAAAGCCCATTGTGGATAACGGACACGGAGAAAGCCTGGACAGTGATTTTGTCGTCTTTGATATTGAGACCACAGGATTTAGCTATATGAACGACCGCATTATTGAAATCGGTGCAGTAAAGGTGGTGGGCGGCCAGATCGTGGACCGCTTTTCAACCTTTATTAATCCCGGGATGCCTATTCCCCTGGAAATTGAAAAGCTTACCGGCATTAACGACGCCATGGTGGCGGACGCCAGGGACATTACCCAGGTATTGCCTGAGTTTATGGAATTTTGCCAGGGCTGTATGATGGTGGCCCATAATGCAGAGTTTGATATGAGCTTTATCCGCTATAACTGCGAGCAGCAGGGCATTTCCCGTGACTTTGTGACGGTAGATACGCTTGGCATTGCAAGAGCGCTGCTTCCGGATCTTAAAAACTATAAGCTGGATACAGTGGTAGAGGCCATGGACTGCGTCCTGGAAAATCATCACCGCGCCGTGGACGATGCAGAGGCAACGGCCCATGTATTTGTTAAGTTTATTGAACGGCTTAAAAAACGGGATGTTTGTGATCTGACGGCGTTAAATGCCATGAGCAGCATGTCAGTCCATGCTATCCAAAAGGCCAGATCCTTCCACTGTATTATCCTTGTAAAAAATGAAACCGGCCGCATTAATCTGTACCGCCTTGTGTCTGAGGCCCATTTGACCTATTATGCCCGGCGTCCAAGGATCCCCAAAAGCCTTTTAAACAAGTACCGGGATGGTCTGATCATCGGTTCGGCCTGCGAGGCAGGAGAGCTTTTCAGGGCGCTGGTGGATAAGCGTCCGCCCCAGGAAATTGCCCGGATCATTCGTTTTTACGATTATCTGGAAATCCAGCCCATTGGAAATAACCAGTTTATGATCGAGGATTCCAAGCATCCGGATGTGCATAATGAGGAGGATCTGCGGGAATTTAACCGCCAGATCGTTAAGCTTGGGGAAATGTTTAACAAGCCGGTGTGCGCCACCTGTGACGTACATTTTCTGAATCCGGAAGATGAGCTTTACCGAAGGCTGATCATGTATGGCAAGGGCTTTGACGATGCGGACAATCAGCCGCCTCTGTACCTGCGCACCACAGAAGAAATGCTGGAGGAATTTGCATATCTTGGGCCGGAAAAGGCAGAAGAAGTGGTGGTAACCAACACCAATCTTATTGCTCATATGGTGGAGAAAATCTCGCCTGTAAGCCCGGATAAGTGTCCGCCGGTCATTGAAAATTCGGATGAGAACCTGCGGAGCATTTGCTACGAGAAGGCTCATGAACTGTACGGAGAAAATCTTCCAACCATAGTGTCAGAGCGTTTGGAAAGAGAGCTGAACTCCATTATCAGCAACGGTTTTGCGGTGATGTATATTATTGCCCAGAAGCTGGTGTGGAAATCTGTGGCCGACGGGTATCTGGTAGGCTCCCGTGGCTCGGTCGGTTCCTCATTTGCCGCCTATATGGCGGGTATTACAGAGGTAAATTCCCTTCCGGCCCATTACCTTTGCCCTAACTGCAAGTATGTGGACTTTGATTCGGATTATGTCAAAAGCTTTTCCGGACGGTCCGGATGCGATATGGAGGATCGGCTGTGTCCGGTATGCGGACAGCCATTGTCCAAAGAAGGCCATGATATTCCCTTTGAAACTTTCCTGGGCTTTAAGGGAAATAAGGAGCCGGATATTGACCTGAACTTCTCTGGTGAGTACCAGAGTAAGGCTCACAGCTACACAGAGGTTATTTTCGGTTACGGACAGACCTTCCGCGCCGGGACTGTAGGCGGTCTGGCAGATAAAACCGCTTATGGCTATGCCATGCATTATTGTGAGGATCACGGGATGTACAAGCGCAGCTGTGAGATCGAGCGTATGTCTAAAGGGTGCGTTGGCGTGCGCCGTACAAGCGGACAGCATCCCGGCGGCATCGTTGTATTGCCTATGGGCATGGAGATCTACACCTTTACCCCGGTGCAGCATCCGGCCAACGACATGACGACCAATACAGTAACAACCCATTTTGATTACCATTCCATTGACCACAACTTGTTAAAGCTGGATATACTTGGACACGATGATCCCACAATGATACGTATGCTTGAGGATATTACCGGAGTGGATGCTACAAAGATCCGCCTGGACGATCCGGACGTACTGTCATTGTTTCACGGACTGGATGCGCTGGGCATTTCCCCTGAGGATATTGGGGGGACAGAGCTGGGATCTCTTGGCGTGCCGGAGTTTGGTACGGACTTTGCCATGCAGATGCTTAAGGACACCCATCCTACGGCATTTTCCGACCTGGCCCGTATTGCCGGACTGTCCCACGGAACGGATGTGTGGCTGGGCAATGCCCAGAAGCTGATCATGGATGGCACGGCCACCATTTCCACAGCCATCTGTACCCGTGACGACATTATGATCTACCTGATCAACAAAGGCATGGAGTCGGAGCTTTCCTTTAAGATCATGGAAAGCGTCCGAAAGGGCAAAGGGCTGACCCCGGAATGGGAGGCTGCCATGAAGGAGCAAGATGTGCCGGACTGGTATATCTGGTCCTGCAAAAAGATCAAGTACATGTTCCCAAAGGCCCATGCGGTGGCTTACGTTATGATGGGCTTTCGTATTGCATGGTTTAAGATCCATGAGCCGCTGGCTTTTTATGCGGCATTTTTCAGTATCCGCGCCACGTCCTTTAACTATGAACTGATGTGCCAGGGCAAGGAAGTTCTGGATCGGAACATAAAAAATTATAAGGCCAATCCAAAGCTTTCCCAGAAGGAGGAAGCTACATTAAAAGATATGCGCCTTGTTCAGGAAATGTATGCCCGCGGCTTTGAGTTCCTTCCGGTAGACTTATATAAATCAGCAGCCACAAAGTTTCTTATTGAAGATGGAAAACTGCGCCCGCCGTTTTCTTCCATTGAAGGCATTGCTGATTCTGCCGGCGAACTGCTTTACGAAGCTGGAAAGGGCGGAAAATATATATCCAGAGATGACATACGCCAGCGCTCCGGCGTAGGCGCATCGGTCATTGAAACACTGGCGGCCCAGCATATTTTGGACGGTCTGCCCCAAAGCAACCAGCTGTCTATTTTTGACCTGGGCCTGTAAGAGAAAACCATGCCCAATGAGGAGGAAACCCCCTTCGGGGATACCTGTATGGGCGTTAAACCGTGCCCTAAAGGAGGAAACCATTATGGATTTGTGGAATGACGGCCTGGGCAGCTTTTCAGCTGTCTATGAATCCGTAAAGCACTTTTTGATCGTGTCCGAGGAAGTGACAGAGGATCTGGATGAGATCCTGGCCATGGTTCAGGAGCCTTTGCTGGATGACATCCTGCATACATGGTTTGTGGATGCTAAAGGCCTGGATCGAAAGGCAAAGGAAGCACAGGCGAAAGCGCGGATCCTGGAGTCTTTCCGCAGCAACATGATCTATCTGACCCGTGAGGAGATCTATATCCTTCATGAGTGTATGTTAAAGCATCCCCTGCGTTCAGAAGAACTGTGGGTGATATGCGATCACCTTTTGGAGCGGGGATGGCTGTTTGCATTTGTGGCTGAGAAAGGGCCTGTAAAGGTTATTTTTCCAAAGCCTTTACAGGAAATGCTTACCGCGATGTTAAACGGAAATGATGACAGCTACAACATGCTTTTTATCCAGTATGTGCGTATGATGCTTAAGTCCTGTTTGAGTCTGTTTGGCGTTATTGAAAAGGACAGGATCGCCCGGTTTGTGGTCCAAAGCCTTTCACTGGCTGCCCAGAGCGATCCCTCCGGGAAGTTTATGCCTGAAAGCAGCACCGATGAGGTGGCCGCTTCCATCGGCGGGATTCTGGATAATCTTCTGGAAGCAGAGGATATTGGCTGGTGTGATAAGGCGTATGTGATCCATAAGGATCTGGAAAACCGGATCCAATACCGGAACATTTTGAGACAGTGCAGGGAACGGGAGTATTTTATACCTACAGGAAAGCAGATGGATATGTATGGCGCGCACCTGACGGATGTGTCCGATCATTGGTATAAATCTGTGGAAAAGTGTATTCGGACTCTGACTGGGGATCCTCAGGATGCAAAGTCTTTAATGAGCTATATTACCATGTGTGTGGTGGAGGATAATGCAGATCTTGGCCGTGTGGCTGAGATCTTAAGAAACAGCGGCATTGCCTGCCCGTCAAAAAAGACGGATACGTTAATGAAAAGCTGCGGGGAATGGCTTTATACAGCAAAACGGTGGTGCTACCGGGGGATGTCGCCTCAGGAGCTGGGAAAGGCAAAGATCGGCGTAAGCCATGCATTTTTATCCGGCGGCAAAGGCTCCGGCGCACCATTGGCATAGGACAGGCCTATGGATATTTTTTATAAAGACGAATGCTTTATCCCTGAAGCACTGACGGATCGGGAGCAGTGGTTTAAAAATAACTTCCTTTTGGGCATTTTGCGGGATGATGAGCTGGAGAAATATCCCGCCCCTTATAAAATGGGAGAGCAGGAATTTTTCGACCGACCTTATGATGTAAGCGTTGTGCGCCATGAACGGTATGCGCCGCCCTTTTTCCATGAGCATGAATTTATTGAAATGATCTATGTTTTTCAGGGCCATTGCACTAATGAAATCGCAGGAAAAAAGGTGGAAATGTCTCTGGGAGATGTGTGCCTTATTGCACCGGGAGCCAGGCACGCCCTGGAGGTTTTTGATGATGAAACGATTGTCCTGAACTATCTGATCCGGACAAGTACCTTTGAAAACTCATTTTTCAGTATTTTGTCATCAGGAAGCATATTGGCGGATTTTTTCAGAAATATTTTTTACGGCGAGGGCGGCAATGCCTACCTGCTCTTTTCCACGGGGCAGGATCCGGAGCTTCGGTATTATCTGGCACGGATCTGCCAGGAGAGCCAAAAAACAGGCACAGATAAAAATAACATGATGAATACGCTGCTGACGCTGTTTTTTCTGACGCTGATGCGGGGACACAGAGATCATGTGATTTTACCTGAGGAGGATGGGGAGGACGATGTCCATCCGGTACGTTTGCTGGAATATATGCAGGAGAACTTCCGGACCGCCAGCCTGAAGGAAATGGCCGGGCATTTTCATTACAGTGAGCGGCATATGAAACGGATGATCGTGAAATATACCGGAAGGAGCTTTAGTGAAAATATCTTGCGCATCCGGATGAGCCAGGCCGCGGAGCTTCTGGAAAGAACCCGGCTTTCTGTGGAAGCAGTTGCCCTGAGAGTGGGCTATGGCGAGCCTTCAGGCTTCCGCCAGGCCTTTCGGAAATTTTATGGAAAAACCCCAAGCCAGTTTCGTCAGGAACAATAAAAGTATTTTGTGACCGTTCATCGGGTTAAATGTCTGACAGCCCGCTGGCTGCATATTTTTGGGACGGCCCCATTTTCCCTGTGGAAAATGTGAGGCTGTCCCTTTTTTGTCTTTATCTTGCCCCTGGGGTTTGGGTATAATAAGGACAAACATATAAAAGAAAACTGCCGGTGCTGTCTGCAAGCTTTGTCAGATCAGGCACGGCAGCGCTATAAACGTTAAGGAAAGGGTGTTTTTATGAAAATTACACGTATGAAAGTGTGCGGCCTGGAAAATCCTATGGGGTATGGACTGCGTAAAGTAAAGATTTCCTGGAATGTGGAAGAATTTACAGGAAAGCGCCAGAAAAACGCAGTGATCCAGGTGGCTTATGATCCGGAGTTTAAGTCTCTGGCCTGCTGTCTGGAAGGGGCGGATCTGACCCAGCACTGCCAGGCGCTGGAAATGAAGCTGTCCCCAAGAACCTGCTACTACTGCCGTATTTTTGTAACTGCAGATAACGGGGAGGAAGCAGTCAGCGATACATTTACCTTTGAAACCGGGAAAATGGATGAAGCCTGGCAGGCCAAATGGATCTGTACCCAAAAAGAAGATACGTATCATCCCGTATTTTTTAAAGACTTTAAGACGGGAAACGCTGTCGTAAAAGCAAGGATCTATGTGTGCGGCCTTGGCGTTTACGAGGCTTATCTTAACGGGAAAAAGATTGGGGATGAGTACCTTGCCCCGTTTTATAATGACTATGACCGGGAAGTCCAGTATCAGACCTATGATATTAAAGATCTTCTTGGGGACGAAAACCGCATTGAGATCTATACAGGCAATGGCTGGTATAAAGGACATTTTGGTTTGGGTTACAGGGAAAATATTTACGGCGATCATATGGCGGCCATTGCGGAGATCCATTTGGAGCTGGCGGATGGCACCCATCAGGTCATTGCCACAGATCCAACATGGAAATACCGGGGATCTGATGTGGAAAGCAGCGGCATTTATGACGGGGAAGTGCTTAACCGCCTCCTGTGGGAAAATGGCAATGAGGAAAAAGCAGTATGCCTGGAAGAACAGTTATACCCGGAAGTATCCCATCATCTTGTTCCCCGGTTCAGCGCTCCGGTGCGGGTGTGCGAAACCCTTGAAGTGAAAGACATCATCAGGACCCCTGCCGGGGAGACAGTGCTGGATTTTGGCCAGAACTTTGCCGGATATGTTTCCTTTGAAAGCCGCCTGCCTAAAGGGACACGGGTAGAGCTTTCCTACGGGGAAGTGCTCCAGCAGGGAAACTTTTATAATGAAAATTACAGACAGGCTGTGTTCCCATTCGCTTATATTTCAGATGGCAGAGCAGAAACTGTGCGCCCGCACTTTACTTTCTTTGGCGGACGTTATGTGCGGGTTGCCGGCTGGCCGGAAGATATGCCTTTAAAGGGTGAGGACTTTACCGGATGTGTTGTCCATACAGATCTGGAACGCACCGGATTTTTAGAAACCTCCGATGCCAGTGTAAACCAGCTGATCTCCAACTGCCTGTGGGGACAGCGCTCCAATTTCCTGGATGTGCCGACAGATTGTCCTCAGAGAAATGAACGTCTCGGCTGGACAGGAGACGCCCAGGTATTTGCGCCTACAGCAAGCTACAATATGGATACGCGGGCCTTTTATGATAAATTCCTTCATGATCTGCGCGTTGCCCAGGAGACTTTAGGCGGTTCTGTTCCCCATTATGCGCCTATGGCAGGCACTATGGAAGGGGGCAGCAGCGTATGGGGGGACAGCGCTACATTTCTTCCGGCAACTATGTATGAATATTATGGGGATAAGGAAATGCTGGAAACCTATTATCCGCTGATGAAAGACTGGGTAGACTGGATCACCCGCCAGGATCAGGCAAGAGGTCAGAAATATCAGTTTGATTTTGCTTTTACTTTTGGCGACTGGCTGGCTTTGGATGGTATGACAGAGCAAAGCTTTAAAGGAAGCACTGATGATGCCTATGTTTCTACATGCTATTATTATGCTTCGGCAAAGAAGGTGGCAGATGCAGCCAAAGTCCTGGGCAAGGCGGAGGATGCCTCTGAATATGAAGCTCTGGCAGAGCATATCCGTCAGGCCATACTGGATGAGTATTTTACAAAAACCGGCCGGTTGGCTATTGATACCCAGACCGCTTATATGGTCGCTTTAAAATTCGGCCTTTGGATTGATAAGGACCGTCTGACGGATGGCTTGAGAAAACGTCTGGATAAGGATGCTCATAAGATTAAGGGCGGTTTTGTAGGCGCTACGATGATGTGCCGTGTCCTGGCTGAAAACGGTCTGGAAGATGAGGCATGGTATATGCTGTTTAACCATGATTTCCCAGGCTGGCTCCACTGTGTGGATCTTGGGGCGACGACCATCTGGGAGCGGTGGAACTCCCTTTTAGATGACGGAAGCATCAGCGGTACGGGAATGAACTCCTTAAACCATTATTCCTATGGTTCTGTCCTGGAATACATTTACCGGGATATGGCAGGGATCGCTCCGGCAGCTCCCGGTTTTACAAAAGCTGTGCTGGCGCCTCAGATCAGCTGGCAGAGCCGTTTTGTCAACGGAACCTATAAATCTGTTTCCGGAACATGGGTATCCAACTGGAAGATCCTGGATGACGGACAGGTTGCTGTTCATTTAGAAGTACCCTTTAACTGCAGCGCAACAGTGATTCTGCCCGGCTATGACAAAGAGGCCTTTGAACTGGAAGCCGGCAGCTTTGATAAGACCTATATGCCTGTTAAAGATTTCCGGCAGATGTTTAATATGGACAGCCGTCTTTCCCAGATGGCATCCTCACCGGAGGCTATGGAGATTTTGCGCAGCGACATTCCGGCAGCTGCGGGAATGATCGCGGCCAATGATGTGGAAAATATGAACCTGTCTTTAAATGCTATGATGGGGATGCCTTTCCTGGGTATGCCGGCGGAAGTCCTTAAAGCTGCCGGAGAAAAACTGAGCCGGATCAAGGCGTATTAATTTAGGGCTATGATTATGGCCTCCATTGTGGTATAATGGCGTAAGAACTTAATGTAGTATTAAAAACCATGTGTTTTGGAGGCCTATATGTTATTTGAAATTTTTGCAGACAGCGGATGTGATATTCCTGTTGAGATGATGGAAAAGCTGAATATCCACCCGGTTTATTTCTATGTGTCTTTTGATGGGGAAAATTATAAAAAAGAAAAGCTGCAGGTGGATACTAATGCCTACTATAAAAAGATGATCGACGAGAATGCATTTCCCAAGACATCTCTGCCCAGCGTCCAGGACTATGTGGATGCATTCACGCCGGTCCTTGAAGAAGGTAAGGGGATCGTATGTATTTGTATGTCAGGGAAGCTGAGCGGTTCTCACCAGGCGGCTAAAACAGCCAGGGATATTTTGCTGGAAACCTATCCCAAAGCTCATATTAAAGTTTTTGAAAGCAAGATGTGTACCGTAGATGAAGGACTTTTCGTCCTGGAAGCGGTCCGGATGCGGGATGCCGGTTTAAGCTATAAGGAGACGGTGGAGCATTTAAAACGCATTATGCCTACGGGAAGGATCTGCTTTACCGTAGGAAATCTGGAGCATTTAAAACGGGGCGGAAGGATCGGAAAGGTAGCCTTTATCGCCGGAAGCGCCCTAGGGATCAAACCTTTGATCGTTATGAAGGACGGGGAGATCTTTTCTGGCGGCATTGCCAGAAATAAAGCAAGGGCATTAAAAAAGCTGCTGGAGATCGCCAGGGATTACTTTGAGAAGGCCGGGGAGAATCCTAATAACTACCGTTTTTGTGTCGGCATGAATATTGACCGGGAAGAAGCCGATGCCCTTGCCCGCCAGGTGAAGGATACATTCTGGCTCAGCGAAGATGTGCCGGTATGGCAGATCGGAGCCACTGTGGCTACCCACACAGGCCCCTATGCCCTGGGATTCGGATTTGTGAAAAAGTACGACGCTTAACGTCATTTTTCCGGGTAAAACGGGGCCATGGCGGAGACGCTGTAACCGCCGGGCCGGCTGAACGGCTGGGGGAATATGAAAATTATATGGAAAAAAAGACTTGATTTGTCAATGCAGATGTGCTAAAATGCATGGCATAACGAGGACGTTAGATATATAAATATCTGCGTCCTCGTTTTTTTGGTTTTGTATACGTATATTTGACCGAAGTTAAGAAATAAAAGTTCAGGAGGAAAAAGAGATGAATAGTGGAGATACAGCTTTTATTCTTGTTTCGGCGGCATTGGTGTTTTTTATGACCCCGGGCCTGGCATTTTTTTATGGCGGACTTGTCCGGCGGAAAAATGTAGTGAATACGATGATGGCCTGTGTGGCCATTATGGGACTTTCTGTGGTTATGTGGACCCTTTTCGGGTATTCTCTGGCCTTTGGCGGCAATCATGCAGGGATCATCGGCGATTTCCGGTGGTTTGGCTTAAATGGCGTAGGCATGGAAGCAGGGCCTTATGCGGATAATATTCCCCATCTTGTATACTGTGCCTTTCAAATGATGTTTGCCATGATCACCCCGGCATTGATCACCGGAGCCCTTGTGGGACGTATGCGCTTTAAAGCATTATTTTTCTTTATTTTATTATGGTCTGTGATTGTTTATTACCCTATGGCCCATATGGTTTGGGGAGAAGGGGGATTTCTGGCGGACATTGGCTCTGTAGATTTTGCCGGCGGAAACGTGGTCCATATCAGCTCCGGCGTCAGCGCCCTTGTTTTGGCCATCATCCTTGGCAAGCGGAAAGGCTACGAAAGAGTAACTTACCGTATTCACAATATCCCCTTTGTTGTATTAGGTGCAGCCATCCTGTGGTTTGGCTGGTTTGGCTTTAACGCAGGAAGCGCTTTAGGCGCCAACGGCCTGGCAGCCCATGCGTTTATGACCAGCGCGATTTCCGCAGCCTGCGCCCTCCTTTCCTGGATGCTTATTGATGTGATCAAAGGCGGAAAGCCTACTCTGGTAGGAGCCTCCACAGGACTTGTTGTCGGTCTTGTAGCCATTACGCCGGGAGCAGGATTTGTTCCCATATGGGCGTCATTTATTATTGGTTTCCTTGTAAGCCCGATCTGCTATTTTGGTGTAGCCCTTGTTAAGAGAAAGCTTAAGATCGATGATGCCCTGGATGCTTTTGGCTGCCACGGCATAGGCGGTATTTGGGGCGGTATTGCCACTGGACTTTTTGCTCAAAGCTCCATTAACGATACAGCACGGTGGGATGGCCTTGTATTTGGAGATACCCGCTTATTTGCAGCACAGCTCATCGGTATTCTGGTCACCGCAGGGGTTGCTGTCGCAGGAACATTGATCTGCTCCGGTATTGTCCGGATCTTCACACCCCTTAGAGCAGATTCAAAGGATGAGCAGGTAGGCCTGGATATTTCACAGCATGGCGAACAGGCATATCCAAGCTTTAACGGTCTTGATTAATTGAAGGGAGGTTATGGCCATGATGATAAAAATTGAAGCATTTGTCCGGGAAGAAAAGTTTGAAGATGTAAAGGCTGCCTTAAATGCGATCGAAGTTAATGGGATCACCGTTTACCAGGTCATGGGCTGCGGCGCTCAGAGAGGATACAAAGAGCTTGTCCGGGGCATGGAGGTAGAGCCCCAGATGCTGCCAAAGATCAAGTTTGAAATCGTCGTTTCCTCTGAGGAATGGGAGGAAAAAACCATCAAAGCCATTAAGGAGGCAGCCTTTACCGGCGAGGTCGGAGACGGTAAGATCTTCAGCTATGAGATCCGTTCCGCCTTAAAGATCCGTACCGGAGAAACCGGGTATGACGCCATTCAGGCATAAGCCCGGCCACCCCATAGCTGATCAGTTTCTATAAAATACTAAATTTCTGTCATTTTCATAATTAATAAAAATTCCCCATGCTCAGATCCCGGACCGGATTTGATCATGGGGATTTTTGTCTGTTGCGGTGAGATGAAATCTGTTATAATAAAACCAGATGCCGGGCCAAGGACCGTTTGAGCCTGGTATCCTTAAGCTGCGGGCAGGCAGAAGGCTGCTCAAAATGTCAGGAATCAGGAGGCTTTTATGGGACATTTTTATTTTGTAAGACACGGACAGACGGTGTGGAATGTGGAAAATAAAATCTGCGGGGCTACAGACATTCCCCTGACGGAATATGGACATGAGCAGGCGATCCAAACCGGAGAAAAGATTTTGGCAGAAGGTATCCGGGCTGATGAGATCCTTTATTCGCCGTTAAGCCGCGCTGCGGAAACGGCCCGGCATATTTCTGAAATTACAGGTATACCGGCACGGGAAGAGCCGCGCCTGACAGAGCAAAATTTTGGAAAATGGGAGTCCACTCCAAGAGATGGAGCGGATTTTAAAAAGGCCAAGGAATGGTTTGCCTGCCATCATGGCAATGGCGAATCCACCCTTCATCTGGCTCAGCGCATCTATAATCTTTTGGATGAGATCAAAGCTCAGTCAGACGAGAAAACCTATATACTTGTAGCCCACAACGGGATTGCCCGTGTGGTCCAGTCCTATTTTACAGACATGACCAATGAGGAATATGCCGCGTTTGGTGTGAAAAACTGTGAAGTTGTGCGGTATGATTTTTAAAATACCCTGTGATTTTAAGCTGCAGTAATAATTTTTACGATATACTTACATCAGGAAATTCTGATGATTTTAGGAGGCGGTGGTATTGTGGCGCTGTATGCCCTGGGAGACCTTCATTTAAGCTTTCAGGCCAATAAGCCTATGGATGCTTTTGGAAGGGTGTGGAAAAACCATGAGCGTAAGATTGAAAAATATGTAAATAAGCTGGTAAAGCCTGAGGACACCCTTGTGCTTACAGGGGACCATTCCTGGGGAAGAAAGCTGCCGGAGTGTATGGAAGATCTGGCATTTATTGAGCGGCTGCCCGGCCGCAAGATCCTGCTTCGGGGAAATCATGATATGTTTTGGGATGCAAAAAAGACAGAGCGTCTTAATGAGGAATTTGCCGGACGGCTGTTTTTTCTCCAGAATAACTTTGCCGTTTACAAAGACTATGCCCTTGTAGGCACTAAGGGATATACCTTTGAGGGACCCTTTTACCTGAACCGCCGGGGCCAGATCCTGGGATGGGATGAAGAAAAGGAAGTTCAGGCCAAAAAGCTTGTGGACCGGGAAATGGCCCGTTTGCGGAAATCTTTTTGCCAGGCCCAGGCTGCCGGCTATAAAAAGTTTATTATGTTTCTTCACTATCCGCCTACAAATATTCTGGAGAAAAACTCTCCCTTTACGGAAATCGCCAGAGAGTACGGTGTGGAAGCTGTCGTTTATTCCCACTGCCACGGAGAACGGCGCTTTGGCGACAGCATCCACGGAGAGTTCCAGGGGATCCGATACATGCTTGTGTCCGGGGATTATCTGAACTTTTGCCCGGCAATGGTGGTGGAGTGAGGAGGAGAATTGCGGAAATGTTTCTGACAGCTGATCCTATGTTTCTGTTCACGGGGCGGAGGATTTTTCATGCATGTTCCGTAGTCTTTTGAGGTAATTACGGATCTAAATGGTATTTTCGGCTGCCAATTTATCCAACTACACCCCAAAATGCAATTTTACCCTTGGCAGCCGTAGAATTTAAGCTTCCACTTCGGCCCGATTTGCAATTTTGTTGATTATGGCCTAACTTTTCTTGGAAAATCCTACGGCCCTAATCATCAAAATCTATTTGATAGCCGAAGTGGACTTAATCTTCTTGGTATCCGTAATCTCCGTTTGATATGGCTATAAAACCTGTTTTCCGGTCTCCGTGAACAGTAACGATCTATCATAGAAGATGCAGGAACTGATAATAGGGGGTGGACACGGAAAGGCAAAACATTTATAATAAAACAGAAAGCAAGGGACATATATGAATCTGTCATAGATGGAAAAAGAATCATTAACCATAACGCAAGGTGTATTTGAATAAGAACAAGATTTAAAATATTAAGTCTTAATTTTAACCGTAACATGAGATGTATTATTGCTAATGTCTGATTTCAAATCAATAAGGTATCAAGGTATTTCCCTTAATTTTGCTTTACAACTTAAAATATCTCAAATTTCCAGATATTTTTATAAGAATCATGTGTGGCTAGTTGTTGTTAGCTATAAATAAATATAATGTTCAATATTCGTGCAAAGTATTGTTTTCTTCGTGCAAATAGCATATACTAAAAGTATCAGCAGAAAGGAGTTGGTGATATGGCTGGAAATACCACAAATATCAGTATCCGTATGGACGCAGATTTAAAAGCTCAGGCTGATGCATTGTTTTCGGAACTTGGCATGAATTTGTCCACGGCATTCAATATCTTTGTGCGTCAGGCGCTTCGTGAGGGCGGCATTCCCTTTGAGGTGAAGCTGGAACAACCAAATAAAGAAACGGTAGCTGCCATGCTGGAAGCGGAAAGGATTGCAAAAGACCCGTCTGTAAAGGGATATGATGACCTTGATGAGTTATTTGCTGATCTGAAAAAATGAGAAAACCAAAGTATACTGTTAAGTACACGACTGCTTTCAAAAAGGATTACAAGCGGGCGATGAAGCGTGGTTTAAAAATTGAATTGTTGGAACAGGTTGTAGCGAGGTTGGCGATGGGTGAACCGTTGCCGGAGAAAAATCGTGATCATGATCTGTCTGGTGATTGGGCCGGACACCGGGAATGCCATATTCTTCCGGATTGGTTGCTCATCTATCGTATAGAGGATAATGTGCTGGTGTTGACCCTGGCTCGAACTGGGACACATAGTGATTTATTCAGTAAATGAATTGTTCTTGTTGCCGCCGTATAGGGGAAATAACTGTACGGCGGTTTTTAATGATGAAGAAATTTTTTACATATATTTGGCAGCTAGATAGAACACAAATTAATTCGGTTAAAGGAAAGACTTCATCCCGGATATTTCAATTCAAAGAAAAAGATATAAAATATATTGACAACCTGCTCTAACAGATGTATTCTTAATACAGAAGCCATCAGTTACAAAAAAGAAAGATGAAGAAGGAGAAGTGATCTATGGAGTGCCAAGTTGTTGAGATAAGTTTGAAAATCTTTCTGCTGGAAGACATTACTGTTGACCAGGTATCAGAGAAAATCACGGCTTTCCTGGATAAAGGGTTTGGTACAGATCCCAGGCTGCTGGAATTTCATGAGACGAATAAGTATAAAGGTTACAGCTATGGCGCCTTCCAGCCCATTGAAAAGGACAAGCTTTATAAGGCCGGGAAAGTTTACACAATAACGATCCGGACGCTGCTTCCGGAGCTGGCAAAATATTTCTCGGAGGTGTGTCCTAATGTATATACAAGAGAGATCAAAGGATTGACAGCATCCCTCAGGATAGTACCTAAAAGGATGATTCAGACATTAGAAACGCCATGCCCTGTTATATTAAAGTCCCCTAATGGGTACTGGCGGACCCATCAAACGCTTGCAGAGTTTGAAGAACTTCTGAAGGTGAACATGATCAAAAAGTGGAATTATTTCCACGGAGAAAAGATAGACGAGAACTTCCAATGGTATACGATGATCGAATTTCTGAACAAAAAGCCCATTGCTGTGAAATATAAAAACATAAAACTGCTGGGAGATAAGATTCGTCTGACGATTGCAGATAATAAGCAGGCCCAGGATATATCTTACTTGGCACTTGCAACAGGTTTTGGGACCTCCAATTCTCGAGGTGCCGGGTTCGTCCGGTATCAGTGGATGTAAGAAGGGAGGAAGGTATGTATGCTTAAAGAATGTCTGGAAGTCTTTAAGTATAAAATGGAAAAAACAAAGGGGCAGTTGATCCTTCACACATATATTCCTGCGGATGGAACTTATTTGATCGTTGGCAGAGATGGTCAGATTCAGTTATGTGTGGATATTGTTAAAGATAAAAAAACAAAGCAGATTGACCGGGCCGTGAGTGGTTTTGATACCCTATGTTTCTATGACTATAACAGCCGGCTGCTTTCCATGAATAAACCTATGGACCCTAAGAAAATTATTCATTCCAATAATTACTTGTCTTTTTTTGTAAAGAAAGACAGCATTTTATCCGGAAAGCTGACGGAAGAAATTATTGAAGGTTATTATAGCACTTTAAAGGCGCCTTTGGAGAACAAGTATAAAAAATCAAAAGAAGCGTCCCGTATTTATCAGGCATTTGCCCTGGAGGAAGGGGAAGTGGACCAGGAACAGGTTGAGGCAAAGGAAAAATGGATCAAAAACCATATATTTAATCTTAAGGCGTGGATACCGGATCTGGATTTAAAGAAAAAAGATTATTTGAAAATTTTCTTTGAAGGGGAACCATCAGAATATGAGCGGGAGGGGAAAAGATATTTCCTGCCCAATATTTATAATAATAATAAATATAACGTAGAAATCTGTCATGTTATTTATGGAATACCGGACAATAATCTTGGAATGAATACTAAAAAGCCTTTTCTTTCTATAAAAACAAGAAAATGTGCTGCGCCCTATTTACTTAATGGTGAAGATGCGATGCTTCAGAAACAATTTTTTGATTATTTATATAATCTTGTTTCTGATGGAAAAAGCCATGTGTATATAGATACAAGCCGTATGGAAATCACAGGATGCATTCCGGATCAGGCACCGGAATATGTAGAGTCCGGATATTACCTGCTGCTGGGAAAGGGAAAGACAGAGGTAGAGATTCTCGATCAGGACAATATTTTCGGATACAGAAGAAAGCTTGATCCTGAATTCCGATTTGAATCTGTATTGAAATGTGATTATCAATTACATCCTGAATACAAAACTAAATATGGGAGATATGACGATCGTCTTACGGTTGGAAAATTGATTGACGAAGTATTTTTTATGAACTTCCTTGGTAATTGTTATGACATGAAATTAAGCGATATTAAGATTAAAGATGAAATCTTAGAGCAATGTGTTGTGATGTCAAGGGATACTATGGCTGCCTGGGTATTCAGAGGCAATGATATTGGGATGGAGCCTGTATTATTAAAGCGGATAACCTTTGCAATGATGAAGCATTGTGTCCTTATGGGAGCTGTGGAAAAAGTAAGATTGCAGTTTGATCTGAAATACTCGCTGGAAAGCTATTTTTCAAGAAAGAAAGGTGAAAACATGAGTGAAGTGATCGGTAAAATGCGGGAGACAGTAAAACAAAAAGTCAATTCAGAAGCTTTGATGCCCGTTGATAATGATAAAGAGTATTATTATTGTGTGGGACAACTGGCCTATTATCTCCTTTCTTTGAGCAAGGCCAATGATAAAAATGATTCTCTCCTTAATCCGATTTTAAATGCCAAAAACGACCGTCAAATTAAGGACGGACTGATGCGATTATATAAAAAATACAATTATCGGATTCAAATGGGAACCCCGCGCTTTAGAAATCTTATGGGGATGGTTATGGGATATGATCCGGAAAATGGGGAAAAGGCCGATCAGCAGACGATTCTGCTTGGATATGTATGTGAAAATGTAGTCTACAAAAAGGAGGAAAAAGAAAATGAATAAAAGAGTGTATGGTGTGATTGGGATTTCTTCAATTATGGCAAACTGGAATGCGGATTTTTCCGGTCTGCCCAAAACGATCAGTGACGGCAGAACCTTCGGAAGCGATAAGGCATTAAAGTATCCCATGAAGAAAATGTGGGAAAATGAAGGAAAGAAAGTTTTGTATATAAAGTCAATGCGTTTATCAGACGATGGGACGGCTTTAATCCCAAGAACCTTAAAGGAACGGTATGAACAGATTTTTAATGTAAAAGATTTAAGTAAATCAAAAGATCCGATGGAAATTTTGAAAAATTTGATGAGCGCTGTGGATGTGAAAAATTTTGGCGCTACTTTTGCTGAATCAGGAAGCAATATTTCAATTACCGGTGCAGTCCAGATTGGACAGGGATTTAATAAATATGAAGACACTCAGCCGGAAGAACAGCAGATCCTTTCCCCATTCCGTGAGTCTAAAAAAGATGACAAAAAGGATGACAAAAAAAATTCCACTCTGGGAACAAAGATTGTCAGCAATGAAGCTCATTATTTTTATCCTTTTGTTATTAATCCCCTGGCATACAAGGAATTAATAGAGTTTGGGGCCACGGATGGATATACAGAGGAGGACTACGAAAACTTCCGGAAGGCGGCTTTAGTTTCAGCGACTTCCTTTGCCACAAATGCCAAAGAGGGATGTGAAAATGAATTTGCTATGTTTGTGGAAACAACCATAGACACCTATCTTCCTAATTTGTCAGAATATATTACTTTTGAAAAGGGCGAGAGCAAAAATGTTATTTCTTTAGAGTGCAAAGAACTTCTCAGTTCCTTTGGGGATCGCATTCAAAAGATTGATGTGTATTATAATCCTTATACTACAGTGCTGAAAGGGACAGATGAAACGATGAAACTTTATGATATTCGGACACAAAAAGAGGTATGATCAATGGAAGTCCTGAGATTTATATTAAGCGGGAAAACAGCCATTTTTAAAAAGCCGGACGTTAATTCTTATATTTATTTCACTTATGGCAATGTTCATAAGGTGGCATTACTGGGAATGTTTGGAGCTATTTTAGGCTATGGCGGATATGCCCAAATGTCTGGTCCTGTAAAAAGCCTTAAACAGGGGAAATTGTCGGAAAGCTATCCGGAATTTTATAAGTGTTTGAAAGATCTGAATATTTCCATTTTACCTGCTTTGGAATACGAAAAACGTATGATTCCTAAAAAGATCCAGTCATATAATAATTCCACCGGTTATGCCTCAAATGAGCAGGGAGGAAATTTAATTGTTAAAGAGCAATGGCTGGAAAACCCGAAATGGGAAATCTGCGTTTTACTGGATTGTGAAGAAGCTATAAAAATTAAAGATGCCCTCCTGGCGAGGAAGTGTGTATATCCTCCCTATTTGGGAAAAAACGATCATCCGGCAGATATAAAAAATGTGCGGGTTGAATCTGCAGAAAAAGTCGATTTTTCTCTGGGGAAAGTAAACTGTCTTGTCCCAAAAGATATGATGGATATTGCAGTTCTGGATTATGATGATTATGACGACTTATCTGATAATGAAGATATGGAGGATTTTATTAATAACGGCGGGGTTAAATATGTAGAAGCTCTGCCTTATTATCTGGATAGCTGGACCAATAACTATATTTTAAGAACATTTTTGTATACCAATCAACTTGTCCGGCCTCAAGGGAAGGAGGTGTGTGTGTATCATCTTCCGGACAAAAAGAAGATTGTTTTTTATTGACGGAGTAGATATATTGAGAAATATATGCAGCAGTCAGATGGGGGATGAAAACTTTGATTTCAGAAGGCGGGCTTGAACATTTAATTCATGACCATGAAAAATATTTTGCCCATAAAAGAATATCAGACAAAGGGGAAATAGTCAGAGAAACTTTAGGCAAGCATGTGGAATTAACGGAAAAGTATTTTAATATACTTTGGGAAAATAAGCAGGGAGACCGTATGCTGAAAATTTTTCTGAATAAAATGTTTGGGGAATTTTCCAAAGCCGCAGAAGGGTTTCTTAGAAAAATGATCGGAGGTCTGCCATTATTCCACGATACTGGGAAAATAAATCCGGGAGCTCAGAATAATAATATGGACAATATGGAGATAGAGGATGATGGTCGGCTTACATCCTGTATTAATTCCAGACACTCTTTGATTTCCGCAATCTTATATATAGATTATTATTTGCAAAGATTAAAAATTGAGGTGAAGAAAAAAGAAGAACGAAAACTGCTGAGATTATTAATCTTGATCCACGGTTATTTAATTGCACGGCACCACAGCGATTTATATGATTTTAACAAATTTTTATCCGATCTGAGTCAGGGGAGCGGAAAGGAATTAATGGGATATTTTCGGGATGGGATGATTTCTGCCTATAAACCGAAGTTTGTTTTACAAGTTGGAGATATACAACTTATACAAAGGGATGCTTCTGGCATGAGACAGAGTTTTTCATGGGTTGCTGAAATTTATCTTTATACATATGCCAGGCTTATGTATTCTCTGCTGGTGGCTTCGGACTATTATGCGACAACAGAGTTTTCCACAGGAAAAGAGATAACGGATTTTGGCAATCTGGATGACATTCAGGAATGGGTTAAAGTATACGAAAATACGGAACTTATCCAGTCAATCCGAAAATATCAAAAAGAACAGTATCCAAAATCACCGGAAGCTTTAAAAAATGAAAGGAATATTAATGTGCTTAGAACGGAAATGCTGTGTGATGCTGAAAAAATGTTGGAGGATTATATAAACAGCCTGTTTTTTTATCTTGAATCTCCAACCGGCAGCGGTAAAAGCAATACAGCATTGGATTTAAGCCTTCGGCTGATTAATGCAAATATGGGGCTTCAGAAAATTTATTATATTTATCCGTTTAATACTTTGATCGAACAAAATATTAAAAACTTAAAGAAAATATTTGGAAATAACGATAAAATTTTTTCAAATATTGCGGTTGTAAATTCTTTGACACCCATTAAAAAAACGGAAGCAGCTAAAAAAGCAGAGGAGGAGACAGAACAATCGTATTACTATCAGAAGGCGTTGTTGGATAGGCAATTTTTAAATTATCCGGTTATTTTGTCAACCCATGTCAGTTTATTTGATACTATGTTTAACAGTGCAAAAGAATCTGCTTTTGCTTTTCATCAGTTAATGAACAGTGTGATCGTTCTTGATGAAATCCAAAGCTATAATAATAAAATATGGGGAGAAATTGCCTACTTTCTTAAAGCATTTGCAGAGCTGTTAAATATGAAGGTCATCATTATGTCAGCAACACTTCCGGATTTTGATTTGTTGACCGATGGTATTTATCCTACCGTCAGACTAATGAAAAACGGGAAAAAATATTTTAATCATCCTTGTTTTGCAAGGCGGGTAACGCTTTCATATGAGCTTTTGGATGCGACCGCAGGAAGGGAACGGGATGAAGTTTTTGAAATATTGGAAAAGCATATCCAAAAATTTGTTCCTGAAAAAAAGAAAATATTAGTTGAATTTATCACAAAAGAGTCTGCCTTCCTTTTCTTCCAGAAGCTTAAAGAAGATGAGACGATTCCCTGCGATATTGAGTATATGTCTGGTGATGACAGTATAGCTGAGCGTAGCCGTATCTTAGAAAAAATAGCAAACGCACAAAACGGGATCATTCTTGTGGCCACACAAGTGATCGAAGCTGGTGTTGATATGGACATGGATATTGGCTTTAAAAATATATCAAAGTTGGATAGTGAGGAGCAATTCTTAGGAAGAATCAACCGGTCCTGCTTAAAAAACGGCCTGGTTTATTTCTTTGAGTTGGATAATTGGCAAAAAATTTACAGGGAAGATGTAAGACTTAGGAAGGAATTTACCCTGGAAAATCGTGAAATACGAGACATTCTCCAGAACAAGGATTTCCAAAAGTATTACGAGAAGATTTTAGCGGAATTAAAGAAAAATCGAAATGAAAATACAGGAGAGCTTGGTCTGGATGATTTCTTTCATCGAAAGGTCGGAGCTTTGAAATGGCCGGATGTAAGAGAAAGAATGAAACTTATACCGGATAATCATCAGATCATGGAAGTATACCTTTCACGAAAATTGCAGGATGAAAATGGCCAGATGATGGATGGTCAGAAAATATGGACAGAATATAAAGAATTGATCCAGAATGTCACAATGCCTTACGCTCAGAAACGTGTCCGCTTATCAGAAGTACGAAGTCAGATGAACTATTTCGTGTATCAGATTAAACAAAATCCGGATCTGAATTATAATGATAAGATTGGCGAACTGATTTGTATTGATAACGGTGAAAAATATTTTATTGACGGGAAACTGGATCGGAAGAAATTGCAGGGAGAAGTGGGGGATTTTGTTGATTTCATATAATTGAAAGGGGAAGGAACATGAATGTAACGGGGACAATGATGAATTATTATTTTCACTGTAAACGCCAGTGCTACTTATTCGGCAATAAGCTTAATTTGGAGGATAACAGTGAAGCGGTTAAAATTGGAAAAGCATTGCATGAGGAGCGGGATCAGCGGCAGGGAACGACAGAGATTGCCATTGATAATATTAAAGTTGATAAGCTGACTCAGGAATATTTAACAGAAATAAAAAAAACGGATGCCGATGCAGAAGCGGCAAAATGGCAGCTTCTTTATTATCTGAAGGTTTTAAAGGATAAAGGAATAGAACGGAAAGGCCGGCTGGAATTTATTGAAAAAAACAGGAAAAGTACAAAAACGGTGATCTTAGAGCTGACGAAAGCGGAAGAAGATCAGCTGGAGGAATATGCAGCTCAAATTGAATCGCTAATTAGTCAGGAAGAACCGCCGCCAGTTATTCATGATAGAAAATGTAAGAAATGTGCTTATTATGAATATTGCTATATTTAGATGATTACTTTGAATGCTTGAACATCAGATGAAATGGGAGGGAGAATATGGGAAGTACAAAGTATATTTCATCAATGGGTGAATTAACCCGTAAGGACAATTCCTTATGTTTCCGAAAAGATGGGAAGAATATTTATATTCCCATTGAAAATACAAAAGAAATTTATTGTCTGAATGAAGTAAGCATTAATAGTAAATTGCTGGATTTTCTGGCACAAAATTATATTATCGTACATTTTTTTAATTATTATGGTGGTTACAGCGGGACATTTTATCCTAAAGATCAGTATATGAGTGGGCGCCTTTTGATAAAGCAAGTAGAAAAGTTTAAAAGTAACAGAATTGACATTGCCCGAGCTATTGTTCGGGGGATAGGAGTAAATATTTATGAAGTGCTGTACCATTATTACAAGCACGATAAAAAGGATGTCAAGGTGACTATTGATTGGATAAGAAAAGATTTTTATCCTTTAGTTGAGGCTGCTCAAAATATTAATCAACTGCTGGCTATTGAAGGCGATCTGTGGATGCGCTTTTACAATAATTTTCAGTATTTTCTTCCTGAGGATTTTATTATGAATAAACGGGTAAAGAGGCCTCCGGACAATCCAATAAATGCATTAATCTCTTTTGGAAATACACTTTTGTATACAAAAACAATTTCTGCAATTTTTCGAACGCACCTCGATCAAAGGATTAGTTATCTGCATGAACCTGCGGAAAGAAGATTTTCTTTAAGCCTTGATTTAAGTGAGGTGTTTAAACCGGTTATTGTATATCGCACAATTTTTGATCTGGTCAATAACCGTAAAATTCAGGTGTCCAAACACTTTGATAAGAAAGTCAACTATTGTTTGTTAAATGAAGAAGGAAGAAAAATTTTTATTGAGGCCTTTGAGGGACGACTTGAGTCTGTATTTCAGCATCCAAAATTAAAAAGAAAGGTATCATACCGAACAACATTGAAACTAGATTGCTATAAATTAATCAAGTGCATTTTAGAGGATAAAACTTTTATTCCTTTTAGTCTGAAAGAAGGGTATTAAATGTCAAAAAAAATAAACTATAATTATGCATTTGTGTTTTATGATGTAGGGGAAAAGCGAGTACAAAAAGTATTTAAAGTATGTAAAAAATACCTGTCGCATTTTCAAAAATCTGTTTTTAGAGGCGAAATGTCTCCATCAAAACTATTATTATTAAAAAATGATCTAAAGAAGGTTATTGATAAGGACGAAGATTTTGTTTGCATTATTAAATTGATGAACGACAATGTATTCGGTGAAGAAATTTTAGGAACAGGAGATATTGAAAATGGTGAAAGTCTGATTCTGTAATTTTACCAGGCTAAGTTGTGTGAAGAAGTGCAAAATCCCAGTAAAATCAATATCCAAGGATTGATTTTATGACTTTTCTATATAACTGGAAGGCGCCTGGTAAAAAATGAGAAAAGCTTGAAAACTTGCGGAGAATTGAGTATATTATTTTTGGAAAATGCGATAAAATCGTGGGTTTAACCGTAACATGGGATGTATTTGAATTGGAATAATTCCACGCATACTTACACAGTTACAGGAGTTTAACCGTAACATGGGATGTATTTGAATTCTCCAACAACTGGAAGCACATTGACCAACAATAAGGTTTAACCGTAACATGGGATGTATTTGAATGGCGCTATTAATGCTGTAAAAGAAGGCTTTACAAACCGTTTAACCGTAACATGGGATGTATTTGAATGTGCTGTGGATGAAAGTTCGATAAAGCGGTATCTGTTTAACCGTAACATGGGATGTATTTGAATTGTTTTATCCGGCGTTGACCTGATTGTGGATAAGGCGTTTAACCGTAACATGGGATGTATTTGAATTGATATTGCTCTTGACAGAAAGAAAGGTGATGCCTGCGTTTAACCGTAACATGGGATGTATTTGAATGGAAATGGAAATGGACTGCAAAGGATAGAAGTTCCGGTTTAACCGTAACATGGGATGTATTTGAATATTTCAGCCGTTCAAGGACAGCTTCCGCAATCAGTGTTTAACCGTAACATGGGATGTATTTGAATGACTGACGTATTCAATAAGCTTACCAATAACGGCTCGTTTAACCGTAACATGGGATGTATTTGAATTGTTTCCGTGCAGCTATCATGGATTTTCAACAACCGTTTAACCGTAACATGGGATGTATTTGAATGAGGGAGAAAATACAATTACTATTGTTGCTACAGAGTTTAACCGTAACATGGGATGTATTTGAATGAGCTGTGTGAAAAGTTTTGGGCAGAGGTTCCAGGTTTAACCATAACATGCGATGTTTTATATAGATTGAAACAGCGTTTTTCGATATTTAACCGTCAGACTTTTATCGAAAATTCTCATCATTAAATGAAGGTGGAATATATTTTTGCAATTATTCTAATGACTAAGCAATTATGGAGCGGGAGTAGATAATATTTGAAAAATGCAATAGATGTTAGATAAATTCTTGACGGTATGTATTGTATTGGCTATGATAATTATATTTATGGATATTTTTTATATGTACTGCCGAAATAGACAGAAGGGTATAACCATTGATCTTTACTATTTATATGCTTATTAAGTGAGGTAAATAAAGATGACCGAAAAAGAAAAAATGTTAAAAGGATTGCTCTATGATGCTAATTGTGATGAAGAACTGCTGAAGGAACGGGAAGCATGTAAGGAGCTGTGCTATGATTTTAATCAGCTGAGACCCTCTCAGGTTGAGGAGCAGACTGCGCTCATAAAAAGACTTTTTGGAAAGACAAAAGAGCATTTTACAATTACTGCGCCGTTTTGGTGTGATTATGGATATAACATTGAAATCGGAGAAAATTTTTATACAAACCATAATTGCGTTATATTAGATGGCGCTAAAGTTGTCTTTGGAGATAATGTATGGATTGGCGGCGGCGTACAGGTTATGCCGGGAGTGACGATCGGCAGTGATACAGTTATTGGAGCCGGGAGTCTGGTCAATAAAGATATTCCGTCAGGTGTGCTGGCTGCGGGAAATCCTTGCCGGGTCATTCGTAAATTAACGGAAGAAGACCGGAAAAAATATTGGAAATAGCTATGAAAGGAAAATTTACGGGGAAATTTGAATTTTGGGCTTTAATATTCCTTCTGATCATTATTGGGGCCGGGGTGCTGCTGCCCAAAACAGGACCGCTCGTTCTTTTGGATGAACTGTGCGATGCCGCGGTGTTTTTGATGGTAAGCGTTTTAGTGGCAGGACATATGATACAGCGCAGGAAAAGTTTGGGAAAAGGCGCAAAGATTATTGGAGGCGCCGTAATATTGATCTGTGCAGCTGCAGGCGTGTGGTTTGGAAAGGATATTGTTCTTGATGGGATCAATGGCCCTCAGCGTCAGGCGCTTATGCAGGTGCAGGTCAGCCGGAGCCAGGCACACACAGGGATTTTTTCAAGTCATTATTGGCTGGACGGCATTAACGGCGCAGGTGAAAAAATACGGCTGGAAATATCCGGAAGCGATTACAGTCGTTTATCCGGCAGTCATCAGGTGACAGTCATGTACTATCCTCGTACCGGCCGCGTAGTGGAGGTTTGGATATGAAAACAATAAGAGTGGCAGCAGCAGTTATTTATAAAGATCATAAGATTTTTGCCACCCAGAGAGGGTACGGAGCATTTAAAGATGGATGGGAATTTCCAGGTGGAAAAATTGAACCTGGGGAAACGTCCCGGCAGGCCCTTGTTCGGGAAATTCAGGAGGAATTGGATACGGAAATTAAAGTAGGGGATTTCATTGACACGGTTGAATATGATTATCCCACATTTCATCTTTCAATGGACTGCTACTGGTGTGAGATTATTCAGGGCAATCTGGAATTGAAAGAGCATGAAGCAGCCCGGTGGCTGGCCCGGGAGGAGTTGTTTAGCGTAGACTGGCTTCCGGCAGATGTGGATCTTATTGAGAAAATCGCAAAGCTTATGGAGAATGGGGCAGACCGGTAGAATATTTAAAGCAATGGGAGGCATAACAGTAAATGCACATGAATGTCATATGTTACGGTGATTCCAATACTTACGGCTATGATCCCAGATCTTATTTTGGGGATCGCTATGACAGCGGCAGCCGCTGGGTGGATATTCTCGCGCGTAAGACGGGATGGAATATAGAAAATCAGGGCATGAATGGCCGGGGAATCCCGGGTATGCCGGTAAGCTTTTCGAAAGAGACGGATCTGCTCATCGTTATGCTTGGAACCAATGATCTTCTTCTGGGGCGAAGCACGGAAGGAACAGCCCAAAGGATGGAGCGTTTTTTGGGCCAGACAGGCCTGGCGCCGGATAAGATCCTTCTTATTGCCCCGCCGCCCATGGTCATGGGGACTTGGGTGGAGGACATGGGTCTGATCCATGCTTCCCGGTCATTGGCCGGGGCATATGGGCAGCTGGCCCGGAAACTTGCTGTGAAATTTGCGGATGCAGGAACATGGAATGTTTCCCTGGCCTTTGACGGGGTACACTTTACAGAAGATGGGCACAGAGCTTTTGCCCGTAGCCTTTATCATACTTTGAATACTCTGGACAAAGACTTGTCTGTCCGGCCGCACGACTGAAGCACTTTCCCACGGTCTGGCCGTAAATGGGCAGACCCGGGTGAACTGTCACGGATCATTAGTTACTGTTCACTGGCAAGCCAGTAAACAGTAACTTTCGCAGGCTTATTTGAAATTTTGCTTCGCAAAAGAAGCCTGCGAACACCTGAATCACGTTCTTGCGCAGCCATACAGCAAGTGTCTGGCTGCTGT